>NZ_JAPWBC010000001.1:0-300266 GCF_041433255.1 Neisseria sp. 20925_1_37 | reverse complement strand
GCTCGCCATGCTTGAGCCATACGCACCGGCGCTGCGGATAAGCAGCAAATCCCCTTCTTCGCAGGTGATGGTGCGGTCTTTGCCGAGAAAGTCGCCGGTTTCGCAAATCGGGCCGACGATATTGGCCGTCAGAGGCTCAATGTCTTTGGTTTCGACCGCTTCAATGTGATGATAAGCGTCATAAAGCGCCGGACGCATCAAATCGTTCATCGCTGCATCGACCATCACAAAGTTTTTCTCTTCGCCATGTTTGACAAACTCAACGCGCGTCAACAACGAACCGGCATTGCCGACCAAACTACGACCTGGCTCGAGGACCAGTTTCAGACGGCGTGTACCCATCAGTTTTTGAGCGGCTTGGGCATACGCGCCCAAATCAGGCACATTTTCGTCTTGGTAAACAATGCCGACGCCGCCGCCCAAGTCCAAGTGTTCCAACACAATGCCTTCGTCTGCCAGTTGGTCGACCAAGTTCAAGATACGTTCGCAGGCTTCAACAAGCGGGCTGAGGTCGGTCAGTTGCGAGCCGATATGGCAGTCGATACCAACGATTTTCAAATGGCTTTGTCGGGAAGCATGACGATAGGCCTCAAGCGCATCGGCATAGGCAATACCGAATTTATTGGCTTTCAAACCGGTGGAGATATAAGGATGAGTTTTGGCATCGACATCAGGATTGACGCGCAGGGAAACCGGAGCGACCTTACCCAAACGCGCGGCAACCTTTTGAATACGGTCGATTTCGGGAATGCTTTCCATATTGAAGCATTTCACGCCTGCATTCAGCGCAAATTCAATTTCTGCCTCACTCTTGCCCACACCAGAAAAAATCGTTTTCGCCGCATCGCCGCCGGCTGCCAAAACACGCGCCAACTCGCCGCCGGACACAATGTCAAACCCGCTCCCCAAAGAAGCAAAGTGTTTGATGATGCTCAGGTTGCCATTGGCTTTCACTGCGTAGCAGACAAGCGGATTTAAAGCGGCAAACGCAGTTTGGTAGTTTTCAAACGCCTCGGTCAGCGCAGATTTGCTGTACACATAAAGCGGCGTGCCGAATTCCTCGGCAAGGTGGGAATAAGGGATTTGTTCGCAGGATAAGGTCATGTTTGTGAAGTCTTTTTTTAATCGTTGGTTTGAGTGGTCGGCTCTTTTGCCGTATCGAATTTCAAGCCGGTCTGAATCACGCCGAAGCGCGCCTTGTCGCCCTCTTTGGGCAGGTAGAGGTCGCCTTTATAACCGCAGGCAGAGAGCAGCAGAGCCGTTGCCGCTGCAAAAAATACGCCGTATTTCATCAGTAAAACTTTCTTCATCATTACGAATGTGGCAAGATTCGGTATCTTAAACAAAAACCACACAAAAAGCCATGATGACCGAAAGCGAATTCATCCGCCTGAGCGAAGAATTGTTTGAACACATTGAAGATCAAATCGATGAAAACGGCTGGGATTTCGACTGCCAGTTTGCTGGAAACGTGCTGACCATCGAAGCCGAAGACGGCACGCAAATCATCGTTAACCGCCACACGCCCAACCAAGAATTGTGGATTGCTGCCAAAAGCGGCGGCTACCATTTCGCCGAGCAAAACGGCAAATGGCTGGCAACACGCGACAGCCGTGATTTCTACGACGTTTTAAACGAAGCACTGAGCGCGGCTTCGGGCGAAGCGGTTGAGATTACGGAATTGTGATTCAGTCTTCGAATATCCCTAGCTAAAAATCTATTTACCTCAAAGGATACCCAAATGCCCCTACTAGACAGTTTCAAAGTTGACCACACCCGTATGCACGCTCCTGCCGTACGCGTGGCAAAGACCATGACCACGCCCAAAGGCGACACCATTACCGTGTTTGACCTGCGTTTCTGCATTCCCAACAAAGAAATCCTGCCTGAAAAAGGCATTCACACGCTGGAGCACCTGTTCGCCGGTTTTATGCGCGACCACTTAAACGGCAACGGCGTTGAAATCATCGACATTTCCCCGATGGGCTGCCGCACCGGTTTTTACATGAGCCTCATTGGTACGCCCGACGAGCAAAAAGTGGCCGATGCATGGCTCGCTTCAATGCAGGATGTTTTGACTGTTCAAGACCAAAGCAAAATCCCCGAGCTGAACGAATATCAATGCGGTACTTATCTGATGCACTCGCTTGCCGAAGCGCACGAAATCGCCCAAAACGTTTTGGCACGCAAAGTAGCCGTCAATAAAAACGAAGAGCTGACATTGGACGAAAGCCTGTTGAACGCTTAATACGTTATGACAACAAAGGCCGTCTGAAACTTTAGAGAAAGAAAATTTCAGACGGCCTAAGACCTTTTATTCCAATTTTCAACCTTTCAGCCACAGTTTTACACCGCCTAAAAATAAGTTGGCGGATGCTGACAGTGTACATAGTATAATTACACTTTAAACAAACAACCTGATTCTATTGCCTTTATGAAACCGTTTTTCTGCAAAACCGCCATTGCCCTCAGCCTGACCCTCCCCGCCGCCGCCAATGCTGCCGAGTATGTCTGCAATGTTGAAGGCATCACTGTTTACGCATCACACCAACTCAACAATACCTGCCGCGCAGTTGACACAAACAACACCGTGGAAAGCAGCGTTGCTGCAGAACCAAACGTATTCACCGAATCTGAACCAACTAATAAATCCGTTACAAATGGTTCTGCTATCCTCAACGATATGTCCGCTTTAAAAACGGTACAAACAACAGAATTTAAAGCATCTGCCACTGACTACGTTCATGCTTCTCAAGCAATGCCTGCGGTACAAACCCCAGTCGTTGTTGCTCGAAACGAAAATGGTATTCCCGCACCTATTTCCATTCCTATTGCACAAGCACGTCTAACTTCTCAAATTGACAAAAATGTTGCTGACGGCCTTGCCATTCTCAGCGATACAGCTGTTTTAGACACTACCCCTACAATAAAATCTGAAATTGACACTACCGACGTTCTCAATGTCATGCCTGCTACTACACAACCTCAAACTATGGCTGATCAAACTCCAAACAATACTCCTGCCCCTATTACGCAAACCCTTCCAACAACATCTGCGATTCAAATCCCTCAAACAATTATTCAGAATCCTGTTGTTTCAACCCAAATACCTGATAAAACTACGGCCAAACAAAATAACCAAACCGTAATTGCCTCAGATGAAGCAATTGACAAAACACCTATCAAAGTTGAAACCAAGCGTAAAGGTAAAGCCTATACCAAAACCGCAACCCGACAGAATACAAAAAACACCAATACTGGTAAAACAACTGTCGCAAACACGGCTAACGAACAAACGATTAAAACCGTTGTTGCGCCAACAGTAGAATCAAATGTACCAAACAAACCTGCTGCAACGTTTTCCCCGGTAGATCAAAGCAAAACATCCGTACAAACGCCTTTCCCTAAGGCATATAAGCCGGCTGCCGATATTCCGTTCGATCCAAGCAATGTTTACAACGATATTAAAATTTTGCCCCATATTCCAATTACAAGCGTGACCAATACAGCCGAAGCCGCCAATCCGCGCATCAATATTATCCTGCGCAACCACCCAGGGAAAGCACGCGCCTCTTCATACAGCAAATACAAAGCCCCTGTTGTCCGTACTGCACCTGTAGTTAAACCTGCACCCAAACCAAATCCTAAAGAAGCCCGGAAACAGGTATTGCAAACTGAAGTACGCAACGAACAGGCCGCTATTATCCGCGCTCAAACACAGCTGAATGCAGCGAAACAAAAAGGCGATCAGACTAAAATCCAACAGCTGACCCGTACCATCAACGACCGCAAAGCGAATATCCGTGCTATTCAAGGCGAGATGTCTCGTTGATTGGGTTTTGATACAAAAAGGCCGTCTGAAAATATTTTCAGACGGCCCGAACTTTATGCAAAATCGCCCCAAAGCGTCTGCATGGCGGCAATGGCCGCAAGTGAGGCGGTTTCGGTGCGCAACACCCGTTTGCCAAGCGTAACGGATTGAAAACCGGCATCAAATGCCTGTTGCTCTTCCTTCTCCGTCCAGCCGCCTTCCGGGCCGACCATAAACACGACTTTGCCGGATCGCGGCTGAACATCGCTCAGTTTTTGTGCGCGGTTCAAGCTCATTAACAGTTTGGTCGTTTCCTGCGGCAACTGTTGCAATGCCTGTGCATAAGTCGTCAGCGGCAAAACCTTCGGCACAATATTGCGGCCGCTTTGTTCACACGCTGAAACAACGATTTCCTGCCAACGCGCCACCCGCTTTTCAGCGCGTTCGCCGCTCAAGCGGACGACACAGCGTTCGCTGATGACTGGGCGAATTTCTGCCACGCCCAATTCCACGCTTTTCTGCAAAGTGAAATCCATGCGCTCGGCGGCAGATACCGCCTGTACCAACGTAATGTTCAGCGGCGATTCGTTGTCCGTTGCCTCTTCCCGCAAAATCCGCACGCTGGCGCGGCGTTTTTCTAAAACTTCGGGCAAAGCCGGATATGACTTGCCATTGCCGTTGAACAACACGATTTCTTCCGTGTTTTTCACGCGCAATACATTCAGATGGCGCACCACATTATCGGGTAATTCGACCACGCTGTCGGGGCTTAAGGCAAAATCAACATAAAATCGGGGCATGGTTTCCTGCTTTATTCATGTATATAATTTAAATTTAAAATTTCATGAATGAAGTTGAAACACGGCGACATACTCCTGCCTGATTTCGATTTCATCCACTATAATTTAAAACTTCCCGAATTTTAATCTACTGTCACGCAAAACTGCAAAAAACAAGGATACGCCGTGCTATACCGTTTACAGAAAGTCGTCCGCCACATCGCCCAAACCGAAGTCATGCCGCGTTTTCTGAACACGCCGTCACGACGCAAGGAAGACGGATCGGTTTTGAGTGAAGCAGATTTGGCCGCACAAACCGCTTTTGCCGCCGCCCTTCCCTTATTGGAGGATTGTCCGATGTTGGGCGAGGAAATGAGCGTTCAGGAACAAACCCGTTTGTGGAACGAACATTCAGACGGCCTATGGATTGTCGACCCTATCGACGGCACAAACAACTTCGTCAACGGTTTGCCGCATTTTGCCGTATCCGTCGCGCTGGTTAAAAACGGCCATGCCGAATTGGGCGTGATTTACAATCCGGTCAGCGGCGAATGTTTCTATGCCGAACGCGGCAAAGGCGCATTTCTCAACGGCACGCCGCTGCCGCTGCGTTCGGAAAACAAAAAACTCAACGAATCCATTGCCGGCGTAGAAATCAAATACCTGCGTTCGGGCAAACTCGCCAGCCGCATGAATACCCTTGCCCCATTCGGCACAATCCGCAGCATGGGCAGCAGCACGCTCGATTGGTGCTACCTTGCCAGCGGCCGCTACGATATTTACATCCACGGCGGACAAAAGCTGTGGGACTACGCTGCCGGTGCATTAATTTTTGAAGAAGCCGGCGGCTGCCTGACCACTTTGGAAGGCGACGATTTTTGGAGCGGCGAACATGTATTTAAGCGTTCCGTCATCGCCGCATTGCAACCCGAGCTGTTTCAGCAATGGGTGAAATGGATTCGAGAAAATCAGTAAAAATACCGTTTATCTTCAAAATATCACGATTATCTTGCAACTTATTGAAATTATTTCACTTCTTAACAGCATTTAATACTAAAAACGGTAGAATATCAATCGCTGACACAACACCGCTCTTTCATCCCTTTTGGGCGGTGCAGCAAGTAAGACGTTTTCCCGCAATGTATTGGCCATTCATACTTCTCCCTTAGTATGAATGGTTTTTTTTATCTGCAAAAACAGCTTAGGCCGTCTGAACGTTCAGACGGCCTGTTTACACTACTATTTGAAAAACTGTCCGCAACACGCCTTAAACTTTTTGCCCGAACCGCACAAACAAGGCTGTTTCATCGTCGGTAACGCAACGGTCGGCTCAATAAAGTACCAACGCCCGTCTATTTTCACAAATGCCGACAATTCATGATGGCACTCAGTTTGCCCGTTCTCTTCAAAATACGCCTCAAACTCGACCAAAGCATGCAGCTTGCCAAACGGCACATGACGGATAACCTTCAATCCCGACCACTGCATCTGCCTACTCCATGCCGCCAAATCCTGCTTGTCCAACAAATTCTGCTGCGCAGGGACAGTCGTGTCCACGATATAGTCGATTTCCTGCAAAACATACGCGCTGTAACGCGAACGCATCAACTCTTCCGCCGTCGAGGCCGCCGCCTCACGCGCATGAAACGGTGCGCAACATTCCGTATAAACACGCCCCGACTGACAGGGGCAAAGTGTAGCCGTCATTCCTAATTACCCGAATAAATCCATTTCAAAATTATAACGCAAACCCGACTCAGGCCGTCTGAAAACGAGCGTAGCGCGTTTCGCTAAAACGAGCGTAGCGCGTTTCGCTAAAACGAGTGTAGAGAGTTTCACTAAAATAAGCAAAGCGGGTTTCGCCAAAACAAACGCAACAATCTGATATAATGCGCCTTTTCGATTTTGACTATCCATGATGACCATTCCCATCCAAAGCATCAGCCGCCTGTTGCCGCAAACCCAATGCCGTGAGTGCGGCTATGAAGGCTGCCTACCCTATGCGCGCGCCCTGTCGGCAGGAGAAGCGCCGGTAAACCTGTGCGCGCCGGGTGGGGAAACCGTCATGAAAGACATTGCCGACCTATTGGGCAAGCCCTACCTCGCTCCGGCAAAAACACAAATCAAAGCCGTAGCCCTGATTGACGAAGCCGTCTGCATCGGTTGTACCGCCTGCATCCGCGCCTGCCCTGTCGATGCCATTATGGGCGCATCCAAACTGATGCACACCGTCATCAGCGACGAATGCACCGGCTGCGGCTTGTGCGTTACCCCCTGCCCCGTCGACTGCATCGACATGGTTCCCATATCGCAGCCCTTCCTGCCGTCCGCACGCCGTTTCAGCACCTCTGCCGAACCGCGCTTTGCCGCCGCCGAACATGCACAAAGCCGTTTTGAACGCCATACCGCGCGTAAACAGCGCGACAATGCCGAACGCAAAGCCCTGCTGGCGCAACGAGAAGCCGCCGTCAAAGCCAAACAGGCCGCACAGGCACAAACCCAAACAGCCGCACCAAGCGCCGCATTCAACCCCATGGATTTGATTGCCAAAGCCATGGCCAAAGCGCAATTGCAACAGGACAAACTCGTCTCCTCCGACAACCGCGAAGACTTCAAAGCGCGCCAAATCGAAGAAGCCAAAGAACGCGCCGAACTGCGCCGCGCCCAACGTGATGCCAAATACGGCAACGAAGCCGAAAAAGCCGCCGCCATCGAATTTCTGCGCCGCTACAAAGCCGAGCAGGAAGCGGCCAAAGAAACCCGCTGATTTCCAAAACAACAAAACCATTCCTATAAAACTTCAGGCCGTCTGAAAATATCTTTCAGACGGCCTGATGCTTGATGTGCTATGGATTGTTTCAATAACAAAATATGCTCAACAAAATTCTAAAACCCAAACGCAAAAAAACCTGCTTTTTTCAAAGCAGGTTTTTTATATTTGGTGGGTCGTGAGCGATTCGAACGCTCGACCAACGGATTAAAAGTCCGCTGCTCTACCGACTGAGCTAACGACCCGATAAGCTGTGCATTATAGAGACGGGGCGCACAGCTGTCAACACCTTTTTTAAACTTTTTTATTCGACGACGATTTTCGGGAAGCGGCTGCTGAAGTCTTTGCCTTTATCGGCAATGGCCAGCGCGATTTGGAAGGCGGCTTCGGTGTAGATGTCGGCGATGGTTTGGTTGTTTTCAAACAAGGCCGAAGATGTGCCGCTGTCCATGGCTTCGCGTACCGGCAGGCTCAATGGAAGTTGGCCGAGCAACGGTACATTCAAACGTTCTGCCAAGTTTTTGCCGCCTTCTGCGCCGAAGATTGCTTCGGCATGGCCGCAGTTGGTGCAAATATGGACAGACATGTTTTCCAAAACGCCCAAAATCGGAATATTGACTTTGTTGAACATATCCACGGCTTTGCGTGCATCAATCAGGGCGATGTCTTGCGGCGTGGTGACGACAACGGAGCCGGTTACGGGGATTTTTTGTGACAGGGTCAATTGGATATCGCCGGTACCGGGCGGCAGGTCGATGAAGAGATAATCGACATTGTCCCATTCGCTTTGGAACATAAGCTGTTGCAAGGCTTGGCTGACCATCGGGCCGCGCCAAACGACGGCTTGGTCGGTATCGACCAGGAAACCGATGGACATCACTTGAATGCCGCTTTCGGCTTCAACGGGAATGAGTTTTTTGTTTTGTTGGTCGGGTTTGCGGTCTTGTACGCCGAGCATGGTGGGCTGGCTTGGGCCGTACAGGTCGGCATCGAGTACGCCGACGCGTGCGCCCATTCTGGCCATTGCGGTGGCAAGGTTGGCAGTGGTCGTTGATTTGCCGACGCCGCCTTTGCCCGATGCTACGGCGATGATGTTTTTCACGCCTTTGATGGTTGCTACGCCGGGTTGGACTTTATGCGTACCGATTTCGGTATCGATACTCAAGTGTATGTGGGTATCGCCGGTATGCGAAATGACGGCTTCTTGAACGGCGTTGGCAATGTCTGCGGCAATATGGGCAACCGGGAACGCGAATTTCAGGCCGATATGCAGGCCGTCTGAACGTTCTTCCAGAAGCGAAACGGCTTTTTCGCTGCCCAAAGTGCGTATTGTGGTGGGAATCAACACGGCATCGAGTGTGGTTCGGATGGCTGGAATATTCATAATCTGCCTCTTGAATGTGGGAAATTGTTTGATGTGCGCGATTTGCCTGCCTGACAAATCTGCTGAATTATACCCTTGAACGCCATGCAAGGGATACGCCCGAAAAACTTCAGGCTGCCTGAAACATCGGGCAGCCTGAAAAGAGAGTCAACTGAAACGCGGCCTTATTCGCTCAAGAGCGCAATGTCGGCAACTGCGTTCATTTGTTCTGCCAAGCGGTTCAGCAGGTTCAAACGGTTTTGCTTCACGGCGGTATCTTCGGCCATTACCATCACGCCGTCGAAGAAGGCATCGACTTGCGGTTTGACGGAAGCCAGTTCGGACAAAGCAGTTTGGAAATTGCCTTCGGCAACGGCGGCGGAGATTTTCGGCTGCAAACCTTGCGCGGCGGCGTATAGGGCTTTTTCTTCGTCTTGTTGCAACAGGCTTTCGTTAACCGCACCCAACTCGGCATCTGCTTTTTTCAGCAGGTTTTGCACGCGTTTGTTGGCAGCGGCGAGCGCGGCGGCTTCGGGCAGCTGTTTGAACGCGGCAACGGCCTGCAGTTTCGCCACTACGTCGTCCAAACGGCGCGGCTGTTTCGCCAATACGGCGGCAACGATGTCTTGCGGATAATCGTTTTGCAGCAACACGGCCAAACGTGCCTGCATGAAGTCGGCGGTTTCAGACGGCGTTTTCTCGTTAAGTAAACCTTGTGGGAAGCTGTTGAAGGCCGTCTGAATCAGTTCGTTTACGTCCAAACCGTACTGCATCAGCATGCGCAAAATACCCAATGCGGAGCGGCGCAGGGCGTATGGGTCTTTGTCGCCGGTCGGAATCAGACCGATGCCCCAAATGCCGACCAAGGTTTCCAGTTTGTCGGCTAAAGCAACGGCGGTTGCCACTTTGCCGTTCGGCAGGTTGTCGCCGGCAAAACGTGGTTGGTAGTGTTGCTCGATGGCTTCGGCGATTTCTTCGGTTTCACCGTCCAAGCGGGCATAGTATTTGCCCATGGTGCCTTGCAATTCAGGGAACTCGCCGACCATTTCGGTCACCAAGTCGGCTTTAGCCAAACGTGCGGCGCGCTCGGCTGCGGCGGCATCCGCGCCCAATGCTTTGGCGATATGGGCGGCAATGCTTTGCAGACGCTCGATACGCTCGGCTTGCGAACCGATTTTGTTGTGGTAAACCACGCTGGACAATTTCGGCAGGCGGCTTTCCAAAGTCGCTTTTTGGTCTTGTTTGTAGAAGAACTCGGCATCAGACAGGCGCGCGCGCAATACGCGTTCGTTGCCTTGGATGATGTGTGACGGATCTTCGGTTTGCAGGTTGGATACCAGCAGGAAGCGGTTCATCAGCTTGCCGTTTTGATCGAGCAGCGGGAAGTATTTTTGGTTTTGCTGCATGGTCAGAATCAAGCATTCTTGCGGCACGGCGAGGAAGTGCTCTTCAAAACCGGCTTCCAATACCACAGGCCATTCGACCAATGCAGTCACTTCGTCCAACAATGCTTCATCGGCGGCAACGGTCGCGTTCAGACGGCCTGCCTGCTCGTTCAAGGCCGTCTGAATGGCGGCTTTGCGTTCGGCAAACGATGCTTCCACTTTGCCTTGCTCGCGCATTTGTGCGGCGTAGCTGTCGGCATTTTCGATAGCGATTTCGCCGCTGGAAAGGAAGCGGTGACCCAATGTTTTGTTGCCGCTTTGCAGACCCAAAACGCTGACGTTTACGATGTCGCCGCCGTGCAGCACGATCAGGCTGTGTACAGGGCGCACGAAGGTAAATGTGCTACTGCCCCAACGCATGACTTTAGGAATCGGCAGTTTTTTCACTGCGGCATTGATGATGTCTTCCAAAAGCTCGCCCAGCGGTTTGCCGGTTTGGACGTATTCGTAGGCGTACACGTCTTGCTTGCCGTCGTGGACGATGGTCAGGTCTTCAATTTTCGCACCCGCACCGCGCGCAAAACCTTCCAAAGCCTTAGTCGGCGCACCGTCTTTCATGGCATTCGCCACGGCCGGGCCTTTTTTCACAATTTTTTGATCGGCTTGAACGGCTTTCACGTTTTTGACTTGAACGGCCAAACGGCGCGGAGAAGCGTAGGCAGTATATTCGGCTGCGCCGTCAAGCAGTTGCGCTTTTTCCAAGCCTTCGGCAACGGAAGCGGCAAAATGGTTGCCCAGATTATTGAGGGCTTTTGGCGGGAGTTCTTCAGTGAGAAGTTCGATTAAAAGGGTTTGGGTTGTCATGTGCTTATCGTTAAATAGGAAATTGGTTGGCGTCTGAAAACGGCATCATGCGGTTTTCAGACGCAAGGTTAATTGAATTGACGGCGATTTTATCATTTTCAGACGGCCTGTGGCTGTCTTTCACAAACAATTTGCCTGATTTTCAAGCCACTTCGTCCGCAACGGCTTCAATTCGTAGCGCGGATATACGGCAAACCGCTGGTTTCGTCGTATTCGGGAATGTCGCTTCCGGCAAACAGCGCACCGGCCAAACGCACGGCCGCGCCGGTCACGGCCGGAGAAATCATAAATCCGTGGCGGAACAGGCCGTTGACTTCAATCAGGCGGCGTTCGCGGTTAAAGCGGATTTCGGGATTGTGGTGGTTTAAAGTCGGGCGCAGGCCGGTGGCCAGTTCCAAAAGGTTTGCCTCGCCAAATGCCGGATGCACGGCGTACAGCGCGGACAAAAGTTCCAAACCGGAACGCACGCTTGCCGGCGCTTGGCTTTCGCTTTCGATTTGGGTCGCACCAATCACAAAAATATGGTTTTCCTTCGGCGCGATATACAAAGGATAGCGCGGATGCAGCAGACGCACGGGGCGGGACAGCTCAATTTCAGGTGCGTAAACGCGCGCCACTTCGCCGCGAACGCCGCGCAAAACGCTTTCAGACGGCCTGTTCCACGCTGATTTTGCACCATAACCGCGGCAGTCGATGACCCAATCATATTGCGTTGCCAAATCTTCGACTTCGCGTTCGCATGACCAATGACACGCTACATTCATTGATTCCAAAGCATCGGCAAGCGCATTCAATACTTGCCGTCCGTCCAACTGCCCTTCTGTCGGCAGATACAGGCCGTCTGAAAACCGCCCTGCCAGTTGTGGTTCGTTTGCCGCGATTTCATCTGCGTTCCAACGTATGGTTTCATGTTCCGCCACGCCGCCGCGCTTCAAATGACGGGCAAACTCGGCAGAAAGCGGCTTGTCCTGCGTGTGCCAGACAATCAGGCTGCCTTTTTCCTGCATCATCACCGGCGTGTTCAGACGGCCGACAATCGCGCGCCAAAGCGCGATGCTTTGTTTGCCCAAACGGATGACTTCGGGCGTTGCCTCCACCGCTTCGGCAGACGGTGCCAGCATGGCCGCGGCAACATAAGCGGCGGCTTGCGCGCCGTTGCGTTCGCCTTTCTCAAACAACTCGACCGAAATGCCCTGCTCTGCCAGTTGGAATGCCATCAGACGGCCCGACAGACCGCCACCGAGTATCGCAACCTTAGACATCAGTTTCTCCTTGTTTTTAATATATAAATAAGCAGCATATTTTAGAACTTGTTTTGCTGTATCACAATATCGACAGAAAATGAGAACTGCTTTTGCAGATTATGCTCGGGCTGAATCAGTAATACATAAACAAAGTCTTCCCTCTATACCCGGCAGTTAACCGCTTCAAGCTGCCAATCAGTTTTTATAAAAATATCTTCCTTACATAAAACTTACTATTTGAAGTGAGTGTGTTACGGCGGCAAATCAAATTGTGTTGACGTGTTAAATACGCCCACCTGCTTATCCGAACTTCACTTCCGCCCCGAATACTTCCTGCCATAGTTTTCGCACATTGCCATAGTGGGTCAGCAATTCGTCCGTCACTTCGGTTTTTTTGGTATCGCGCAGTTTGGTGTTGTGTTGCTGCTGGCGGTAGAAGCGGTAGGCGGTGCGGCTTTGTTCGGCGAGGGTTTTATCGATGAGGCCGCAGTCGGCGGCAATGTTCAAGAGGGCAATGTTTCCGTAGTTATCGAGGAGTTGCGGATACTGGCGAGCATGGGCAAGGATGAGATATTGGACGATAAATTCGACATCGACCACGCCACCGCGCGCGTATTTGACGTTGCTGTCGGCAGGCGGATGAGTGGGGAACATTTTTTCGCGCATTTCGATGATTTCGCCTGCTAAAACGGTTTGGTCGCGTTCGGCAGTCAGCATCTCAGTACGGATACGATCGAAGGCCGTCTGAACATCAGGCGTACCGCAGATAAAACGGGCGCGGGTAAGGGATTGGTGTTCCCAAGTCCATGCGTTTTCGCGCTGGTATTTTTCAAAGGCGGCGATGCTGTGGGCGAGGAAACCTGCGTCGCCGTTGGGGCGCAGGCGCAGGTCGGTTTCGTAGAGGCTGCCTGCGCCAGTGGCGGCGGAAAGCCAGTTGGTCAGGCGGCGGGCGAGGCGGCTGTACACGTCGCCTGCATCGGAATGCGGATCGTCGTAAAGATAGACCAAGTCGAGGTCGGAGGAATAGCTGAGCTCTTTACCGCCCAGTTTGCCGTAGCCGATGATGGCAAATTGCGGCGTATCGCGGTGTTTTTTGGGCATATCCGCCCACGCGCATGACACGGCGGCGGTGAGGATGGTGTCGGCAAGGGCGGAGAGCTGGTCGGAAAGGGATTCTACCGTCCACAGTCCGGCAAGGTCTTGAACGGCGAGGTGGAAGACTTGGGCGTGTTGGAAATGGCGCAGCGTGTCCATTTGCGCTTCGGTGTCGCCGCCGCAGGCTTTGAGGTCGTTTGAAAGTGCGGCGGCAAGGGCCGGCCAGTCGAACGCGGTATCCAAAAGCTGGGCGCTGATGAGTTCGTCCAGCAGAATCGGGTATTTACTCAGATACGTCGCCACCCATGAGCTTTGGCTCATGATTTGTGCCAAATGCGCCAAGGTTTGCGGATGTTCGTTGAGGAAGGCGAGATAGGCGGAGCGGCGGCTGATGTTTTCGAGGAAGTCAAACAGCCGCATTAATGTGTCGGTCGGGTTGGGTTGCGCTGCCGCCGCCTGTACCAACAACGGCACAATGGCGTCGAAACGCGGCTGAGCGTGTGCGGAAAGGTGGCGGTATTTATGACCGTTGCGGATTTGGTCGAGCCTTGCGGCGATGGTTTCGGCATCAAACCCGTGTTCTTTCAGACGGCCTTGCCGCTCTTCTTCGTCGGGCTTGTTTTGCCATACCCATTGCCATTTGCTGTTGTCTAGGGTTTGCTCTTCGGGTTCGCTCAAAATTTCGTTGAACAACTGATTGACTTTGTTCCGATGAACGTTGAGGTCGTCTAAAAAGGCAGCATAGTTGTCGAAACCCATGCTTTCGGCGAGCAGTTGCTGCTGTTCGGGCGAGGTGGGCAGGGTTTGGGTTTGCTGGTCGTCCCAGTATTGCAGGCGGTGTTCGACGTCGCGCAGGAAGCGGTAGGCGGCCAGCAGGGTTTCGACGTTTTCAGACGGCATGATGCCCAATTCGGCAAGTTTTTTCAGCGTTTCCTGCGTGCCTTTCAGTTGCAGCGCGCGCATTTGTCCGCCGCGTATCATTTGGAAAATCTGAGCGATAAATTCGACTTCGCGGATGCCGCCCGCGCCGAGTTTGATGTTGTCCGCCATGCCTTTTTTGCTAACTTCGCTGCGGATTTGGCGGTGCAGGTTGCGCATTGCTTCATATGCGCTGTAATCCAGATATTTGCGGAATACGAAGGGGCGCACCAGCGCTTTGATGTCGTTCGGATACGGCGTGACCACGCGGCCTTTACACCACGCGTAGCGTTCCCATTCGCGCCCCTGCGTAATCAAATATTGCTCCAGCGCGGTTTCACTCAACACCAGCGCGCCCGAATCGCCGTCCGGACGCAGCCGCATATCGACGCGGAACACCTGCCCGTCGGCGGTAATGTCGTTCAGCAGCGCAATCAGTTTCTGCCCGACTTTGGTGAAAAACTCCTGATTGCCGCGTTCGCGCCTGCCGTCGGTGTCGCCCGATTCGGGATAGACGAAAATCAAATCGATATCGGAAGACACGTTCAACTCATAGCCGCCCGCCTTGCCCATCGCCACCACGCTCAAATGCTGCGGCGATTTCGTATAACGCCCGATCGGCGTACCGTACATGTCCCGATAATAGGCGTAGGCGAAATCCAGCGCGGTATTGACGGCAAAATCGGCAAACAGCGTAATCGTGCGGGTCACTTCGTTCAAATCGCTGATGCGGTTTATATCGCGCACGATAATCTGCGACACGACATAACGGCGTAATTCGCGCAACTGCCGCGCCAATTCTTCCTCATTTTCTTCCGCGCGAACTTTGTCCCAGTCGGCAAAGGCTTGAAAATCAGCTTCGGTCAAAACCTTATCCAGCATGGGCAGGAAAATTTCGGGCTTGAGTTTGCCGGAATCAAGATTACGGGCGAGAAAAAGGGAATAACGGCGGGCAGTATCGAGGCGGTTCATAATCTTTGCCTGAATAAACAGAAAAGACCATCATAGCAAGGTTTCAGGCCGTCTGAAACCCACGCTTTCCCCTATCCGTGCAATCGGCTAAAATACCAACCTTTGCAACCCCCACATAAGGAAACCGCCATGACCCGTATGGTTCACTGTGTCAAACTCGGCAAAGAAGCCGAAGGCATGAAATTTCCGCCGCTGCCCAACGAATTGGGCAAACGCATTTTTGAAAACGTTTCCCAAGAAGCATGGATGGCTTGGACCCGTCACCAAACCATGCTGATCAACGAAAACCGCCTCAGCCTTGCCGACCCTCGCGCGCGCGAATACCTCGCCCAGCAAATGGAACAATACTTCTTCGGCGACGGCGCAGATGCCGTACAAGGCTATGTTCCGCAAGAGCCTAAATAAGCATTGAAAAGCCAAGGCCGTCTGAAACCCGATTTTCAGACGGCCTTTAAAATTCCCGATTGCCCCGCATATTAGGCAAATAGAACAGATAAATCATACAAACCCATGATTCTCTGTTAGAATCCAAATTTCATTTATTTCAATCCACACTGGAGCAAACGCCATGCAAAACGACGTTTACGACTATACCTCGCAAGGCTCGGTTGCCAAAAATACCGTCCTGCAAAAAACTTACCGCCTGCTCGGCCTGTCTTTCATTCCTGCCGTTGCCGGCGCATTCTTTTCCGCCAAAACAGGCTTTAACATTTTCTCCATGTTCGGTTCATCTTGGATTGCCCTGGCTGCCTTCTTCGGCTTCTTCTACGGCATGACCTTCCTGATCGAGAAAAACCGTTACAGCAACGTCGGCGTAGCCCTGTTGATGATCTTCACTTTCGGCATGGGCCTTGCCATCAGCCCTATGTTGCAATACGCCCTGGCTATCAACAACGGCGCGCAAATCGTCGGTACGGCCGCCGCCATGACCGCCGGTGTATTCTTCACCATGTCCGCCATGGCACGCCGCACCACAATGAACATGAACAAACTCGGCAGCTTCCTCGGTGCCGGTGCGATAGTGCTCATGATTGCCGTTGTGGCCAACATCTTCCTCAACATCCCTGCCCTGAGCCTGACCATCGCGGCCGGTTTCGTTGTCTTCAGTTCCCTGATGATTATGTGGCAGGTGCGTACCGTTATCGACGGCGGTGAAGACAGCCACATCAGCGCGGCGCTGACCATCTTCATCTCCATCTACAACATTTTCAGCAGCCTCTTGAGAATCCTCATCTCTATTAGTGGTGACGACTGATAAAGCCGCAAAGGCCGTCTGAAATTTCAGACGGCCTTTTTGATTTTTGACATCATCGGCAAACTCCCCTATCCTGAACGCCACACAAACCCCATTCCCAACCCAAAATGACCACGACCACTCCGCGCCGTGCCGTGTACGCAGGCAGCTTCGACCCTCCCACCCTCGGCCACCTGTGGATGATACAGGAAGCCCAATCCCTCTTTGACGAACTCATCGTCGCCATCGGCACCAATCCCGAAAAGCGCAGCACCTACACCATAGAAGAACGCCGCGCCATGCTCGATGCCATTACCCACCCCTTCCCAAACGTCCGCATCAGCGTGTTTGAAAACCGCTTTTTGGTCGATTACGCCCGCGAAGCCAAAGCCAATTTTATCGTCCGCGGCATCCGTTCCGCCGCCGACTACGAATACGAACGCTCGATGCGCTACATCAACAGCGACATCGCCCCCGAAATCTCCACCGTCTTCCTGATGCCGCCGCGCGAAATAGCCGAAGTGTCCTCCACCATGGTCAAAGGCTTGGTCGGCCCACAAGGCTGGCGCGACATGATAGGCCGCTACCTCCCCGACCCCGTCTATCAAAAAATCCTGCAAGACCACGAAACAAACGCATAAAACAAAGGCCGTCTGAAATGTTCAGACGGCCTTCCAATTTCCATTAATTATTGACGGGCAGACATCAACGCCTGCAGGTTTTGATTCAACGTTTCCATGTCCAACCAACCGGCGGCAATAAACAACATCAGAATCACCGTACCCACACACAGCACCCCGATACCATACAACACATAGCCCACCAAAACACGGCCTACCGTCGCATTCCCCATCCACATCAAACCGCGTACCTGCACTACAAACACCCAAGCCTGCCACAACAGCGCAAACACAGCCAACGCCGGCACATACAACACCAGCAACAGCGGCAGCAGCAACGCCTCAGACACCAAAATAAAGCCCCACAAAGGCAGCCGGGGCGCACCGTAATAATGCAGCACCTTGCGCATCGAGCGGCTCAACACCAACCATTTCACAATCACCAAAATCACCGACAGGCACACCGCCGCCGCGCCACTGCCAAACAAAGGCGACATACTGGCCGCGTTCACCACACCCAACAGCAGCAACACCGCCGCCATCACCAAAGGCGAATACAAATACGTCTCCGGCGAACGATAGCGCAAACGCAAAACATCCCACATATCACGAACAAACACATACAGCATGGCATAAATCCAAAGCAAAAAAGCCGATTGTATCTTAGGCCGTCTGAAAATCAAACCGGCAAACCTAAAAACCACCAATTAAAACGAAAAATAATTCAATACAAAACAAAATCTTAATTTACCGCATCAAAAATAAAGCCTACAAACGCTTGCACAAGGCAACGAAATTTGGTTTAATTCACATCTCGCAACGAAACACGCGAAGGCCAGATAGCTCAGTTGGTAGAGCAACGGATTGAAAATCCGTGTGTCGGCGGTTCGATTCCGCCTCTGGCCACCACCAACCGCCTTGAAGCGGTTATTTTTTTGTCTAAAATTTATTCAAAACTAACCATACACCAAAATATTCTATCCATCTGTTGTTGGTATCTATAATTTCCCCACTCCATCACATTATTCTTGCAAATACGCCGATGCCTGCCAAATCAGCATAGACAGCCTCAAACAAACCGATATTTAAAGCCCCTCATGATTACCCTGCATTCTCTCGACCAATCCCGCGCCCTGCGCATTGTTTGGCTGCTTGAAATCCTCGGTACGCCCTACCGCCTGCAAACCTACCGCCGTCATCCCGACACTTTGCTCGCCCCTGACGAACTCAAAACCATCCATCCCTTGGGCAAATCGCCCTTGTTGGATGATGATGGCTTTATTTTGGCGGAAAGCGGCGCGATTACCGACTACCTGATTCAAACCTACGGCAACGGCCATCTGATGCCCGAACGCGGCAGCCGCGAATACTGGCAATATCAACGCTGGCTGCATTATGCCGAAGGTTCGCTGATGCCGTTATTGCTGCTCGGACTGGTGTTCCGCCGGATTGAAAGCGCGCCCATGCCGTTTTTCGTCAAACCGATTGCCCGCAAAATCAGCGGCAGCGTCAAAAGCAGCTTTATCCATCCGCAAGCCGCGCTGCATCTTTCCCACATCGACAGCGAGTTGGAAAACCGCGAATGGTTGGTCGGCAACAGCCTCAGCGGTGCCGACATCATGATGAGCTATCCGCTGCAAGCCGCAGCCGACCGCTTCGATTTTGCCGATTACCCCAATATCCGCGCCTATTTGCAGCGCATCGAAACGCATGAAGCCTACCGCCGCGCCGTTGAAAAAGCAGGTTCGCCTTTATTGAAACTCGACAAATAAAACAAGGCCGTCTGAAACGTTTTCAGACGGCCTGAAACCTTGGTTCACTTATCGAATAGCTTTGCGGCAAACGGCGTTTTTACCAACGCGCCGCCCGAGTGCTTTGTTCCTCTTTGCTACTTACACAGCTTATTAAACTTTCTCACTCAAACTTAAAAACCATTTGTATTATGGTGCAATTTCTGCTATAATACCAAGAATT
The DNA here is from genome assembly GCF_041433255.1 of Neisseria sp. 20925_1_37. Classification (NCBI taxonomy): domain Bacteria; kingdom Pseudomonadati; phylum Pseudomonadota; class Betaproteobacteria; order Neisseriales; family Neisseriaceae; genus Neisseria; species Neisseria sp. 20925_1_37. Next base: position 281,237 of record NZ_JAPWBC010000001.1, on the reverse strand, counting down.
TTTAAGGGTTTTTTGGTCAATAGGCAACATTGAGGTTAGTAAAATAAATCTGATTTATACAGAAGAAGGATTAAGCTTCGTTTTATTATTTTCAGTATCCATCATCATGGGGAAATTTATCGAAAATAGCTTATTAGCAACTCCAATATCGAGTAGAAAGGAGGATAACAATATGGATAAACTCTTTATAGCAGCCATATTTAACTACGCACATACAGTCGGATTGGGTATTCTACTGACCAAAAAATCTTTAAAATAAGAAAAAGGTCGTCTGAAAATATAATATTTCAGACGACCTTTTTTCCACTACCACCATAGCGCCCGAACATAACACGGACAAACACCATGCCAACCGACAACCGCCCAACTCTTGCCATCGACACCAGCACATCCTTTCTGTCCATCGCATTGGAACATCAAGGCGAAGTCCGCCTGTTTCACGAAAACGTCGGCACCAAGCAATCCGAACAAATCCTGCCGCAAATCGAGCTTCTCTTCAAAGAAGCGGGCATCACGGCCGCCGATTTGGGCTACATCGTTTATGCACAAGGCCCCGGCGCATTTACCGGCCTGCGTATCGGCGCGGCGGTTGCACAAGGTTTGGCCACACCGTTTGACACGCCCATGATCGGTATTCCCTGCCTCGATGCCGCCGCTTCATTGCTGCCGCCATCAAGCTGCGTACTGGCGGCCACCGATGCGCGTATGGGCGAAGTGTTCTACGCATGGTTTGATACGCAAAACCACGTCCGCTTGAGCGATTACACAGTTTGCAAAGCCTCCGCCATTGCCGCGCCCGAAGGCAAAACGCCTACCGGCGGTATCGGCAATGCCTTTGCCCTCGCCGACAAACCGCCTTTTGACGGTCAAGCCGATATACCGACCGCCGCCGACTATCTCAAACTTGCCCGCAGCGGCCGCTATCTTGCTACTGACGCGGCGCACGCCGAGCTACTCTACGTCCGCAACAAAATTGCCCTGACCGCGCAAGAGCAAGCCCAACAAAAGGCCAAACCGTGAACCTGCGCCCAGCCGTACTTGCCGACTGCCCCGCCCTTGCCGCCATCGACGCACAAGGCAATCCCTCGTCGTGGACGGCGCAACAGTTTGAGTCGGCGGTTCAACACCATCCCGACAGCGTTTGGCTCAGCCAGACCGACCACCAAATTACCGGCTTTATCGTGTGGCAAACCGTATTTGACGAATCCGAGCTACACCTGATTGCCGTCGCGCCCGAATACCGCCGCCAAGGCATTGCGTCCGCCCTGCTACAACACTGGCAAAACGCAGTGCAACAGCAAGGCGCAACCCGATTGCTGCTCGAAGTCCGCGCAAGCAATGAAACCGCGCAACAGCTCTACCGCAAACACGGCTTCCAAACCTGCGGCCGCCGCAAAAACTACTACGCCCTGCCCGACGGTGGCAGCGAAGATGCCGTATTGATGGAGAAATCATGTTAAGCAGCCGCTACCTGCACCTGCACGAAGCCTTGGGCTTGGGCCCGATGTGGCTGAACCAAAACGCCAAAATCATCCATGCCGCGCCTCAAGCCGCACCATCAGCCGCGCCCGTCCGCCCCAAAACCATTGCTGCCGATACCGCGCAAGCCGTGCGCACTTTATCCGCAGGTGCCCATCAGGCGCGCACGGCCGCCATTGCCATTGCGCAAACGGCCAAACCTGCTGTCCGCGCTCCCGAAGCGGCACCCAAAGCCATCGCCGAAACACCGGCAAAAACAGAAAAAGCCGCGCATTCAGACAATCTGCCCCGTCTTGACGTAACCATCAGGCCGTCTGAAATCATGGTGGTCAGCATTTGTCCGTCCACCGAAGACAGCCTGCACGGTACGCTGTTTAGCGGCGACGTCGGCACGCTTCTCGACAACATCCTCGCCGCCATCGGCCTCAAACCCGAGCAGGCGCACAAAACCGCGTGGGTCAAAACCGCGCCTGTATTTACCGCCCTGCCCGATGCCGAACACATCCGTTCCGAGCTTGCCGAAATGCAAAACGAGCTGACCGCTTCGCAAGCGCGCGCAGTCTTGTTCCTCGGCAAAATCTTTGATAGCCCAGACATGATCGGGCTGATGAATGAATTGTGCGCAGAGCGGCCGCATTTCGTCATCCCCCATCCCGCCCGCCTGCTGATGCAGCCGCAACTCAAAGCGCAGGCATGGCAAATCTTAAAGCCATTGAAACAGCTTTTGGCCAAGGCCGTCTGAACATTCTGTTCAACCTGACATCAGGTTTTTCACCAACAAAAAGGGCGTGTTCGACACGCCCTAATATTTTTCAATATTCCGCCGAATGCCAGAAAGGCTGACCCACCGTCGGCGTGCTGGCGCGCGCTTTCTCACGCGCCTCCACAGGTTCCGCCTCATAAGCCAGACGGCCCGACTCGACCGCAAGCGCAAAAGCGCGTGCCATATTGACCGGATCGCCGCTACGGGAAACGGCAGTGTTCAGCAACACGCCGTCAAAACCCCATTCCATCACTTGTGCCGCCTGCGAAGGCAAACCCAAACCGGCATCAATAATCAACGGCGTGTCGGGCAGACGTTCGCGCAGGACTTTCAACGCATAAGCATGAACCGCGCCCAAACCCGTGCCAATCGGCGCCGCCCACGGCATCACCGCCTGACAGCCTGCGTCAAGCAGTCGGCGGCAGGCAATCAAATCTTCAGTGCAATAAGGCAGCACCTTGAAGCCATCTTTAATCAGGATTTCCGCCGCTTCAACAAGCTGAAACACATCGGGCTGCAACGTGTCATCATCGCCGATAAGTTCGAGCTTGATCCAATCAGTATCAAACACTTCGCGTGCCATTTGCGCAGTGGTCACGGCTTCCTGAACACTTTGACAGCCTGCGGTATTGGGCAACACAGGTACGCCCATTTCTTCCAACAACGACCAAAACCCTTGCCCGTGCGCCTCGCCGCCGCTTCCCGCGCGGCGCAACGAAACGGTAATCATCGCCGGTTGCGCGATTTGGACAGACTGCTTGAGGATTTCCGGCGTCGGATAAGCAGCCGTACCGAGCAGCAGCCGTGAAGGGAAAGTTTCTCCGTATAGGGTAAACATGATGGATTCCTTTGTAATATTATTTTTGAGGCAATAGCCTTCTAAAAAATCGGTTCAGATAGTTTCCAAATAGTTTTCAAGTCCTTCGGCGACCTTAGTCGGAATAAACTCGGTAATCGTGTATTTCGCTACGCCTTCTCGGTGAAACGGGTCTTCTGCAATTAACTTTTCCACCTGTTCCCTGCCTGATGCTTTCATCAGGATAACGCCGCCTGTCCGCGGCTGTTTGCGTCCAGACATCACAAATACACCTGCTTGATAATACCGTTCGAGATACGCGATATGCTCGGCCAGGTAGGTTTCAACCGCAGCCAATTCTTTCATATATTCCAACGATACGATAAACATCTCTTTTCCTTTTCTCAGCATTAAACCAATAGCGCAGCTATACGCGCAGTAAAACCGCTTATCCGCCGACTACCGGGCGCACAATGTCCACTTTATCGTTTTCGTTCAAAACCGTTTCCGCATACGTGCCTTTGGCGACAAACTGGGTATTGACGGCAACGGCAAACGGTTTTGGCGGCGAAGTTTGGGCGATAAGGTCGGCAACGGTTGTGCCGTTTAATGTGATGGTTTCATTGTTCAATATAATCTTCATGATGTTTGCTCCTCTTGTCAGACTTCTTATTTTCAGACGGCCTTATTCATCCCACAAAGCCTGAAACGCTTTAACCACCGCTTCGGGATTTTCCGCTTCGGTCACGGCGCGGACGACGGCAAGTGAGGAAACGCCGGTGGCAAGCACATCTTCGGCGTTGTTCAAATCGATGCCGCCGATGGCGACGACGGGCGTGCCGCGTGCCTGTCTGACGTATTCGCGCAGTTTGTCCAAACCTTGCGGGGCGGTCGGCATTTGCTTGGTCGTGGTCGGGAAAATCGCACCGCTGGCGACGTAGCTAGGTTGTACGGACAAGGCGCGATCGAGTTCGGCAACAGAGTGCGTACTCAAGCCCAAGCGCAAACCGGCAGCTTCAATCGCGGCTAGGTCGGCAGTGTCCATGTCTTCCTGCCCGAGATGCACGCCGTATGCACCTGCGGCAATCGCTTCGCGCCAGTGGTCGTTGATGAAAAGCTGGGTTGCACTGTTTTGACAGGCTACGACGCAACGTTCGATTTCGCGTTTCAACTCGTCGCCATGCAGGATTTTACAGCGCAGTTGCACCGTGTCGGCACCTGCTTTGACCATGCGCTCGACCCAGTCAGCAGTGGGAACAACGGCGTAAAATTTCAGGGGAGATTTGAGTGGCGGGAAGGTCATAACGGCTCCGAAAGGAATAATTCGTTGTTATATTATCAGAAAAGGCCGTCTGAATAATATTTGTTTTCAGACGGCCTGATTGAAAAAATGAATATTGCCCTATTCGGCTTTGGCTTTATAAAAATATGAACATACTGATGGGTTATCAAAATGAGTGCCATATTGGCGCCCCACATTCGGAGACCCAACCCATGAAAAAAATTTCTCTTGTTAGCCGCCCTTCCCTTACTGTTTACCACTTATTCAAATGCCGCCACGCCTAAAGCGGAAGCTTCAAAACCAGCTTCGGCACACAAACAAACCAAGCAGCGTTTTTCCGGCAAAATCACCGGCTATCAAACCGCCGAGCATTTGTTCTCCGTACGCAAGGGCGACCGCCTGCGCATCAGTAAAACCGGCAGCCCTAACGCCTATTTCAACGTATGGGCACCCAAAGACGATGAAGCCGTATTTAACGGTTCGGCACAAGGCGATAAATTTGACGGTATCGCTACCCAATCGGGCAAATATAAAGTGCAGGTCTATATGATGCGCGCCCAAGCCCGCCGTAACACTACTGCCCATTACGCCGTAAACGTCATCAAAAACTAAGGGGCTGACGTAGATTAGCCCTAAATTCCACACCAATCTCGCAGGATTTTAAGCTGTTGAGACGGTGTGCCGAAGTTAAATCGAAATTCGCATTCTTTCAAGAACAGCGGGAAAGATTTGCGATCGATTCCGTTGTATTTTCGCAAGAAACGTTTTGCCTGATTCCAAAAATTCTCAATGCCGTTAATGTGGTTCTGACGGTCGACAAATTCCTTGGAATGGTTGATGCGGTAATGGATAAAACCGCTCACGTCCAACTTATCATAGCTGCTCAGGCTATCCGTGTAAACAATGCTGTCCGGCATGATTTTCTTTTTGATGACAGGGAATAACGTTTCAGACTTGGCATTATCCACCACAACGGTATAGACCCGTCCGTTGCGTTTCAGAATGCCGAAGACAACCACTTTTCCTGCCGCACCTCGACCACGTCTGCCTTTACGCTGTCCGCCGAAATAGCTTTCGTCCAGCTCGACAGAGCCCTCGAAAACCTCATCGGCAGCCAAGGCCAAATGATAGTTGATAACCGTGCGGATTTTGCGGTAGAATAGAGTTATTTATCCTGCGACTAGGTAGAAGGCGCGGAAAGTCCGGCAGAACTGGTCAGCCTGATTGAAAGCGGCGACTACGAAGCCCTGCTTGCCGAAGATTCGGACGAACATGGCCAAGGCCACGAACATCATTGCGGCTGCGGCTGTTCCCTCGGCTGAGTCAGCCTGCCCATATTATCTACCGCCTCGATTTTCATATTAAAAGGAGACTTACCAGCATGATAAGCAAAGCAAAATTCAATACCGTTGTCGGCAGCATAGGAGCGGCAATAGGTATTTTCGTATTTGTCGCCTATATCCCCCAAATTATCGCCAATATGCAAGGGGCAAAGGCGCAGCCGTGGCAACCCCTGTTTGCAGCAGTATCCTGTCTGATTTGGGTTTTGTACGGTTGGAGCAAAGAACCCCGGAAAGACTGGATTCTGATTATACCCAACGCAGTCGGCGTGATATTGGGATTTCTGACTTTTCTGACTTCGCTTTAAACAAGGGGCTAATCTACGTCAGCCCCAAAACTAAACGCCCTCATGATGTAAAGCTTTAAAAAACAGCAAAGGCCGTCTGAAAATTGAAATTTCAGACGGCCTTTTAAACGGTTTGAAAAGGACGTATCGAACACGTCTTTTTTTTCCTATTACAACAGGAACATGGTTGCTAATCCCAAGAAAATCAGGAAGCCGCCGGAGTCGGTAACCGCGGTAATCAGCACCGAGCTGCCCAATGCCGGGTCGCGTCCGGCTTTGTCCATCATGACGGGAATGAGGACGCCGACGGTCGCGGCCAGCAAAAGGTTCAAGGTCATCGCGGCCACCATGACCAAACCGATGCCGATGTTGCCGTAGAGCAGCCATGAAATCACACCCATCACGGTGCCCCAAATAATGCCGTTGACGAGGGCGACGCCGACTTCTTTTTTCAGCAGGCGGCCTGCCTGTGTGCTGGTCATTTGTCCCATTGCCATGGCGCGGACGATCATGGTGATGGTTTGGTTGCCGGAGTTGCCGCCGATGCCGGCGACGATGGGCATCAGCGCAGCCAGTGCGACGATTTTCTCGATACTGCCTTCAAATGCGCCAATCACGCGGCTGGCGATAAAGGCGGTACACAGGTTGATGGCAAGCCACATCCAGCGGTTTTTCACCGAGTCTAAAATCGGGGCGAACAAGTCCTCTTCTTCTTGCAAACCGGCCATGTTAAACATGTCGGCTTCGGATTCTTCACGGATCACGTCCACCATTTCGTCAATGGTGATCCTGCCGATCAGCTTTTTGTTTTCATCGACAACCGGCGCGGTTACCAAGTCATAACGTTCAAACGCCTGCGCTGCTTCTTCCACGTCGTCTTCGGGACGGAAGCGCACGACATCGGTGGCCATCACGTCCGCCACCATGTCTTCGGGGTCGGCGACCAAGAGTTTGCGGATGGGCAGCACGCCTTGCAACACGTCGTTTTCATCAACCACGAAAATCTTGTCGGTATGGTCGGGCAGGCTGTCGAAACGGCGCAAGTAGCGCAATACGACTTCACACGCCACATCGGCGCGGATGCTGACCAATTCAAAGTCCATAATCGCGCCGACTTGGTTGTCTTCGTAAGACATCGCCGCTTTGACCTGCTCGCGCTCTTCTTCATCACGTGTTTGCAGCGCTTCGTACACCACTTGGTGCGGCAAGTCGTCTGCCAGTTCTGCCAATTCGTCTGCATCCAAATCATCGACGGCGGCCAACAGCTCGTCTTTGTCCATGGACTCGATCAGCGTTTCGCGTACGGCGTCGGATACTTCCAGCAAGACTTCGCCGTCGTCTTCAGGGGCGACCAAAAGCCAAACGATGTTACGCTCGCGCGGCGGCAGGGATTCCAAGACGGCGGCCACGTCGGCAGGGTGCAACTCGGCCAAGAGGACGGTCAGCTCAGTAAACTTGTCGCGCAGGCTTTCGTCTTCAATCGGCACGCCTGCTTCGATTTGTTCAAAGGATGGCTCGAGGATTTCGCATAAGGCGTGGATGCGGTCGATATCGTCAGAGATGCGATCGTCAGAAATGCGGTCTTCTACCACATCATTGTCGGGGGTATTGTCAAGATTCGGAGGGGTTTGTTCGATGCTCATAAATGCTCCGCCCGCCGGACGCGGGGAGGCATTTCGGCGGGATGATTATTGTTGTTGTGTGTCTGATGGGAAGTTCAAAGGCGAACTGGGAAGGTCCATAATTCGAGCCTGCTGAGAGGCGCAGAGTTGTAAACGGTACATATTCTACTCTTTTTTAGGCCGTTTTACCATTTTTAACGAGGAAGGCCGTCTGAAATCGGGTGATATCGATCCCTTTTTTCAGACGGCCTGATGATTTAATTTTATTTGTTTCGCCTGCCGAACGCTTCCCTGACTACGTCCAACCAAGCCCTTAAGGCCGGCGTCGGGCGTTGGTGTTTCTTCCATGCCATGGTGAGCTGCCAGCGGATTTCGGGTTCGACCAAAGGAATGGCGGCAAAGACATCGGGATTGATTTTTCGGGCATAGTATTCGGGTAACAAGGCAATGCCCATATTGTGCGCCACCATGTCGGCGACCAAATTCCATTGTCCGGTACGGCAGACAACGTTGGGCGTAAAACCTTGATTGCGGCAGGCCGTCTGAATGGTTTCGTTGAGGGAAAAGCCTGCACCAAAAAGGATGAAGGGCTCGTGTTGCAGGCTTTTGAGCGTCAGCGCATCGTGTCTCGCCCGATTTTTCGGCATCAAGACCACCAGCGGATAGTCACACAACGTGATGCTGTCGAAGTCTTCGTGAACCGGCGCGAGCAGCTGTCCGGCATCGAGTTCGTTGTTGCGCAATGATTGCTCGATGGCGAGCGAGCCTTGTTCCAAAAACGACAATTCGATGTCCGGCCATTTTTGGTGGAAATCAAACAGCGCATGACTGAGCAAATCGCTGCCAAACAAAGCCAAGCCCAAACGCAGCGTCCCGCTTTTGACATGGCGGTAATCGTCAATGCGGGCCAGCAGCAAATCGCGTTCGTGTAAAAGGTTTAACGCGTGGCGATAGACTTCTTCGCCGATTGCGGTCGGCTGCACCTGCCGCTTTTTGCGTCCGTTTTCTTTGCACAAAAGCGGCACGCCTAATTCTTCTTCCAAAGCCTGAATGATTTTGCTGACCGTCGGCTGCGTCAAATTCAACGCGGAAGCCGTGGCCGAAAAACTTTGCAGGCGGATGAGTTCGGCAAAACAATACAGGCTTTTGAAGTCCATTATTCCTCTAAGGCATGATTATTCGTTTAATAATTCATATTATGCAGAAACCAGGTTTCTATAATCAAGCCTTTCATTCAACACACACCCATATCATGGATTCCCTCACCAGATTTTTTCAGACGGCCTTGCAGCTTGCCATCATCGGCGCAGTATGGGGCGTCTCCGACCTTATCGTCCGCTTCACGCATCTGCCTATTTCTTCAGGCGTATTGGGCTTGTTCCTCATGCTCGCCCTTTTGGGGCTCGGCATCATCCGCCCGGGCATGGTTGACCGCGGCGCAAAATGGGCATTGGGCGAACTCGTCTTTTTCTTCATCCCTATTATGGTTTCCGTCTTGCAATATCAAGACCTGCTGATGTCCGAAGGTTGGCAGCTGATTTTGACCATCGCCGTCGGCACCGCGCTCGTGATGATCAGCACCGCCCTGACCCTCGATTTCTGCTACCGCTGGAAACGCCGCCTCTACAAAAAACTCCACTCCTAAAAATAGAGAATAAAAATGGACTACACCGCCCTCGCCTGCTTCATCTGGACTTGCTTTGCCTATGTCGTTGCCAAAAAAATCCACCGCAAAAAACCCTTAATGATTTTCTCTCCCGTCGTTACCGTCTCCGTCAGCACCATCCTCCTGCTGCTGGCATTCGGCGTCAATTACGACACCTACCACAAATATACCCAAGGCATCGTCTTCCTGCTCACTCCGGTTACCGTTGCCTTTGCCGTCCCCATTTATGAAAACCGCGAAGTCATCCGCCGCCAGCTGCCCATCCTCTCCATCGCCATTATGGTGGGCATGTTTGTCGGCGTAGTCAGCGCATTCCTCATGAGCCATATGTTCCACTTCAACAACGAAGTAACCAACAGCCTGATGGCGCGTTCCATCTCCACGCCGTTTGCCGTCGTCCTCGCCAGCGAAATCCACGGCTCCGCCTCGCTCGTTTCCCTGTTCACCATCATCACCGGCTTTGTCGGCATGATATTCGGCGACCTGTTTTTAGCCTTCACCCGCATCCGTTTCCACACCGCCAACGGCGTAGCATTCGGCAATGCCGCCCACGGCTTCGGCACATCGCGTGCCGGACAACGCCACGAAACCGAAGGCGTAATGGCCAGCCTGACCATGATTTTGGCCGGACTGTTTATGGTATTGTTTGGCCCGACCATGGTGCATTTGGTAATTTGGATGATGAGTTAGGCTTCGTCCTGATGACCATACACAAAAAGGCCGTCTGAAACACATATCGGTTCCAGACGGCCTTTTATATTATGGAACAATTACAGTTTGAAAATAGAAGCCTCTGCTAAATCATGAATGGTATCCAACGCAGATGAACCTGTACCATTGCTTGAATAGGTCGCATTGTCTGAGGAAAGACCGGCAGAAGAATCAAGAGGATCAGCCTCACCAAACGCACGGCTCAAAAGTTCATCGCCATCGAAAGCTTTGGATTCCAATATCGGCTTCGCGGCCGGCTGCGCAGGCTCGAAACCTTCCCACTCACGCGGATCAAGGCGAATGATATGATCATCGTCATAGCCGTCATTAGGCCCTTTGCCTTCTCCTGAAAAAGTACCGTCCCACTCGCGCGGATCAAGGCGGATGGTATGGTCATCGTCATAGCCATCATTAGGACCTTTGCCTTCTCCTGAAAAAGTACCGTCCCATTCGCGCGGATCGAGGCGGATAACAAAATCTTCAGAATCACTTTCTTTACTTGGTTGATGTACTTTAGCCATGAAATTCTCCTTAACAAATAAACGGATACTGTACCTAATGCCTCATAAAAGGCATTGCGGACTCTATTCTAGAAAAAAGAAAACAGCGGACAAAGATTGAAGAGAACAACGGTTTATTAACACGATAATTGGATTTAAATCTTTTTAAAACAAATAGATATAATTTATACATCATACCCGGTCATCCATAATTAAAAATCTTGCCCGTGCCGTCCACCAAGATGATTTCCCCTCTTCCGTCCCCTTGCCATGTGGCAAAAAGGCCGTCTGAAAAATGACTTTCAGACGGCCCTTTCATTTGCTCAAGCCTTATTCTTTAGGCAGGCGCAGGACGGAGACAATGAATCCGCCCCAAATGACGATCAATGCGACAAGCATCATAATAATGGCTGAAGTACTCATTATTCGTCTCCTTCACGTTCGTGTTCATGTTCGTCTTTGACGTTGAAGCCCTGACCGTGTTTCCACGGCAAGAATGACAGCAAGACCGACAATACGAGGATTGCGCCCACCATGCCCCAGCCGAAGATATTGAGGAAGCTGTCGGGATAACCGCTGTAATTCTCTTTTAAGAGGCCGGCAGTATCCTGATAAAGCATATAGCCGAGCATAGCGACGGTAACCACCACGCTGGCGGTCCACACTTTGCCGACACGGATGGAAGACAGCGCGTTCAAGTGGTTACGCAGTTCCGGCAGCTTGTTCAACAAGACAATTGCCAAAACGTAAACAAAACCGGAAGCCACAATGCCATAAGTATTGATGAATTTGTCCAATACGTCCAACACAGGCAGGCCGGTGGTCGTACCGAACAGCAAGGTAGAAATAATCGCCATGGGAACGCCAGCAATCAGCGTTGCGCTGACACGGCCGATGTTCATTTTGTCTTGAATTGCGGCCACAATCACTTCAACGATGGAAATCATGGAAGTCACACCGGCAAACACCAGCGAGCCGAAGAACAACACGCCGATCAACGCGCCCATCGGCGCTTGGTTGATGATGGTCGGGAACGCGATAAACGCCAAACCGATACCGTTGGATGCCACTTCGCTGACTTCTTTGCCTGCGGCTTGAGCCATAAAGCCCAATGCTGCGAATACGCCGATACCGGCGAGCAACTCGAAGCTGCTGTTGGCAAAGCCGACAACCAAGCCTGTGCCGCCCAAGTCGGTTTTTTTCTTCAGGTAAGAAGAATAAGTAATCATGATGCCGAAGCAGATGGAGAGCGAGAAGAAGATCTGGCCATATGCGGCTACCCAGACTTTCGGATCCGCCAAGCGGCTCCAGTCAGGCGTAAACAAAGCGTCCAAACCTTTTGCCGCACCCGGCAGGGTCAGGGCGATGCCCACCATGATGACAAACATCACTACCAACAAAGGCATGAAGAATGTGGACGCACCGGCTACGCCTTTTTGTACGCCCAAAGCCATAATCGCCAGCGTAAACACCCACACGGCAATCAGCGGACCGGCAACTTTACCGACAAAATCCAAGCCCAAGTCTTTGGCATCGGCCATTTGCAGGAAGTCTTTGAAGAAGAATGCCTGCGGATCCGCACCCCATGCCGAAGTCAAAGAATAGTAGGCATAGCTTGCTGCCCAGCCGACAATCACGGCGTAGTAGATACAGATGATGACGTTGGTCAGGAAGTTCCACCAACCCACCGGCTCAAACCAACGGCCGAGGCGGCGGAAAGCCAAAGGTGGCGAGCCGCGGTAACGGTGGCCGATGGCGTAGTCGAGCAGCAACAGCGGAATACCTGCCGTCAACAGCGCAACCAAGTAAGGGAGGACGAAAGCACCGCCGCCGTTGTCGAAAGCGATGTAAGGGAAACGCCAAATGTTGCCTAAGCCCACGGCCGAGCCGATGGCGGCAAACATAAAGGCACGGCGACTGCTAAACGTCGCGCGTTCGCTGGATTGAGAATTTGACACAATGAACCTCTTAAAAATCGAGTGTCGTCAAGGCCTTCCGGCCTTGCGCGTATATATTTAGAAATCAGGTCGGACAAACCGGCCGGTTAAAATAGATATTCGGACAAGGATAATATCCGGTATTTAAAGAATGCACCGCTTATGGCCATGCAAACATAATCTGACCTTATCGTAAAAAAATTTAACACTGTTGGCAAGTCAGTATTGCATTAAAATCGCAAGGAAAATCTTCATGCACTACGACTAAAATCTTCATACACTTCTTTATATACAAGCCAAACGCAACACCCAAGCCCCGTTTTTCCCTCCACTTCCCACTGACAACCGCCCTCGCCGCAAACCGCCTTTCCCTTATCCCGTAAGGAAAAGCGGCAACCCAACGCATTCAAATCCACCGTCATCAAAATGTTTCAGACGGCCTGTTTTCCTTCCGTCCAATCCGGGCCGTCTAAAAATTTCACTGTTGCATGTTGTAATCAAGAAACCGTCCCAAAATTCCGTTTAATATAAACAAAAACAATCCGCCTTTTCCCGTTTTCTTCATTACCATGATTTAAAACAGACATAAAACACCAAAAAATGGAATTAATAAAAATAAAATTTCAGAAAATATTAAATAACATTAAATTTAAACCTGCATTTCTACTCTAATCATCTACAATCAAAAATAATCAAACCAAAAAATTTCAATAAAACATTAATTACACACCACTACATTTTTGCTATAATTGCCGCCATTCAATCCACAACCCAAACCCAAAAGAAGAGGAAAAGCCATGGGTATCAAAGTTGCCATCAACGGTTACGGCCGCATCGGCCGCCAAGTAGTGCGCGCTATTTTTGACTACAAACTGCAAGACCAACTCGATATCGTTGCCATCAACGCCAGCGGCAGCATCGAGACCAATGCTCACCTGACCAAATTCGACACTGTTCACGGCCGCTTCAACTCTGAAGTTTCCCACGATGAGAAACACCTCATCATCGACGGTAAAAAAATCCCTTACTTCTCTACCCGCAACCCAGCCGAATTGCCATGGGGCGAATTGGGCGTTGACCTGGTAATGGAATGTACCGGCGCGTTTACCAGCAAAGAGAAAGCCAAAATCCACTTGGAAAGCGGCGCGAAAAAAGTGCTGATTTCCGCTCCCGGCGGCGATGACGTTGACGCAACCGTAGTTTACGGCGTAAACGACGACGTGATTACCGACGACATGACCGTTATCTCCAACGCGTCTTGTACCACCAACTGCCTGGCGCCTGTTGCCAAAGTGTTGAACGAAAACATTGGTATCGTAAACGGCGTGATGACCACCATCCACGCGCTGACCAACGACCAAACCGTCACCGACGTACGCCACAAAGACCTGCGCCGTGCGCGTAGCGGCGTGGAAAACATGATTCCGACCAAAACCGGTGCTGCAAAAGCCGTCGGTTTGGTATTGCCGGACCTGAAAGGCAAGCTCGACGGCCTCGCCATCCGCGTACCGACCGTCAACGTTTCCCTGGTTGACCTGAGCTTCCAAGCAGGCCGCGACACTTCTGCCGAAGAAATCAACGCGCTGATGAAAGCCGCTTCCGAAGAAGGCCGTCTGAAAGGCGTATTGGCCTACAATACCCTGCCGCTGGTTTCCATGGACTTCAACCACACTACCCAAGCCAGCACATTTGACTCTACGCTGACCAAAGTTACCGCAGGCAAAATGGTTAAAGTGTTCGCATGGTACGACAACGAGTGGGGCTTCAGCTGCCAAATGCTGAACACCGCGCGCCGTATGTTCGGTTTGGAAGTACGTCCGTTCTAATCGGCTTCCAACACAAAGGCCGTCTGAAATATCTTTTCAGACGGCCTTTTGTATTTCCTTTAAAATATCGCATTCCCATTTATTTTCAGACGGCCTCTTCATGTTTTCCAACGAATCCGCCCCCAACCTCCTGCAAGGCTTAAACCCCGAACAACTCTCCGCCGTAACCTGGCCGCCGCAATCCGCCCTCGTTTTGGCAGGCGCAGGCAGCGGCAAAACGCGCGTACTGACCACGCGTATCGCATGGCTTTTGCAAAGCGGGCAAGCCAGCGTGCACAGCATTATGGCGGTAACGTTTACCAACAAAGCCGCCAAAGAAATGCAGACCCGTTTGGGCGCGATGATTCCCGTCAACGTCCGCGCCATGTGGCTCGGCACGTTCCATGGCTTGTGCCACCGCTTTTTGCGCCTGCACCACCGCGACGCAGGCCTGCCCTCCTCCTTCCAAATCCTCGACAGCGGCGACCAGCTTTCCCTGATCAAACGCCTGCTCAAAAGCCTCAATATCGCCGAAGAAATCATCGCGCCGCGTTCGCTGCAAGGCTTTATCAACGTGCAAAAAGAATCCGGCTTGCGCGCTTCCGTCTTGAGCGCGCCCGATCCGCACACCCGCCGCATGATTGAGTGCTACGCCGAATACGACAAAATCTGCCAACGCGAAGGCGTGGTCGATTTTGCCGAACTCATGCTCCGCAGCTACGAAATGCTGCAAAACAACGAAATCCTGCGCCAACACTACCAAAACCGCTTCAACCATATTCTGGTCGACGAGTTCCAAGACACCAACAAGCTGCAATACGCATGGCTGAAACTGATTGCCGGTAACAATGCCGCCGTCTTTGCCGTCGGCGACGACGACCAAAGTATCTACCGTTTCCGCGGCGCAAACGTCGGCAACATGACCGCGCTGATGAAAGAATTCCACATCGACGCGCCCGTCAAACTCGAACAAAACTACCGCTCTGTCGGCAACATCCTCGCCGCCGCCAACGCCGTCATCGAAAACAACGACGAACGCCTCGGCAAAAACCTGCGCACCGACGCCGAAGCAGGCGACAAAATCCGCTACTACTCCGCCTTTACCGACCTCGAAGAAGCCCAATTCATCGTGGATGAAACCAAAGCCCTCGAACGCGAAGGCTGGGATTTGGAAGAAATCGCCGTCCTCTACCGCAGCAACGCCCAATCCCGCGTCATCGAACAAAGCCTGTTCCGCAACGGCATCCCCTACAAAATCTACGGCGGCCTGCGCTTTTACGAACGCCAAGAAATCAAACACGCCCTTGCCTATCTACGCCTCGCCGTTAATCCCGACGACGACAACGCCCTCTTGCGCGTGATTAACTTCCCACCGCGCGGCATCGGCGCACGCACCATCGAAAACCTTCAGACGGCCTCAAACGAACAAGGCATCACCCTCTGGCAGGCAGCCTGCAATGCCGGCGCAAAAGCCACTAAAATCGCCGCCTTCGTCCGCCTGATTGAAGCCCTGCGCAACCAAGTCGGACAAATACCCCTGTCCGAAATCATCGTCGGCATCCTCAAAGACAGCGGCCTGACCGAACACTACCGCACCCAAAAAGGCGACAACCAAGACCGCCTCGACAACTTAGACGAACTCGTCAACGCCGCCATCGAGTTCAAACCCGAAGACAGCAACTTTGAAACCCTGCCCGAAAACATTTCAGACGACCCCGCCTTCCCCATCCTCGCCTTTCTCAGCAACGCCGCCCTCGAATCCGGCGAAAACCAAGCAGGCGCAGGCGAAAAAGCCGTCCAACTCATGACCGTCCACGCCTCCAAAGGCTTGGAATTTAACGCCGTCTTCCTCACCGGCATGGAAGAAGGCCGCTTCCCCAGCGAAATGAGCCTTGCCGAACGTGGCGGCCTCGAAGAAGAACGCCGCCTCATGTACGTCGCCATCACCCGCGCCCGCAAACGCCTCTACATCACCATGGCGCAACAACGCATGCTGCACGGACAAACCCAATTCGGCATCGTCTCCCGCTTCGTCGAAGAAATCCCGCCCGAAGTATTGCACTACCTGTCCGTAAAAAAACCCGCCTACGACAGCTACAGCAATACGCGCCAAACCACCGTACAACGGGACAAAATCATAGACGACTTCAAACAGCCGCAAACCTACGCAGGCTTCCGCATCGGACAAAACGTCCGCCATGCTAAATTCGGCACCGGCGTCATTATCGATGCCGTGGACAAAGGCGAATCCGCCCGACTGACCATCAACTTCGGCAAACAGGGCGTAAAAGAGCTGGATACCAAGTTTGCAAAATTGGAAGAGATGTAAAAGGGAGATGGCATAGGTCGTCTGAAACTCGTAGCCTGGGCTTTGCCCACGAATCAAACTCAAAATTTCAGACGACCTCTTTAAATCATTATCTTGGGCAAAGCCCACGCTACGATGTACACCGATGAGGCAAATAGTCGTCTGAAAACGGGGGCAACGAGCTTTGCCGAAACCGCTGCCGTCATTCTTATTTTTGTAGAAATGAAAGTAGTGAAAAATTGGCATAATTAACCTTATAGGATAATCATGCTAAATATTATTTCTTTTCATTAAGACGGATAGGTATAATTGTAAGAGAAATTAATCATGAAAAAGTATATCTTTTATATTAGATAATTAATTCTTAATCAAAAAATACTCTTTGGGAAATGTATTATGACTACATCAAACAAACCATCTTTGTATCAACAATTAAAAGAATCTCCTCTACAGACTGATATTGGAGAATTTTCTTTTTTAAGTGAACAACTAGGTAATGGAGGGAATTCTACAGTTTTCTTATTTGAAAGAAATGGAAAAAAATATGCTATTAAATTCTTCACTGTTAATGGGGATGCGCGAAAATTAAAAAGGTTTATAGATGAGTATTTTACGTTTGCTCAATGTCCGTCTCATGAAAACATCTTGCATCAGTATCATTTTGATAAGGTAAAAATAAATGATGATTTTTACTATATCATTATTTCTAAAAAATTTGATTGCTCCCTAAAAAAATTTAAGGAAAGTGTTTTATCTGATATTGAAGATAAACAAGAGAAAATTAAGAATATTGAATTGATATTTAAATTGCTTTGTAAAGGCATTCATCACTTACATAGTAACTCAATAATACATAGGGATTTGAAGCCTGAAAATATTTATATCAATATAAAGGAAAATAAAATTGAAGATTTAGTTATAGGGGATTTTGGAATTGCTCATTTTGATCCTGAATTATACGATAGATTGTCTGAGACAAGAGGTGGGGAAAGGTTAGCTAATTATAAATTTAGTGCTCCTGAACAATCAGTCCCTGGAGGAGAAGCAACTTTCGCTAGTGATATTTTTGCATTAGGTCAAATCATGCAATGGTTAATAACAGGGGATACACATGAAGGTAGTAGAAGAACGAAGGCTTTACCTAATCATCCATTTTTTGATGCAATCATTGATAAATGTTTAGCCAGTAGGCAGGAGGATAGATTCCAATCTATCGATGAAATCAATGAAAAAATTATAAATTTAAATAGTAATAGAGAAAAACTGTTACGAGAGCAAAATCTTGAAAAGAGAGTTTGGGATGCTATCTATGATTTAGACGAGATTATCAGAAAAACATGTACTACTATACGAAGAATAGAAACTTTAGAGAATCCACAATTAATTGAAGAATTTTTAACTAATTTCAATAGAATTAATACAAGAGAAAATTTTTGGTGTATGAATCAAGATGGGGGCGATAATTATGCCGAAAATTGGAATAAAAAAGATGATTTATGGATAATGGGGAATTTTAAAGATGGTTTTGGAGTAGAGTGTAAAATTGATAAGATACATGTTTATAGAGGAAATACTCCGTATAAAAACTTTTTCATTATACAAACAGCCCCAATTCCCAAATTTGAATATTTGGATATTCATGGTAATCCTATTCAAAGAAGTGAGCCTGGGCATTATAAAGATCGTGCCTATTTTTTTGAAGGTAAGTGTATTGATCCTAGAGAAGCCGACAACGGATATTATCGCGATAGTACAGGAGCATCCATAGAGTTAACGAAAGAAAATCATTATGAATTGGAAAGAATTTTAACTAAATATGGATTTATGGTAGCTCCTATTGAAACTCCAATAAACAAAATACATCCGTATACAATAGCAAGTGATTTCATAAAAGCTGTTATTGAAAATGATGGTTTAACTGAAGAATTGGTTGATTCATTTGAGGAAAAAACTCGCAGTGATTATGGTTGGGCAATTAAAGGGAGTTTATAAATTTATAAGTTTTTATTTTTGAATAAGGATCGTTTAAAAACCTAAATCGTTTTTTCAGTAAGTGTAGGTTGGCTTGAGACCCAACACAAGCTGTTGTATCTTCTGCGATGTTGGGTTTCCAACCCAATCTACCCGAAAGGTCGTCTGAAAGCCTAAATCTGTCTTTCAGACGACCTTTTTCCGTCCCATTTGCCGTGTAATAAAAATAAACATATACCCCTTTAATGAATATTCTCTGCTAGGATTCCGGCAAGCCTTCAACGGTGAGATTTTTATTTATTCTTACAACGGAGATTCCCTAATGAAAATGAAACTATTGTTTTCAGCTTTAGCCTTGTCCGCGTTTATGATGGATGCTCAGGCACACGTGACTATTCGCAATTACGCCAACGGTGTGGACAGTATTGCAGGAAAATCAGACCATTTCCGCCTGAATGTGCCTACCAATCGCGGCAAAGCGGTGACTAAAGTGAAAATGGTTGTTGCTGAAGGCGTTAAATTGTTGTTCGTCCATCCTATGCCGGGTTGGACTTATACGACCGAGAAAAATGCTGAGGGCAATATCGTCAGCATTACTTACAAAGGCCGTATGGAAGCGGGCGAATTTACTGCGTTTCCTTTTATTGCACTCAATCCTAAAGGCGATGTTTCCGTTAAATACAAAGCATACATCACCTACGAAGATGGCGTGGTCGTGCCTTTCGACGGTTCGGAAGAAGCAAAAGGCTATCAACCGACCATCCACCTTCGTTAATCGGCTGCGTACACCAGCCTGATTTTTGCAGGTTAAGCTAAACGCTGAATTTATCGGCATTCAGGCTAAACTGTATCTCTGCCAAATATAAGGCCGTCTGAAAACTAAATGGGTTTTCAGACGGCCTTTTCCTTTGAGGATTAATGATTAGGCTTTAGGTTCAACATCATTCTCTGCTTTGGGCGGAACGGGGGCAAACCAGCCGACCAGAAGCAGCAGCAGGCCGACGATGATAAAGGAGGCAATGCGCTCGATACCGCCGCTGTTGGAAAGCTCGATCAGGAAGAGTTTGACAACCACGATGCCCATCAGCGTCGCGCCTGTCATCCAGTAGGAACGCTGTTTGCGGCGGTTGCCGAGTACCATCAAGATGATGGCGGTTACTGCCCAAACGACGGAGAGGCTGGCTTGCAGGCCGAAGGATTGGAGCATGATGTCGAGACGCCAAGTGATGCCGTCGTAGAAATGCCATACGCGCATCACGCCTGCGCTGATCAGCATAAATGCCAAGGCGGCGACTGTGGTTGCCGTGGTACGGCGAAGGTCGGGCGGCAAGGCTTCGGGCAGAGATTTCAGGGTAAACCAAAGCATGCCGGCGCAAGCGAGTTCCAATGGGTTAAGCACGGGAATATACGGCAACGGTGAAGGTTGGAACGGCGTGGAGAAGTTGGTCCACAGCATCCAACAGGCAGCGGCAAGGGCGCACAACGGCATAGCAAAATGCTGATAAATGGCTTGATGTCGTCTGAAAAATTCGCGTTGGTGCTGCGTATGGAAAACAATCCACATTGCCAAAGGCACGACAAGCCATGAAAGCTGAGTCCAAACGCCGGAGAGGAGGCCGCCGACATACAGCGCGGTCCAAAGCGTCCAAAGTACGCCGAGTATCGTGATATTGAGTTTGTGCAACCAAATCAGATCAGGGCGCGGATAGTTGTTCAGAATAATGAAGTTCAACACGGTAGCGGCGGCAAGCGGCAAGGCTGCGGCGGCTGTCCATGCGTGTTCGGTATGATAGAAGACGAAATGCAGGGCAAACACGGGCAGGAATGCCAAGTTTGCCTGCAGCAACTCTTCCCATTTCAAACGTTTGGCAAACAGAAGCAGGCTGGCAAATATCGGCCACATCCACAACGCGATAAACAGGGTTTCCTCGCCTGTCCATTGCATATAAAGGGCGTAGCTGCCTGTCGCCAACGCAGTAAGCAGGATGATCCAGCCTGAAACCTGCGCAAAGTAAACCTCGTTTCCTTCCGGCTTTTCAGTGTTAACCGGCACGCGTGGATATTGCAGCGCGTAGGCAGCCGCAAAAAGCAAAGGCGTAGCGGCAATAAGGTACAGATGGCTCAGGAAGCCTTGGGATTCATAAATGATGCTGGATTGCAGCAACAGGGCGAACAATACATTGCCCAAGGCAAATGTGATAAATACATTCGGCTCATGTTTGCGCCGGCAGAATGCCCACGCCGCCGCCAAAGCAGAGAGAGCGACAATGCTGCCTTGGTCGGTCAAGAAAAGCAAAGGCAAAATAGAGATGTACAGCAAGGCGGCAGACAACACGGCCGTCTGAACGGATTTTTCCCATTGCGCCGAACCTTCGCGACGCGAGAAATACCACAGCAAGTAAATCGCTGCTCCGCCAAGCAACACCACAACCGTTGTAAACCACTGCCCTTCCAGAACGGTATCCGTGCCGAAGCCCTGATAATTGCCCAACTGAATCAGTGCCGCCAAGAGATAAACCATCAGCGCACCCAAACGGATATGCGGACGCTGTTGGCGCAGACCGAAGAAATAAACCAGTGCAGATTCAGCACTCCACAAAATGACCGTATTGCTCGGTTCAAAATAAAGCGGAACGGCAATCGTGAGGAACAATACCGCCAACGCAAAAAACGCCTGACGCAAAATATACAAACCCTGCTGACGTTTCAGCATCAGCGCCGCCAATCCGTAAACAGCGGCAAAACCCAATGCAGAAAGCGCATCCGCAGACGGCCAATGCTCCACCATGCGGTATTGCAGGCCAAACGCCGCCGCCATCGTGCCAAACAATAAAGTATGGTCGAGGACATGCACGCGCAGGCCGTGTGTATAAATGCTGTTGCCAATCTCCTCTAAAGTCGCATTGTCGGCAATCGGCGTAACGTTGTCTTCGCTGTTTTCCGTCAGCTTACGGCGTGCAAACAGATACGCGATAAAGGTATAGAGCAGCCAGTGGTAAATCAAGAAAGGCTCGGTCGTGGCGAAATGTTGCGGCGTATAGCTGCGCATACCCCACAGCGCGGCAATGGCAAAAGTAGCGGCAAAACCCGTCAGATTCAGCGGACGCCATGCCTTAAACCAAGCAATCACGGCCACACCGCCATTGAGCAGGGCAAGATAAGAAAACAGCACCAAATAATTGCCGCTGCCGTCTGAAGTCAGCAAAGGCGCGGCCATACCGCCGACTAAAGCAACCTGCGCCATAATCTGCGCATTCTGCCTTACCGCCAGCCACGCCATCAGCACAACCATCGCCACCATCAGCCCGAATACGACCGACACAGGTAGCAGCGGATGCAGTTTCAACGCCGCCAACGCCGTCAAATACATCACCGCCACGCCGAAACCCTGCAACGCCAAGCCATATTCACGCTTACGGCTTTGCAGCTTCCAGCCGCCGACCACCGCCACCAAACCCGCGCCAGCCACAGTCAAATAACGCAGCTCCACCGGCACATGAACCCGCTCGGAGGCA
This sequence comes from Neisseria sp. 20925_1_37, assembly GCF_041433255.1. Lineage (NCBI taxonomy): Bacteria > Pseudomonadati > Pseudomonadota > Betaproteobacteria > Neisseriales > Neisseriaceae > Neisseria > Neisseria sp. 20925_1_37. The sequence continues at coordinate 259,255 of NZ_JAPWBC010000001.1, read as the reverse complement.
TAGCGCAAGAGGAACGCCAAACCGAGAAACAGCACCACAATACCGGTTTTCAACAGCGGATTGCCGCGCAAGAACCAAGCAACCATCGGATTGTCGGAAAACTTGTACTCTCCGCCTTCCGACTGAGCTTTATGGATAACGAATTGACGCGATGGCGCATCTTCACTTTCAGACGGCATCGAAGCAACAACAACCTCTTCTTTAGACAGCCCTGCTTGTTCAGCAACAACCGGAACAACCGCCTCGACAACTTCTTCCACAACAGGCTCAGACGAAGCAGCAGCCTTGGCAGAAACAGGATCAATAGGTATAGAAAAAGAAGGGGCAAACGCTTCCTCAATCTTCTGCTTAACAGGCGCAGCTTCCGCCTCAGGCTCAACCCGGACATGAAGCGGCTCAGAGGCCGTCTGAACATCAGCAACAGCCCGAGCCTCAAGCCCCTGCCCTACCTTCGCCTCATCACGGACAGCCTCATGCTCCAACACAGACAAACGCCGTTTCAGCAGCTCGATTTCCTGCTCCAGCTTTTGCATCCTGTCGCCTGCCGTAGCAGATTCAGCCAAACGCTCTTCTTGGCGTTGTTTGGCGATTGACCAAGCAACCAGCCAAAACAACGACCCAATAATAACGCCAGTGAACATCTCATCAGCAAAATAGCCGATAATAATAGGAATAAGCAGGCCAAAAAACTGCATGAAACACCTGTTTGATAACAATAAGAATATGCCGATTGTAACACCGGCAACATTATTCATGAAAAAAAGAGACAAAAGGCCTAGAATAAAAGCATACGGCGAATAGAATATAAAGAATCGGAATAGAAAAAGGCCGTCTGAAAATATTTAGGGATTTTCAGACGGCCTTGGGTGTGTTGTGAATTTCAACTATCGCATACTTGCCTTGAGATACTAACGCGACAAATCGATATTTTTGTTTATCCCGCACGCTTTTCTATCAGAGCAATTTCTGCATCATTCAAACCGTACATCTGATAGACAGTTTGGTTGATTTTGTCATCTAAAAAGGCAATGTGCTGATTATAGAAGGTTTGGTCAGATTCGGTTTCAGCAGTTTTTGCGTTTTGTTTGGCTTGAAGCATTTGGTCGGCAAGTTTGACCAGTTGATCATGCAAGGTTTGGTTTGTCCGACTCACTTTTGGCAACATCAGTTGCTCAACATGGGCTTTTTTGACCTCTGCCAAGGCTTCACCGCTTTCAGGATTGAGCTGGTAATAGCAAAAATCGATCAGTTTAGAGTTTAAGACTGCTAAAATAAATTTTTGGTTTACCTTCTCCGAAATCAAAATATGTAGATTATTCCGACAGATAATGTCTTTGCCAATGAGAGTAGCAATGATTCGGTCGGCAGTTTGGCGGACGATGATCTTTTCGGGAGCGGAAAAGATTTCCGGTTGACGTGGTGCTGCCAGCCATTCACCGTACTGTATCCACGAGTCTTCGTTCCAGTAGCTGATGTATTTGTTCATCAAACTGCCGCGCATCAGCGGCTTCCAGTTCTCACCTTCGGGCTTGGGGCAATCTTCTTTAACGTAAGGTTTGTCTTTGACAGTTTCTTTGCTTTGCGGCGGATTACCTTTGCCTTTTTCAAATGGTTTCACCCCGTTGTAAACAATAGTGCAGTCTTGCAATGCAATAGACTGTTTTTTGATTTTCTCAAACAGAGTAGTTTCTTCAGGAGTGGCAAGAATGTTGATGATGCCGCCTTGTTTGTCGAAGTGGTTCTGGTCAAGCCGCTGGTAAGACGAAATTTGGCAGTTTTCTGCCATTTCTACGTCAAATAGATTTTTACCGTTCAGACGGCCTTTTTCAAAAATCAAGACATGGGTATCGACAACAGCATCGAAAATGTGTTCTTTGCCGTGCAAAATTTTCTGCCATCGGTAATCATTGAGTAGATAACGTCGGATCTCAGTGTAAGTGAGAGATTGCAGCCATGTATTCGGCACAATCATGCCAATTTTGCCATTTTCCGCCAAAAGTGCGCCACTACGCTCAAGGAAGAGCAAGTAGAGGTCGTATTGGTAGTTTTGATGTTGATAATGTTGCTCGAAATAGGCACGTTGATCTTTTTGCTCTTTGCTGCTGACTTTGACGTAGGGTGGATTGCCGACTATTGCGTCAAAGCCTTTTTGAGGTCGTCTGAAAACTTTGGGAAAGGCTTGTTCGAATTCAAATGGGTTGATACTGCGTTGGTGTGGACGATCAAAATCGGGCAGATTGTCCATGATATCGTAGCCGATGAGGGCATTGCCACATTTGATGTTGCCACTCAAATCAGGCAGGATTTTTTCGGCAAACAAGACGTTCATTTCGTTAGCAGTCACCATAGTTTCATCTTCCAAAAGCTTGAGAAAGAGGGAAACTTGGGTTACTTCGGCTGCTTGCATATCAATATCCACACCATAGACATTATCAAGCAAGATTTGTTGCTTCTGTCGAATTGACAATACCCACACGCCGTTTTCTTCGTCCCAATGGCAGCCTGCTTCTTTAGCAGCAGTGGGGTACTGATTGTAATAGCTGCGATACCAATCTAAAAGTTTACCGTACACTCCAATCAAAAAGCTACCGCTACCACAAGCAATATCGGCGACTTTCAGTTCGGCAACTTTGGATGGATACCGCGCCTTTTCTAACAATGGGCCAACAGTGTGTTCGACAATGTAATCTACAATGTATTTGGGCGTATAAAACACCCCGCCTGCTTTACGGACTTCAGGTTTCTGCTCAATAAGAGCTTTACCATCTTGAATACTGATAACTTTACCTAAAAAGCGTTCATAAATGTTACCAAGAATGTGGATGGGGATGTAATTGAAATCGTAAGGGGTGTTGGTATGGTCAAGATCAGCTGCAATTTCTCGGAATTGAGCTTCGTCAGCGCCGAGAAAACCATCTTTATCCATGAAATGCGGCTTAAACACAATGCCGTTGTATTTGATATCGAGGCGGCGGCATTCTGCAATAAATTTTTTCCACGGTTTGGCTGCATTGGCAATATTATGTAGCAGATTTTCAGGCTCAATTTGTTTGTCTTCCAAGAAACGCATGAAAACAAGACGATCAATAGTGCGCTGAGTAGCTTCGGTCAATTGATAGTTGTCAAGATTAGGATTGCCGGTGTAAAAGGCTTGCGCCATTTGCAGACGGATTTCGTCGATGTATTCAAGAAAACTATCATCAATAGATGCACCGCCGCCGAATAAATTGCCTTGTTTGCCGCTTTTACCTTTGGGTTTGGGCAGATTGCTGATATAGGCTTGCAGGTTGCCTGCAGCTACGGCTTCGCGTGAAAACAGCCAGAAGACTTCGGCAAATGTATCTTGGTTAAGAAAATCAGTGTAGGTATAGTATTTAATTTCAGTAGATAAGGCAGTATCAAAGTCAGGTTTGTGTCGGCAGTCGATAATGACGAATTCCTCAAAATCGGTCAGTACGGATACCCCTGTTTGTGAGTTCCAGCCGTATTTGGCCGTCTGAAAATAGTCAGCTTGATTCTTCCGCAATGTACGGCTTGGTTTTTTAGCCTCGACAAAAAATTGTACGGTTCGATAATCTGGCGCAAGGTGGAAAGCGTAATCGGCACGTTTCTGTGCCTGAGAACCTTCCTGTCTTTGGGCTTTTTCTACTTTAACTTCTTGCTGATATGGATTTTTCTGATGATTATGTGCCACATCCCAGCCTAATGCCGTAAAGAATTTATCAATAAAATCTTGACGGACAGCAGCTTCGGTATAACTTGGTGAGAGGTAGTAATCAGAGTTGGTTTTGAAGTCTTCAATTAGTTGTACAACTTGTTGATGAGCAGTTTCCAGCATGTTTTTTCCTGTTTAGTTGATCTTTTCTCAGACGGTTGAATTTATTTTTCAGACTACATGAGGTAGTGGAACTTTCCTGAACTCAATGCGCCTCTTCCCAATTCATCCCCACACCCACTTCTGCCACCAGCGGCACGTTCAACATCCCTTCGTCCACTTTCGCCATAATCTGCGGCAGTTTTTCTTTGACTAAATCCAGCTCGGCTTCGGGTACTTCCAACACCAATTCGTCATGTACCTGCATAATCAATTTGGTTTTCAGGCCATCGGAATCCAACCAACGGGATACGTCTATCATGGCGCGTTTGATGAGGTCGGATGCGGTGCCCTGCATGGGGGCGTTGATGGCGGCGCGTTCGGCTCCGGCGCGGGCGTTGGCGTTTTTGTTGTGGATGTCGGGCAGGTAGAGGCGGCGGCCGAACAGGGTTTCGACAAAGCCTTGCGCGGCGGCTTGTTCTTTGGTGCGCTGCATGTATTCGGCGACGCCGGGATAGCGGGCGAAGTAGCGGTCGATAAAGTTTTTGGCGGAGATGTTGTCGATACCCAATGATTTGGCGAGGCCGTATTGGCCCATGCCGTAAATCAGGCCGAAGTTGATGGTTTTGGCGTATCGGCGTTGTTCGGACGAGACGTTTTCGGGTGCGATGCCGAACACTTCGGCGGCGGTGCGGCGGTGTACGTCTTCGCCGTTTTGGAACGCGGTAATCAGGGTTTTATCGCCGGAGAGGTGTGCCATGATGCGCAGCTCGATTTGGGAATAGTCGGCGGAAACGATGACGCTGCCTTGCTGTGCGGTGAAGGCGCGGCGCACGCGGCGGCCTTCGGTGGTGCGTATGGGGATGTTTTGCAGGTTGGGGTTGTTGCTGGCGAGGCGGCCGGTGATGGCGACGGCTTGGGCGTAGGTAGTATGCACGCGACCGTCTTTGGGGGAAATCATTTCGGGCAGTTTGTCGGTGTAGGTGGATTTGAGTTTCGCCAGGCTGCGGTTTTGCAGGATGATTTTTGGCAGGGGGTAGTCGGGCGCGAGCTGTTCGAGCACGGCTTCGTTGGTGGAAATGCCGCCTTTGGCGGTTTTTTTCAGGCCTTTGGTGGGGATGCCCATTTTATCGAACAGGATTTCTTGGAGCTGTTTGGGCGAGTTGAGATTAAACGGCTGGCCTGCGGCGGCGTAGGCTTCTTGTTCGAGCTTCATCAGCTCGGCGCCGAGTTCCGCGCTTTGGCGGGCGAGTTCGGCGCGGTCGATTTGCACGCCGTTGCGTTCCATTTCAAACAATACCTGCGCGACGGGCAGCTCCATTTTTTCATACATTTCAAGCTGTTTGGTGTCCATCTGCGCGCGCAGGTGCGCTTCGAGGCGCAGGGCGAAATCGGCGTCTTGGGCGGCGTATTCGGTCGCCTGCCCGATGGAGACGTCGGCAAAACCGATTTGCTTCGCGCCTTTGCCGCACAGCGATTCGTAGGTAATGGTTTCCAAGCCCAGCCAGCGTTCCGACAATTCGTCCAAACCGTGTCCGAGATGGCTCTCGATGATGTAGGAAGCGAGCATGGAATCGCCGGCAATGCCGTTCAGGGCGATGTCGTAGTTGGCGAAAACGTGTTGGTCGTATTTGAGGTTTTGCCCGATTTTTTTCAGGGCAGGGTTTTCCAAATGCGGTTTCAGACGGCCTAATACGTCTTGTAAATCAAGTTGTTCAGGTGCGGCAGTCAGGCTGTGTCCTACGGGGATGTAAACCGCCTCGCCTGCCTGGAACGCGATGCTGATACCAACCAGCGCGGCGTTCATCGCGTCTAATGACGTGGTTTCCGTATCGATGCCGATTTGGTCTGCTTGCACCAGTTTATCTAACAAGGCGGCAAACTGCGCTTCGGTGGTAACGGCTTGATAATCCAGTTTTTCAGGGGCTGGAGCGAGTTCGGGTTGTTTTTCAGGCTGTGTTTCCATCGCCAATGCGGCTTGTTCGCCAATATGCTCGCTACCGAACAAATCAGTGTTTTGCGCTTCGTGCATACGGCTTTCCGCCTCTTTCAACCAAGTGCGGAAGCCCCAGCGTTTGAAATCGACAACCAGTTGCGCCCATTTAGGCGTAGTGCGGCGCAGGCTTTCGAGGCCGTCTGAAAGCTCGGTGTGCAAATCCACATCGGTTTTAATCGTTACCAAATCATACGACAGCGGCAGTTGTTCCAAAGCGGCTTGCAGGTTTTCGCCGACCTTGCCTTTGACTTCGCCAGCGTGTTCCATCACACCAGCCAGCGAGCCGTAGGCTTCCAGCCACTTCACCGCGGTTTTCGGGCCGCATTTTTCCACACCCGGCACATTGTCCACCTTGTCACCCATCAGCGCGAGATAATCGCAGATTTGGTCGGGGCGCACGCCGAATTTTTCCTTTACGCCTTCAATGTCCAGCGTTTCGCCGCTCATCGTATTCACCAGCGTCACGCGCTCGTTCACCAGCTGCGCCATGTCCTTATCGCCGGTAGATACCACCACGTTCCACCCTGCTTCGCTAGCCATCTTAGCCAAAGTACCGATAACGTCGTCCGCTTCCACCTGCGGAATCACCAATACCGGCCAGCCCATCAGGCGCACCAAATCCGGCAAGGCTTCCGCCTGCGGGCGCAAATCGTCCGGCATCGGCGGACGCGTCGCCTTATAGTCGGGGAACATCTCATGGCGAAAATTTTTGCCCTTAGCGTCAAACACCACCGCGCAATAGTCGTGCACATAATCCGCCCGCAGGCGGCGTAACATATTCAACACGCCATACATCGCCCCCGTCGGCGCACCATCGGGCGCAGACAAATTCTGCCCCATAGCATGATAGGCGCGGTAAAGATAAGAAGAGCCGTCAACGAGAAGGAGTGTGGGTTTGTTGGACATGGGGAACCTGCTGTGTGTATGAAAATAATGTACGGATTATAAAGGAAAAGGCCGTCTGAAAACCGAAAATCAAGTTTCAAACGGCCTGATGTTTACATAAATATACGGTTTCAGGTATTGCGCCTCAGAATCCCATCTTGTATATTTGTATTCAAATGAATACAAACCAAATCAAACGAATATGAATGCAACGAACCGTATCCCAATTAGTGTGCGCATCACTCAGGAAGATGCTGATTTTATTGCCGAACTTAAAATCGAAGGAGCGAATACGCCGTCTGAAAAAATCCGCGAACTGCTCAAGCTGGCGCGCTTGGCGCATACGCAGACACGCGATTACAGCTCCGCACTGACGGCGCAAGAGCAATTTTTCCAAGCGGCGAAACACGACATCTTGCACGCGGAAAAACAGGCCGGAGTGCATTCGCATATCGTGGCGAGGTTGTTTGAACAACTGCCCGACTTGGGCGCAACACTCGCCGCCGACCTGCCCGAAGAAGCTGACCTCGACGATTTGAAAAAATACGAGCGCGAACTGATGTGGCGCATCGTCCGACTCACCGACAGCATCTTGCAGCTCGCCGTAACCGGCAAAGGTGCGGCATACGACGACAGCGTTCTGCAACAGCTTGAAAACACTTTGAAACTGGCGAAGATTGTACAGCAGGCAAATGAAGTTTAAGGCTGCCGCCATACCAAATGAAACAAACACATTTTAGTGAAAGGAAAATCCAAATGAGCGAAACCTTATCCCGCCGAGTAGGCCGTCTGGTAAGCGGCGGTTTTCATGCCCTGATTGATGCGGCGGAAAACCTCGCACCTGAAGCGGTCATGAACGAAAGCATCCGCGAAATCGAGCGCGCAGTAGATGAAGTGCGTGCTGAATTGGGCAAAGTGTTAGCTCAGAAACACCTTGCCGCCAAGAAAATGGCCGATGAAAGCAACCGCCACGAAGCCATCGATGCCAATCTGCAAGCTGCCGTAGATGCCGGTCGCGATGATCTTGCCGAAGCAGGTATCGCCGAACAGATGGACATCGAAGCGCGTCTACCCATCTTAGAAAACACCATTGCCGATTGTGCCGCACAAGAAAAAGAGCTCGAAGGCTTTATCGCCGCCCTGCAGGCGAAAAAACGCGAGATGCAGCAACAGTTGCAAGACTGGCGTGCCGCACAGCAAAGCATGGGCACAGGCAAAACAGCCGGTGGCAACGGCAGCGACCTCAACCGCATTGCCCGTGATGCCGAAAAAAGCGGCAACGCTTTCGACCGTGTGATGGGTCGCCAAAACTCTGTACACAGCAGCACTGATGCGGCGCAGTTGGCCAAGCTGAAAGAACTGGAAGACTTAAGTCGCAACAACCGCATTGCCGAAAGATTGGCGGCATTGAAAGCGAAATCATAAGCCATATTGAGAAAATCGCGGTTTCAGACGGCCTTTATCTTCACGGGGCCGTCTGAAAAAAGAAAACCATACACACCTCAATAACAAAAAGATGCCAGATTGGGAAAAATCCTGTCAGTTACGACAAATTAATAAAAATACCCATATCTAATCGGCTTAACTTTAAAATAAAATATATGCCGTCTGAAAATTAAAAAGAATAAGGAAATGCAATATGTGGAATTTAATCAACGCCCCCGAAACTGAAATCTTCGGCATTGCCATTGCGCTGATGGTTTTGCTCGGTGTGTTGGAAGTCATTTCCATGCTGGCAGGCGGTATCAGCGACTGGTTGGACAACCTGTTGCCCGACAGCCTGACCGAAACTGCACACGCCGAGGTCGGATTGGATGTGGCGGATGCAGGCATATTCGTGCGTTTCCTGAGCTGGCTGTATGTCGGACGTATCCCGGTGTTGATGTTGATGGTGGTGTTTCTTGCCGTATACGGATTGACGGGTTATCTGTTTCAGACGGCCTTTGCCACTGTATTCGGCAGTTATCTGAATGGCACGCTGGCAGCGGTCATTGTTTGGTTTATTTCCCTGCCCTTAGTACGAGTAACGGCTAGCGGTTTGTACAAAATTATGCCGAAAGATGAAACCACTGCTGTTTTGCAGGAAAGTTTAATCGGCCGCGTCGGCACAGTGGTGTTGGGCGAAGCTCGGGTAGGCAATGCGGCGCAGGTGCGCGTGAAAGATGCTTACGGCCAACAGCATTATGTGATGGTAGAACCTGACTCTAAAGATGTATTAAAACAAGGAGATGCGGTATTGCTGGTATCGCTGGACGGAAATACATTTAAAGCGATTTTGAATCCGAGCGGCAGCTTGGTTGATTAAGGCTATTTTTAAGATAGAAATCTAAATTTTTGAACAAGGATTGATATTTATGGGTTTGTATTTTGGAATATTGGCTAATATCGTTGCTATTGTAGGAGGTTTTTTTGGAATTGTGCGGCTTGCAAATAATTTTGTTTCCAACTCTTTTAATAGGAAACGTAAAAACCGACATGATGATTATGTTTTTACTAAAAAATTTTTGTCTGAAATTAAGAAAAAAGATAAGAATGTAGAAGAATATGAACATCCGTTATTCATAGAAAAGGGATTTTATGCGTTAACAGGTAAGGGAAATTTATCAGCAACGGAAATACTATATTGCTTAAAGCAAAAAAATCCAACATTGTTCTTGAATAATTATCCATCTGTTCGTGGTAAATATTTAGAATATTCTTATGATAGAAATATCATCGTTTTTAAAGGTTGGTATAAAAATAAATGGGTAAGAAATTTATCTTGGCTTGGGAATTATTTGTTATTTCTCCTATATTATTTATTTGGGTATAGTTTTATAGTTGTCGTTTTTAAGAGTAAGTTTGTTGATGAAAGAGATTGGTCTTGGTGGCAGACGGCAATAACCATAAACTCCATAATTATCATTATTTTTTTAATATCTATTTTCTGCATGATTCAAGGAATGAGAATGCGTTTAGCTAAAGAAATAGTAGCAAAGCAAGAAACAAATCATAACGAAATGGAAATGTCGCAAATGGTTAATCAAGATGAATAGTCTTGATACAACTAGTCCGTAGCGTGGGCTTCTCTCACGAAGCAAGCAGCTCGAATTATCGTTTGATTCAAACGGCAATAGATCGCGGGCAAAGCCCACACTACGGTTTGCAAAAAACAGAAATAGTACGCAGTTATCATCTACCCAAAATTTTTAACCCTTTCAGACGGCCTCTTTCCCTCAAAGCCTTCTGAATCCACCGCCCACAAAGGCACATTAACAAGAAGAAAGGAAAAACCATGAATTTGGTCTCCATCGGCACTATCGCCGGCGTCATACTCGTCGCGCTGTTTGTACTCGGCCTTATCCTGACCCGTCTGTATCGCCGTGCCAGCAAAGAAGTTTCATTTGTCCGCACCGGTTTTGGTGGCGAAAAAGTCATTATGAACGGCGGTGCGATGGTGCTGCCCGTGTTGCACGAAATCATCCCCGTCAACATGAATACACTGCGCCTTGAAGTGCGCCGCGCCGCCCAACAAGCGCTGATTACCCGCGACCGTATGCGCGTTGACGTAATGGCGGAATTTTACGTCCGCGTTAAACCCAGCGCCGAGAGCATTGCGACTGCCGCACAAACGCTGGGTATGAAAACCATGTCTCCCGATGAGTTGAAAGACCTCGTCGAAGGTAAATTCGTTGACGCCCTGCGCGCCGTTGCCGCCGAAATGGCGATGGAAGAACTGCATGAAAAACGTGTTGATTTCGTTCAGAAAGTACAACAAGTCGTGAGTGAAGACTTGTTCAAAAACGGTCTCGAACTCGAAACCGTTTCCCTGACCGGCCTCGACCAAACCAGCTTTGAGTTCTTCAACCCGCAAAACGCCTTTGACGCGGAAGGTTTGACCAAACTGACCGAAACCATCGAAGGCCGCCGCAAAAAACGTAACGAAATCGAACAAGACACCGACTTGGCAATCAAAACCAAAAACCTCGAAGCCGAGCAGCAACGCCTAAAAATCTCGCGCGAAGAAGAATACGCCAAACTCGAACAAGAGCGTGAGATTGCCGTCCGCCGTGCCGAACAAGAAGCCAGCATTGCCGAACAAGAATCTCAGAAAAAACGTGAAGCGGAAGAAGCCAAAATTGCCGCCGAACGCGAAGTGGATTTGAAACGCATTGCCGCCGAACGCGATATTAAAAACGAAGACATTAGAAAAGCCCAAGCCGTTGAACAAGCAGAGGTTGAACGCCGCAAAGCCATCGAATTGGCCGAGCAAGACCGTGCCATCGCCGTTGCTGAAAAATCGCGTGCCGAATCCGAAGCCAAAGCCGAAGCCGACAAAGCCCGCGCCGCCGCCGTTCGCGAAGAAGAGAGCGTGATTACCGTACGCGAAACCGAACGCGCCGAGCGTGCCAAAGCGGTTGAATTGATTGCCGCAGAAGAAGCCGCGCAAAAAGATGCGATTTCGCTCACTGTTGCCGCTGAAGCTGAAAAACAAGCTGCACAAGACCGCGCTGAAGCAGTGCGCATTGCCGCCGAAGCAGAAGCCGAAAAACACCGCCTGCAGGCCAAAGGTGAGGCCGATGCCAAAATTCTGTTGGCACAAGCGCAAGAGCAACAATACAAGGTTGATGCAGAAGGTACACGCGCTGTGAACGAAGCTGCCAACGTCCTGAGCGTTGAACAGGTTGAAATGCAAGTCCGCCTTGCTCTCTTAAAACACCTGCCTGACATCATCCGCGAATCCGTCCGCCCAATGGAAAAAATCGAAGATATCAAAATCTTGCAAGTCAATGGTCTGGGTGGCTTTGCCGGTGGTGCAAACGGTGCGGAAGGTGTTTCAGACGGCCAAACCACACAAGCCAGCCTTGCAGACCAAATGGTCAACAGCGCCCTGCGCTACCGCAGCCAAGCTCCGTTGGTTGACGGTCTCTTGAAAGAGTTGGGACTGAATGGTGGCGACATCAACGGTCTGACCCAAGGACTGGATAAAAGCATCGACCAATCATAAACAGATACCGTCATAATGGTTTAAAGGCCGTCTGAAACAGGTTTTCAGACGGCCTTTTGTTTATACAAAAACTTCCACAAATTCTAATATTTTCAATACTGATAAATTCAATACTATTGCGGTTGCAATAAATTAGAAATTATCCAATCTGTTTTTGAGGTTAAAAGATTGGGGGCTATTTTAAATGTGAATCACAAGGCTAACTGCTTCAATAATGATCCACCAACAATTTAGTCATAAAAGCCGGTTCTACCGTTTCGATTTCAAGCTTGCCATCTACTCGTCTATCGGTATTTTAATATCAAACCGCTTATCTTCAGGCAAATAAAAAAGCACAACATTTCGTTGTGCTTTTTCTTGATGAACCCACATTACTTGTTTTTTTGCGAACGAAGGTAGTCCAAAGTTTTCAGCTGGGCAATGGCTGCTGCCAATGCTTTGTGCGCTTCGGCCAGAGATTTATCATCTTTGGCTGCAGAAACACCTGCCTCGGCTGCTTTTTTAGCTGCTTCAGCACGCGCCTGATCCATTTCTGTACTGCGGATGGCAACGTCTGCCAATACTGTGATCTTATCAGGCTGTACTTCTAAAACGCCACCGGAAACGGCAACCAGCACTTCTTCAGCTTCACCCGGAACAGTCAAACGCAATGCGCCGGGGCGTACCAAACTCATAATCGGCTCGTGTCGTGGATAAATACCAAGCTCACCTTGAACGGTCGGAACTACCACAAAGCTGGCCTCGCCCGAATAGATGTTTTGCTCGCTACTAACCACTTCAACTTGCATGGTGCTCATGCCGGCCTCCTTAGTTTAAGGTTTTCGCTTTCTCAGCCGCTTCTTCAATGCCGCCTACCATGTAGAACGCTTGTTCAGGCAGATGGTCGTATTCGCCGTTCAAGATAGCTTTAAAGCCGGCGATGGTGTCACGCAATGAAACGTATTTGCCTGGAGAACCGGTAAATACTTCGGCAACGTGGAACGGTTGAGACAGGAAGCGTTGGATTTTACGGGCACGCATCACAGTCAGTTTGTCTTCGTCAGACAATTCGTCCATACCCAGAATGGCGATAATGTCGCGCAATTCTTTGTATTTTTGCAGAGTAGACTGTACACCGCGCGCTACGTCGTAGTGCTCTTGACCCAATACCATCGGATCCAATTGGCGTGAAGTAGAATCAAGCGGGTCAACTGCCGGGTAAATACCCAAAGATGCAATATCACGGCTCAATACGACAGTGGCGTCCAAGTGGGCGAAAGTTGTTGCTGGAGACGGGTCAGTCAAGTCATCCGCAGGTACATATACGGCTTGGATGGAAGTAATGGAACCGGTTTGGGTAGAGGTAATACGCTCTTGCAAACGACCCATTTCTTCAGCCAATGTCGGTTGGTAACCCACTGCAGAAGGCATACGGCCCAACAGTGCAGATACTTCGGTACCGGCCAGAGTGTAACGGTAGATGTTGTCAACGAAGAACAATACGTCGCGACCTTTACCGTTTTCGTCTTTTTCGTCACGGAAGTATTCGGCCATGGTCAAACCGGTCAAAGCAACGCGCAGACGGTTGCCTGGAGGTTCGTTCATTTGGCCATACACCATGGCTACTTTATCCAATACGTTGGAATCTTTCATCTCGTGGTAGAAGTCGTTACCTTCACGGGTACGTTCACCCACACCTGCGAACACGGACAGACCGCTGTGCGCTTTGGCGATGTTGTTGATCAATTCCATCATGTTCACGGTTTTGCCCACACCGGCACCACCGAACAGACCTACTTTACCGCCTTTAGCAAACGGACACAGCAAGTCGATCACTTTAATACCGGTTTCCAGCAATTCGGTAGTTGAAGACAACTCGTCGAATTTTGGAGCAGTTTGGTGAATGGCACGGCTCTTGTCGGTATCGATCGGACCTGCTTCATCAACAGGTGTACCCAATACGTCGACAATACGACCCAATGTACCTTTACCTACCGGCACAGTGATTGGCGCACCAGTATTGCTTACAGACATACCGCGTTTCAGGCCGTCTGAACTACCCATTGCAATAGTACGGACAACACCGTCACCCAGAAGTTGTTGAACTTCCAGAGTCAGACCGTTCTCGTCCAATTTCAGGGCATCGTAAACATGCGGGATAGCGTCGCGTGGAAATTCCACGTCAACCACCGCACCAATAACTTGTACGATTTTGCCTTGGCTCATTATCGTATCCTAATTTCCTGTTCAGGCTTCAGACGGCATTAAACTGCCGCTGCACCTGCTACAATTTCTGACAATTCTGTGGTAATCGCGGCTTGACGCGATTTGTTGTACACCAAACGCAATTCTTTGATGGCATTGCCTGCGTTGTCGGTTGCGGCTTTCATCGCTACCATACGCGCGGCTTGTTCAGATGCCATGTTGTCGCTCAATGCCTGATAAACCACAGACTCTAAATAGCGGCGAACCAAATATTCCAATACGGCGATAGGACTCGGCTCGTAGAGGTATTCCCAAGTAAATGAAGAATGACCTGTTCCGTCGTCAATAACGTTTTCACCGATAGGCAGCAAAACTTCCATACGCGGCTCTTGGCGCATTGTATTGACAAAACGTGAGTAAACCATATGGATACGGTCTAATTCATGCTTCTCATAACGTTGGAAGATTTCGGTCAGAGGGCCGAGCAGCAATTCCATTCTTGGGGTATCACCCAAATTGGTTGCGCTGGCAATAACATTCAAACCGATACTTTGGCATGCAGCCAAACCTTTACTACCCAGGCACACGACTTCGACTTCGATGCCTTGTTCCTGATACTCTTGAACTTGCGCCAAAAACTTTTTCAGTACGTTTGCGTTCAAGCCACCGCACAAACCTTTATCCGAGGTAATCAAAATAAAACCGGCACGACGCACTTCGCGGTGCGGCTCCAACAATTTGATACCATGATCGGCATTAGTCTGTGCAAGATGGCTCATCACTGTACGCACTTTTTCGGCGTACGGACGCGCTAAGCGCATCCGGTCTTGAGTCTTCCGCATTTTAGAGGTCGACACCATTTGCATCGCTTTAGTGATCTTTTGGGTATTTTGAACACTACGGATTTTGGTGAGAATCTCTTTTCCGACTGCCATTTCAGACTCCTTTCATCTCAATACTTATGCTTGGTAAGCGTAAGAAGATTTGAAAGATTTCATGGCTTCGGTCAATGCTTTTTCGCTTTCGTCAGACATTGCGCCTGATGCATTAATCGCATCCAGAACCTCAGGATGTTGCGTACGTACGAAACTCAAGAATTCTGCTTCGAAAGCCAAGGCTTTGGATACCGGAACATCTGCGTAAGAACCGTTGTTGATCGCCCACAAAGTCAATGCCATTTCGGCAGTGTTCAATGTGCTGAATTGTTTTTGTTTCATCAATTCAGTAACCACTTCACCGTGTTGCAGCTGTTTTCGTGTTGCTTCGTCCAAATCGGAAGCAAATTGCGAGAACGCCGCCAATTCACGGTACTGTGCCAACGCCAAACGGATACCGCCACCCAGTTTTTTGATGACTTTGGTTTGTGCTGCACCACCTACGCGCGATACGGAAATACCGGCATTGATTGCAGGACGGATACCGGCGTTGAACAAGTCGGTTTCCAAGAAGATTTGGCCGTCTGTAATCGAGATTACGTTGGTTGGTACGAATGCTGATACGTCACCGGCTTGGGTTTCAATAATTGGCAACGCAGTCAGAGAACCGGTTTTGCCTTTTACTTCGCCATTAGTCAGTTTTTCAACTTCGTTTTCGCTGACGCGGGCTGCACGTTCCAACAGACGGGAGTGCAGATAGAATACGTCGCCAGGATATGCTTCACGGCCAGGAGGACGGCGCAACAGCAGGGAAATTTGACGGTATGCAACGGCTTGTTTAGACAAGTCATCGTATACGATCAGTGCATCTTCACCACGGTCACGGAAGAATTCACCCATGGTACAACCGGAGTAAGGAGCGATGTATTGCAGCGCAGCGGCTTCAGAAGCAGTTGCAGCAACCACGATGGTATGCTCCATCGCGCCATGCTCTTCCAATTTGCGTACTACGTTGGCAATAGAAGATGCTTTTTGACCGATAGCCACATAAATACAGATAACGCCTGTACCTTTTTGGTTAACGATGGCATCCAGTGCCACGGCAGTTTTACCGGTTTGACGGTCACCAATGATCAACTCACGTTGACCACGACCAACCGGAACCATAGAGTCAATGGCTTTCAGGCCGGTTTGCATTGGTTGGTCAACCGATTTACGCGCAATCACACCCGGTGCAATTTTCTCGATTGGAGCAGTCAATGTTGTGTTGATTGGACCTTTACCATCGATAGGACGACCCAATGCATCAACCACACGGCCAACCAGTTCGCGACCGATCGGCACTTCCAAAATACGACCGGTACAGGTAACTGTATCGCCTTCTTTAATGTGTTCGTACTCACCCAACACTACGGCACCGACGGAGTCACGCTCCAAGTTCATGGCCAGACCGAAAGTGTTACCGGGGAATTCGAGCATCTCACCTTGCATCGCGTCTGACAAGCCATGAATGCGCACAATGCCGTCTGTAACAGAAACAACGGTACCACGGGTACGCACTTCTGCATTGACGGACAGATTTTCGATTTTGGCTTTAATCAAATCGCTAATTTCAGCAGGATTAAGCTGCATGAAAACTCTCCTAATTTGTCATAGTCGCATACAAAGCATTCAGTTTGCCTTGTACGGACAAATCCAAGACCTGATCACCCACTTCTACTTTGATGCCGCCGATTAATTCAGGGGCAACTTTAGTTACCACATCCAATTTGCTGTTGAAGCGTTTTGTCAGGATATCGGTAACATCGGCCAGCTGCTGAGAACTGAGCTCATACGCGCTGTAAATTACTGCCGATTTCGTATTGTTGTGTATCAAGGTCAAATCTTGATATTGGGCATAAATTTCCGGCAATACCAGCAAACGCTTTTGCTCGGCCAAAACGGTAATAAAATTTGCCAATTCGACATTTTTGATACCGACAAGACCTTTGAGCGTTTCTGCTTTTTCGGAAGCTCCCGTTTCCGGCTGCTCGATGAAAGCAATGACTTTCTCATCTTGAACAACCGCTGCGAGTTCTTTCAGTTCGCCCAACCAAGACTCGATTTGGTTTTTTTCCTGAGCCAGACTAAACAATGCTTTCGCATAAGGTCTGGCAATCGTTGCGAACTCTGCCATAAGATTACAGCTCCTGTTTTAAGGCACTGAGCAGATCTGCATGTTTGGAAGCATCGACTTCTTTACGCAGGATAGATTCCGCACCTTTAACAGCCAATGAAGCGACCTGTTCGCGCAACACTTCGCGTGCACGGTTAACTTCTTGCTCTACATCAGCTTTTGCTTGGGCTGCAATGCGTGCTGCTTCATGAGAAGCTTGCTCTTTGGCTTCTTCTACAATTTTTGCAGCACGTTTTTCGGCGTTGGCAACCATTTCGGTTACCTGATTACGCCCTTCGGCCATAAGTTCTGCAACTTTTTTCTCTGCCTGCTCAAAATCGCTCTTACCGCGCTCGGCGGCAGCCAAGCCCTCAGCGATTTTTGCGGCACGCTCATCCAATGCTTTGGCAATCGGAGGCCATACGAATTTCATCGTAAACCAAACCAAACCAAAGAAAACTAGGATTTGCGCAAATAAGGTTGCATTAATATTCACGTTACTTAACCTTCGTATCTGGGTTAATCAAACAGACGGCAAGCCTGTATCTGAACGGATCGCTCCGTCTTGATTACGCACCACTAAACGGGTTAACGAAGGCGAACAACAGGGCAATAGCCACACCGATCAAGAAAGCCGCGTCGATCAGACCAGCGATCAAGAACAGTTTAGTTTGCAGAGGACCGATCAGCTCAGGTTGGCGAGCAGAAGATTCCAAGTATTTAGAACCAACCATTGCGATACCGATAGAGGCACCCAATGCGCCCAAGGCAACGATCAAACCACATGCGATAGCAATCAAACCCATTTTTAAACTCCTTAAAATAGTAAAGGTTAAACTACAAAAAACAAACTACAAAAAAACTACTTGATTAGTGTGCATCATGCGCCTGTCCGATATATACGAACGCCAACGCCATGAAAATAAATGCCTGCAAGGTGATGACCAAAATGTGGAAAATCGCCCAAGCCAAACCGGCAATCAGGTGGAACACAAATAAAATCGGATCCAAAGTTTCGACACTGCCGGTTGACGCCCATGCACCGCCCAACAGAGCGATCAACAGGAACACCAGCTCGCCGGCATACATATTACCAAACAACCGCATACCGTGGGATACGGTTTTGGACAAAAACTCTACCAAGTTCAGCAGGAAGTTGGCCGGAGCAAGCCACGGACCGAAAGGTGCGCAGAACAACTCGTGAATCCAACCGCCAAGGCCTTTGATTTTGACATTGTAGTAAATACAGATCAGCAATACGCCAATCGCCAGAGCCAAAGTCGTATTCAAGTCAGCTGTCGGCACGACGCGCAACAGGGCATGATGATTACCGGTAATGCCTTGCCATGCCATCGGCAGCAAATCAACCGGCAGCATATCCATGGCGTTCATCAAGAGAATCCAGACAAACAATGTCAGACCCAACGGGGCAACGGCTTTACGAGATTGTTCGTTATGGATAATGCTTTTACACATGTCATCCACGAATTCGAACAGAATTTCAACAGCCGCTTGAAAACGGCCGGGTACGCCAGCAGTTGCTTTTTTGGCACCGCGCCACAAAAGGAAGCTGCCGATTACGCCCAATAGAACGGCAAAAAAGATTGCATCAAGGTTAATGAACGAAAAATCAGCAATGTTTTTCAGTCCTTGACCCTGAGTAACATCCGACATACTGGTCAAGCTTTGCAAGTGGTGCTTGATGTAGTCGGCAGCGGTCATAGTTTCACCTGCCATAGTGTTTCACTCTCAACAATACTAAAAAAACCAAATGACTGACGCCAAGAAACGCCAATAAAAATGGGTAAAATACCAGTGATCGATGCCATATCGCAAAAACGACCAACATAGATACCAGCGACAGCACTACTTTTAAAACCTCTCCGCCGATAAACATCGAACTTTGCAGATCGGGATTTCGTCGGGAAAACTTTAAAAGTAAAACTGCAACTAGGGTAGGCAAAATGTACGAAAATCCTCCCGCCAAAGCAGAGAGGAAGCCGGGCAATCCGGAAAATAACGCACAAACAACCGAAATTATTAATAATACAATTACTTGCAATGGGACTATCTGATTCATTGTACTTTGCACCCCAAAAAGCAAGGCAGGCTAATATAATCAAGAAGTTTGTTAACGTCAAGCAATATGTTAATCTTTGTGAACCTTTCATAAATAAATGATTAACACATATAAAACAAATCTTTGCTGGAATGGAGTTTAACACAAATTACATGTTGTTACATAGATTTTACAGAAGATTTTGATTTGTATTGTAAACATTTATACGCTCTACGCTTTTTCAAAATTGAGGCCGTCTGAAAAGTTTTTTTCAGACGGCCCGTTCTGTTTATAAAGCCGTTAGAACGCTTGATTGATGCCTAACTGCTTCAGCAAATATTCGAATGTTTCCGGCGTATCAAAATGCAGCACGATTTTGCCTTTTTTCTGATTACTGGTTTTGACTTCGGCATTAACGCCCAAATGCTCGGTCAATGCATCATTGATGCGGCGGATATCCGGGCTGATGGTTTTGGCTGCTTCGGGCTTGGCTTTTTGATGCGCCAATTGGCTGCGACGTTCTACCTCACGCACCGACCAACCGTTTTTTACGGCTTTCTGCGCCAACTCCAATTGGTCAACCACATGCAAGGTCAACAACGCACGGGCATGACCCATTTCCAGACGACGTTGATAAAGCATTTCCTGAACCGGCTCAGGCAGACTCAACAGGCGCAGGCTGTTGGAGATGGCACTACGGCTTTTACCGACGGCTTTTGCGATGGTTTCATGAGTCAGGCCGAATTCGTCGGCGAGGCGTTTCAAACCTTGCGCTTCTTCAATCGGATTGAGGTTTTCGCGTTGCAGGTTTTCAATCAAACCCATGGCCAACGCGGTTTCGTCGCTGATGGTTTTAATGACGACGGGAATTTCGGTCAAACCGGCCAACTGAGAAGCGCGCCAACGACGTTCGCCGGCAATCAATTCATATTGAGACAGACCACGTTCGCGTACGATAACCGGCTGGATAATGCCTTGCGCTTTAATGGAGTCAGCCAGTTCCTGCAAGGCTTCGTCATCCATTTGCACGCGCGCCTGATAACGGCCGGGCTGAATATCGGCGATGGCAACCGTTGTCAGGCGGTCGCTACTGCTGCTGTCCACCGCATTGGATATTAGCGAATCCAAACCGCGCCCCAATCCACCTTTTGCTTTTGCCATATTGTTTTCCCTTTCAGACGGCCTCATTGTTGAAATGACGTATTCTATCGGATATTGCCGCTTTACGACAATTTGAATCACTATGATTTGACTATTGCCATTTATTTACGGAGCGAAACCGCAAACATGCCCCTTAAAGCGTTACTCAAACGGATTTCTTCCGCATTTTCCAACATCGCGCGCGTGATGTGGGTTTCCTTGATTGTATCCACACCTAAATATAGCTGCGGCTGCTTCAATACCGCTTGGCGCATTACCCCGTTCAAAATATCCAAATCCAAAGACGGCGTGAACCATTGTCCTTGATATTTGACGAACACATTGCTTCTTCCACCCTCTAACAAAAGGCCGTCTGAATTGAAAAACAGGCTGTCAAATGCGCCCTGCCCTTCTGCCGTTTTCCATGCTTGGTCAAAAATTTCACGGCGTGTGGTTTTGAAGCGGCGCAGATAATCGCGTTGACTTAATGTGTGCTCACTCAAGATGACGTATTGCTGCCCATCTAATTCAGAAACAGCCGCATGACTCAATACAAGGCCGTCTGAAAACAAGGCGGCTTTGACTCTAAATAACCTACTTGGCAACGCATCTATATAGTGTTGAATTTGCTCTGCCGTATTTTGATGCCAAGGCAGGTTGAGTGCTTGTGCCGAGCTATTCAGACGGCCTAAGTGCAAATCAAGCAAACGACATTGTTTGTCTTCCACGCGCATGGTTTCAAAAATACCGAAATCAGGCCGCAAGTCATTGAGAAAACGCGCCTTCCAACCGCACTCGCGATATTCAGCTTCAGGATCGCTATCAATCACAATCCCCGAACCGACACCATAAACACCTTGATAAAGGCCGTCTGAAACCGGTTTCAGAGATAAGGTACGAATCACAACATTAAATACGCCTTCAAATCCCAAACCCGTATCGCACGGATGCAAAAAGCCGATGCTACCTGTGTACAAACCGCGCAGTTCGGATTCAAGAGACTCAATAATCTGCATACTCATGCGTTTTGGCGCGCCGGTAATACTGCCGCACGGAAAGGCTGCATGAAGAATATCGGCAACCGAAACATCAGGCAGTACCTGTGCCTCGATGGCACTGGTCATCTGCCAAACACTGCCGAAACGGGAAACTTTAAATGGTTCAGGCACGCGTACTTTGCCCGTTTGCGCGATTTTGCCGAGGTCGTTGCGCAACAAATCGACAATCATCACGTTTTCGGCGCGGTTTTTCGGGTCGTTTTGCAATTCAACGGCGCGGCGTTCATCTTGTCCGTCATGAAGAATCGGCGCAGTGCCTTTCATCGGCTCGGTTGTGATCAGGCCGTCTGAATCGATTTTGAGGAAAAGTTCGGGAGAAAAACACAAAGTCCACGCTTCCTGCCCTGCCCCGTCGGGCAGACAAGACAAAACGGCATACGGCACAGGCTGGCGCAAGCGGCGGTAAAGCTGGATCGGATTGCCGTAAGTTTGCAGGTGTAGACGCGCGGTGTAATTGATTTGATAGGTATCGCCGCGGCGGATGGCTTCGTGGATTTGGTTGATATGCTCGAGATAATCGGCTTCGGATACGGAGAATCGGGGAGTGGAAATACCTGCCTCAAGGCCGTCTGAATGATTGGCCAGCCAGTTTTCGGCATCGATTTCTGCGTAATCGGCAAACCAGTGCAAACGCAAATTGCCACTGCGCGCGGATGAAATATCCATTAGTGGCAATCCGAATTCGTAGTCTGCAAACAACACTGCATGCAGGCCTTTTTTCCAACCTGCCTGCAAAACATCATCCAACGACGCCAGTTCGTTATGATGAAAAAGGCAGCTTTCCACATGATTTTGATAGAGTTTTGCACGACCGCTTAACGCATCGTCGAACAGGGCGAAATAAGGCATGATTGCTGTACAAATAGGCTGATTATACGCTGCTTTTACATAAGTTAGCAGACAAATTCAAAAAAAGCACTCGAATGTAATTTTATGTAGTCGAACGAAGTATAAAAGGGTAGAATCAAACCATACCACACCATATCATTTAAAACTTAATCGATAAGGAGACTTTATGGCAGACCACCAATTAGAACCGTTCGAGAATGTTGAACTGGGCGAGAAACAAGACCAGCTGCAAGTATTCGAAAAGGCTGTTTTGGAACACGAAGGACGCGGCACTGACGAAGATTCCAGCAGCGCACCGCTTCCTGCCAACTACCCATACAAACAACGTATGCGCCGCTCTGTTTACGAAAAAGAAAAACAGAAGCTGCAAATCGAATTGTTGAAAGTACAAAGCTGGGTTAAAGATTCCGGTCAGCGTATTGTCAGCCTGTTTGAAGGCCGCGACGCAGCCGGTAAAGGCGGTACCATCAAACGCTTCATGGAACACCTGAATCCGCGTGGCGCGCGCGTGGTTGCTTTGGAAAAACCAACCACTACCGAACGCGGCCAATGGTATTTCCAACGCTACATCCAAAACCTGCCGACTGCAGGCGAAATGGTCTTCTTCGACCGCTCATGGTACAACCGTGCCGGCGTAGAACGCGTAATGGGCTTCTGCGAACCTAACGAATACCTGCTCTTCATGCGTCAAACCCCTGAATTGGAACGCATGCTTGTTGCCAGCGGCATCCACCTGTTCAAATTCTGGTTCTCCGTATCCCGCGAAGAACAACTCCGTCGCTTCATCTCCCGCCGTGACGACCCACTGAAACACTGGAAACTGTCCCCTGTGGACATCCAGTCGCTCGACCGCTGGGACGACTACACCGAAGCCAAAAACGCCATGTTCTTCCACACCCATACCGGCGACGCGCCTTGGGTCATCATCCGTTCCGACGACAAAAAACGTGCACGTTTGAACTGTATCCGCTACTTCCTGCATCAGCTGGATTATCCGGGCAAAGACGTGAAAGCCATCGGTAAAGTGGACGAGAAAATCGTTTTGGTTCCTGATACACGTTACAAAGACAAAACTGTCGAGCTCGGACACGATTAAAATCTAAGATCAAGTAGTTATCGACTTAATAAGTGGATTTTTGTTCTGATATTTTCAGAATAAAAATCCACTTACTTTACGGGAAGCCGTTATAAGACGATTTGGCCAAGCAATGACATCTAACAACAAAACAAATATCTATACCAAATTCTTCAACACAGAGACATTAGATGCTGTCCCCGTATGGCAGTTTGACGAATACATCAACGGCATCAACACTCGCCGAATCTATTTACATGCAGATGGGCATACCGAAAACATCTCCAAACGCGACAACCTATTACATGGGGAATTAACCGATTTAGATTTGTCATACAGCGAGTACATCGCCCCATCAGAATTTGAAAAACTTTGGCAACAATATTAAATACGAAATCATACAGCTAAAGGCCGTCTGAAATTTCATCTTTCAGACGACCTTTTCTTAATCCTCACGATTCCAATACGTTTTTTGTGCGAATACCAATTTATTGTCAGTAAATTTCACATTGTCCAAATTCAACGTCCAAACATCACTTTTCATCACCCTAGCGGCAGGATGCGCTTTGTAAAATAAAGACTGCGCCGCTTTCAAATCCGCTTCATCTTCAATCAAAGCGGCAGTCGCCGCAAACTGAACACCGCTGATTTTCGTGATACTGTCAGGCTGTCCGGCAATGGTGCCGGCTACTTTGGCAGAACGGCTCATCATTCCACCATGCTTTGTTTTCAAAGAAGTCAGCACAATTAGACGGGCATGGGCTTCATCAAACACATAAAAACAACAAGCCGCCCAAACTTCGCCGTCTGCCGCAGCGGCAATACTGACGACATGATGATTGCTCAAAAATTTAACGATATTGGTAGGAATCGCTTGCATGATTTTTATCCTCTTTCTCAGTGTATTAAATTTATTTTCAGGCCGTCTGAAACATCAGCCCTGCCAGCGCAGCACATCGTTTTGAATAATACCGAACAAGTCCAAAGCGTGAGAGACGCTGTGTGTAATCATATCTTCGATGGATTCAGGCTTCTGATATAAAGCCGGAACGGGAGGAAACACGATACCGCCCATCTCTGTCACACGGCGCATATTTTCAATGTGCGCCAAGCTTAACGGCGCTTCACGCACCATCAACACCAGCCTGCGCCGCTCTTTCAATGTTACATCCGCCGCACGGCTGAGCAAATTATCGGCAAACCCGTGAGCAACCGAAGCCAAGGTTTTCATTGAACACGGCGCAATCAACATTCCATCCGTCAAAAACGATCCGCTGGCAATACTTGCCCCGACATTACGGACAGAATGCACGACATCTGCCAAAGCATAAACGTCTTCTTTAGTGTAATCTGTTTCCAAAGTGCGGGTCATTTCCGCCCCTTGCGAAACCACCAAATGCGTTTCTACCTGATACTCACGCAAAAGCTGCAAAGCTTTCACGCCATACTGAAAACCGCTGGCACCGCTGATGCCGACAACCAAACGCTTCATTGTATTTCCCTGTCTCAGCCTAAAGATAAATGAAAGGCAGATTCTCAAGACGAAAAAATAACCGCTAAAAGCGGTTAGATTTTCTAATGTGGTGCCGACAGCGAGATTTGAACTCGCACAGCCTACGGCCACTACCCCCTCAAGATAGCGTGTCTACCAATTCCACCATGTCGGCATAAATCAAATTGTCTTACTGCTGCTGAGGATTCGGAGCAACAGGAGTTGTATTGTTTTGTGCAGGCGTTGCAGGCTTAGGAGCCTGTTGGGTCTGCTTCACATCGCTGAAGTCTAAACCGTGCTTATTGGAGTGGGTGTGAATATACACCATTGCCATGCAGGTCGCAAAGAAAAATGTTGCAGCAACGGCAGTCGAGCGGCTGAGGAAGTTGGCATTACCGGCAGAACCGAATACGCCTTGCGCGCTACCGCTGCCGGAACCGAATGTTGCGCCGGCATCCGCACCTTTACCGTGTTGCAGCAATACTAACACGATTACAAATAGAGCGGAAATAATATTAATAATCCAGATAAGGGTTTTAAAGGCTTCCATATGTTTTCTACGAGGCTTGTGCTGCGTTGATGATGGCGGTAAAGGAGTCATATGATAATGACGCGCCACCAACCAATGCGCCGTCTACATGAGGTACTGCGAAGATGTCGGCTGCGTTATCCGCTTTCACACTTCCGCCGTAAAGAACGCGGATTTTAACATCGCTTCCGCACAAAGACAAGATTTCTTTGTAGATAAATGCGTGCATATCGGCGATTTGTTCGACGGTGGCGACTTTGCCTGTACCGATCGCCCAAACCGGCTCGTAGGCAACGGCGATGTTTTTGGTGTCCAAACCTTGCAGGATGGAAAGCTGGTGGGCAATGACTTCGTGTTCTTTACCGGCTTCACGTTCTTCCAAGCTTTCGCCGACACACAACAATGGAATCAGGCCGACGTTGAGGACATTTTCCATTTTGCGGCGTTGGATTTCGTTTTTCTCGCCGAAATAAAGGCTGCGCTCGGAGTGGCCGATGAGGACGATGTCTGTACCGATGTCGGCAAGCATTTCGGCGGACACTTCGCCGGTGTATGCGCCGTTATTCGGGAAACGGCTCACGTCTTGCGCACAGGTCAAGATGCGGTTGTTCAAAACGATTTGCATGGCGTTGTGCAGTTGCAACAGGTAAACGGTCGGGGCGGCGAGGCCGATGAGGACGCGCTCGGCGGTGGGCATGATGCGGAAGCGGTGCATGAGTGCGTTGTTGTTTTGGAGTCGGCCGTTCATTTTCCAGTTGCCGATGACCCATTTTTGATCCCACATTCCGATTTGGTGATACATCTTTATTGCTCCGTGTGTTGGTTGTTGCTTGTTGTAGCGTGGTGTAATGTGAAAGTTTAGTGGATATATGTGCGCTTGGCAATTATTAACAAGCCTCGAGGCCGTCTGAAAGATGGCACACTCTCCGACAAGGATTTATAATGTATGTTTCGATAAAATTAAGAATTGAACGGAGCACAAATATGGACTTTGAAAAAGCGCGTTTCAATATGGTTGAACAGCAGATTCGTCCGTGGGATGTCTTGGATTTCGACATTTTGGATGCTTTGGAGGAGATCGGGCGCGAACATTTCGTCGGCGAGGCTTTTCAAGGTTTGGCCTATGCGGATATGGAGCTGCCGCTGGCCAACGGCCATAAGATGTTGGAACCCAAAGTCGTTGCCCGCCTGGCTCAAGGTTTGAAACTGAAAAAAGACGAAACCGTCTTAGAAATCGGTACAGGCTCAGGCTATGCAACCGCCCTGCTGTCCAAACTGGCCGGCAAAGTCGTCACTGACGACATCGATGCTGAGCAGCAGCAACGTGCCAAAAAAGTCTTGGACGAATTGGGCTTTGCCAACGTCGATTATGTTCAAAACAACGGCCTGACCGAAGCATCCCAAGGCGCGCCTTTTGATGCGATTTATGTAGGCGGCGCAGTAGACCGAGTGCCTGAAATCTTAAAAGAGCAATTGAAAGACGGCGGCCGCATGGTCATCATCGTCGGCCGCAAACCGGTACAACACGCACTTTTGCTAACACGCAACGGCAATGAGTTTTCCGAAAAAGTATTGTTCGACACCGTCGTGGCCCACTTGGAAGACAAATCGGCCAATCCGTTCGGCGATTTCGATTTTTAAACAACAGGCCGTCTGAAAGTTCAGACGGCCTCATGCTTTTATCCCCACCTTTATGACCGACATCATCCAACTCCCGCCCACCGAATTGAAACAATGGCAGGACGAAGGCCGCGCATTTCATCTGCTCGACGTCCGCACCGATGAAGAACGCGCCATCTGCACCCTGCCCGCCGCCATTCATATCCCGATGAACCTCATCCCCCTGCGTCAAAACGAGCTGCCCGACGACGATTTACCCATTGTCGTTTACTGCCACCACGGCATCCGCAGCCTGCACACGGCAATGTATTTGGAAGACACCGGATTTGAAAACCTCTACAACCTGCAAGGCGGTATTGATGCTTGGGCAATGCAGGTGGACAGCAAAATGATGCGGTATTGAATCGGTTTTATCAATAAAAGGCCGTCTGAAACTGGATTTCAGACGGCCTTTTTCAAACCTTTCTGCTTACGCTTGTAAGCTAGCGACAAACTGCTGTACGGCCGGCACAGCCAAAATCAACAGCAATACCAATACGGCTTTTTCCATACGGTTGAACTGACAACTTACGTAGTGTTTCTTTTGTGAATAGAGAAACAGCAATACGCCGGGCAAATAGAGCAAGACTGAAAGCAGCAAATATTCCGTGCCTGCCGCATAGACAATCCAAGCCGCATAAAGCGTTGCTGCCGCGCCGATAAGACGGTATTTCGCCGCAGCCTTTTGTGTCAGCGATAATTTGAGCAGATATGCACCAATTAACAGATACGGTATCAAAATCATCGAAGTCGATACCATCAGCAAGGCAGAATAATCCTCGCCTTTTAACCACACCAGCAATAGGCAAAACTGCACGGTCAAAGTGGTAAACATCAACGAACCCTGCGGCACTTCGTTTTTATTCAACGGGATAAACGATTTTGGAAATGCGCCGTTTCTCGCACCCATGTGCGGAATCTCAGTCGCATACAGCGTCCAGCTTAAATAAGACGACAGCACAGACACAATCAGGCAGGAAGAAATCAACACTTTCCCCCAAGAGCCGACCATGTACGCCAACACGCCCGCCATAGACGGATTAGCCATTGCTGCAATATCCACACGAGGCAAAATGCCTTGAGCCAAGACGGTAATTGCCACATACATTGCCAGCGTCAAGCTGACGCCGATAATGGTTGCTCGACCGACATCAGCACGACTTCGCGCATGCTTGGACAAAACCGCCGCACCCTCAATACCGGTAAACACCCACAACGTAATCAGCATTGTGTTTTTTACCTGCGTCATCAAGCTGACATCAGGATTTTCAGGCGTAGCAAGGCTCGCCCCTGTCCAATCGGACATAAACACTTCGGTTTGAAAGAAATAGGCTGCCATACCGATAAATAAAATCAGCGGAAACACTTTGACTGCCGTTGCAATCAGGTTCACTCCTGCCGCTTCTTTAATACCGCGCACTACCAACCAGTAAATCAGCCACACAATTACTGATTCTCCAACAAAAGCAGCAAATGTGTTGCCTTTACCGAAAATCACGTTGTCCGGCGTATCGACAAATCCGCCTACTGCTTCAAACGCAACCACCAAATAGCCGACAATACCGACCGTGGTGCAAAGCCAATAGCCCCACGCTGAGAAAAAACCCATCAAATCACCGAAGCCGTCGCGGGCGTACGTATAAATACCGCCATCCAATTCGGGCTTAAGTTTGGACAAGGCCGAAAATGACATGCCGAGAAAGATAATGCCCACACCGGTAATCAGCCAACCCAACAGCAAAGCCTGCGAACCTGCAACGGCAGCCATATTCTGCGGCAGGCTGAAAATACCCGAACCAATCATGGAACTGATAACCAAGGCCGTCAGTGCAACCAAGCCGATTTGAGATTTTTGCGACATGTTTATTCCTGATTTTTATAATTATGTGTTTGTGAAGCGACGGGATTACCGGCTTTTTTAG
Organism: Neisseria sp. 20925_1_37; assembly: GCF_041433255.1. Classification (NCBI taxonomy): domain Bacteria; kingdom Pseudomonadati; phylum Pseudomonadota; class Betaproteobacteria; order Neisseriales; family Neisseriaceae; genus Neisseria; species Neisseria sp. 20925_1_37. The sequence goes on along the minus strand of NZ_JAPWBC010000001.1, from coordinate 230,576 downwards.
CCTGTTCTAACCGTATCAAAATATTATACAGCCGCTTTCAGACGGCCTTAAATCCTTGCGCCAATGCACGGATATGTTCAGGTGCGATACCGCAGCACCCGCCGATGATTTCCGCGCCCAAATCCGCCCATTGTCTCGCCCACGCCAAATAATTTTCCGGCGTGGCATCGGCGCGAATCGGATCCAAACCATCGTTGGCCTCGTTCATCTGTCCTTGTACCGGTTCAAATGCATTGGCGTACACACCCAGTTTCAGACGACCTTGGGCTTCATGTGCCACTTTCAAAGCTTCCGCCATCACTTCAGGCTGACTGCAATTGAACAACATTGCTGCCGCACCTATTTCTACCGCGAAATCCGCCGCCTCGTGCACGTTTCCCCCCGAACGCAATACCGGTACATCATGCGGCATCGTATCTTCCAAAGTAAACGATACCCAAAACGGTTTACCGTCATCAGGCAGACTGCTGCGCCAGAAACGCGCTTCTTCCAAGCTGGATACGGTTTCTGCCAACCAAATATCAGCAAACGGCATCAAACCCGATATTAAAGGGCGCGCCAAAGCAGGTGCGACTTGTTTGTCAAACAAGTCAGGGCGGTAAGAACCGAATAACGGCGGCAGGCTTGCGGCTACTTTTGCAGTAGTCTCGCTTTGTTCCACCGCTTCACGCGCCAAACGGCCGGAAAGCCTTGCCCATTCGGCAGCTTGAGCATCAAAGCGTGCCTGCCCGATATGAAACGGAACAAGCGCATAGCTGTTGGTCGTAATCACCTGTGCGCCTGCGCGAAGAAAGTCCAAATGCGTTTCGCGTACAATCTCCGGCGTTTCCATCAAAGCCAAAGCAGACCATTCCGGCTGGCGAAACGGTGCGCCGCGCCGATGCAGTTCACGCCCCATTCCGCCGTCTAAAATCGTTACCGTCATAATCGACCTCCAATGATGATTTTTTAAAATCGCCATTCTACGCTTTTTTAACTCCTTACCTTTAATCTATGAAAAACTAAACTTATGCAGTTTCGTTATATAAAAGGCCGTCTGAAACTGGATTTCAGACGGCCTTTACGATTATTTCACAAACCGTGCATCTGCCATAAACGGCCGTGTAGCAGCCGGTTTGGCGGAATAGAAGCGGGAGAACGTGCTGTCGATTTTAGTCTGTATCGGCTTACCGTCCAATGTTGCCGATGCTTCCAATTTCACACCACCACCACTGGTTTCGCCCAATTTCATATTTGGCAACGTCAGTTTGGCAATATTGAGTTTCGCATTTTCCACTTTGGTATCGGGAGACATCAGCTGTTTGCCGACCGGACGGATTTTTTCACCCTCATCATGAGGCGCAGCACCACCGTTATCGTCAACCACGCCGATATTAATCAATCTGGCAGACGCCAAATCCATCTTGCCGTTTTTGACCGGAATACCGACAAACAGTTTTACGCCGCGATGAATGAACGTATTGTCCCGCCACTGAGTTTGGCCCTCTTTCGGCGGTTTGGTTTCTGCCGCCACCGAATAAGTGCGGCCCATAATCATCAATTTATAACCTGGAATTTTTTTCGAACCGAATCCATCAGTGATATCTTCGACCAGTTGCGGCGCAGTCAGGGTTTCGTTTGCCAAAATACGGGCTGAAGTTTCTGCCAAATGGGCAGGCTTGCCGTCTATGGTCAATGCCTGTTCATGGCCGAAATCAGACGCAAATGCAGGCACGGCGGCCAGTGCAGCGGCCAATGCTAGAATACGGATAGTTTTCATTGCAGACTCCTGATAAAAATGTAATTGGGTTGATTACCCGATAAAATCCGGGCAATATTGATTGGAGTCGATATTTTTATATAAATGATACAGATTATCAAGAATATTTGTATTTAAAAATAAAAAAGGCCGTCTGAAAACCAAGTTTCAGACGGCCTTTTAATCTAATTAAACCTTCTATCAGTCTTTGAAGCGTTTGAATACCAATGTGCCGTTGGTACCGCCAAAGCCGAAGGAATTGGAGATGGCAACGTCGATTTTCGCATCGCGTGCTTCGTTGGCACAGTAGTCCAAATCGCAACCGGCTTCAACGTCTTGTTCAAAGATGTTGATGGTCGGTGGAGATTTTTGCTCGTGTACCGCCAACACGCTGTACAACGCTTCCACGCCGCCGGCCGCGCCGAGCAGGTGCCCGGTCATGGATTTGGTGGAGTTAACAATGACTTTGCGCGCATGATCGCCTAAAGCGCGTTTGATGGCTTTGGTTTCGTTGGCATCGCCCAAAGGAGTCGAGGTACCGTGTGCGTTGACGTAATCTACGTCTTCAGGGTTCAGGCCGGCATCTTTCAGGGCGCGGGTAACGGCCAATGCAGGGCCTTCTTCGTTAGGCGCGGTAATATGGTAGGCATCGGAGCTCATACCGAAGCCGACGATTTCGGCGTAAATTTTCGCACCGCGTTTTTTCGCGTGTTCCAATTCTTCCAACACCAGCACGCCAGCGCCTTCGCCGATAACGAAACCGTCACGGCCTTTGTCCCACGGACGGGAAGCGGTAGCAGGATCGTCGTTGCGGGTGGAAAGTGCTTTCATGGCAGCAAAACCACCAACGCCCAAAGTGCTGATCGCGCCTTCTGCACCACCGGCAATCATCACATCCGCGTCGCCGTATTTAATCAGTCGTGCAGAGTCGCCGATGGAGTGTGCGCCGGTCGTACAGGCAGACACCATGCCGTAGCTCGGGCCGCGGTAGCCTTTGAGGATGGTCACGTGGCCGGAGATCAGGTTAATCAGCGAGCCTGGAATAAAGAAAGGATTGATTTTGCGCGCGCCGCCTTCGATAACGGCTTTGCCGGTCGCTTCGATGCTGGGCAGACCGCCGATACCGGAGCCGATGTTGACACCGACGCGGTCTTTGTCGAGGGTTTCCAAATCGTCCAAGCCTGAATCATTGATGGCTTGCAGGGCGGCGGCAATACCGTAGTGGATGAACACGTCCATACGGCGCGCTTCTTTCGCGCTGATGTATTGGCCGATGTCGAAATCGCGCACTTCACCGGCGATTTGGCTGTTGATGTCGGATGCGTCAAAGCGGGTAATCCGTCCGATGCCGCTTTTGCCTGCGAGCAGATTGCTCCATGCGGTGGCGACGTCGTTGCCGACCGGTGATACTTGGCCAAGACCTGTGATGACTACTCTTCTCTGACTCATGATAATCTCGCTGTTGGTTGTCGGGATTTTCGCGGCAGCCTTGCTCTTTTTCTTCGTGAAACGGGCAAAACTCATGCCGTCTGAAATTTCAGGGGTTTAATAATAAGGTAAAAGCCTCTATTGCGATGGCGCAGCAGAGGCTGGATGTTTGGTGCGACCGATTAGCCTTGGTGGGCGTTGATGTAGTCGATAGCCAATTGTACGGTAGTGATTTTTTCAGCGTCTTCGTCAGGGATTTCGCAGCCGAAAGCTTCTTCCAAAGCCATCACCAGTTCTACGGTGTCCAGAGAGTCAGCACCCAAATCGTCTTGGAAAGAAGATTCGTTTTTCACTTCGGCTTCGTTTACGCCCAGTTGTTCAGCAACAATTTTTTTAACTTGTTGTTCGATGTTTGACATGTCAGTCGTTCCTTTTCGCCTTGCGGCAGGTTGTTTAAGGGAAATAATTCGTCGGTATTGTACCGAATTCGGATAGAGTTTTCCATCTAATCCTGCATTTTAGCACAGATTATTCTGGAAAAACCTGTTGTTGCGCATATTAGCATAGGCTGATTTTAACCTACAAGCGGGAATTTGTTTTTCCTTGGTATCAATAAGTTAATAGGCGGAAAGGTCGTCTGAAAACTGATTTCCCCGTTTTCAGACGACCTTTTATTCAATCAAGGCAGATTTGGGATAACCCAAGTAGCGTGGGCTTTGCCCACGAAATCCACCATCCAACAACTAAATCCGACAACAGTCACATAGACTTTCATTTTGGCATTCATCTCGTGGGTAAAGCCCACGTTACGGCTTGCTGTAACGGCAACTTTGCCCTTCCTTCATCTAACGGAGGAAAAGTTTGCGGACGTATGCTAATATAGTATATTGCGGGAAGTGTGCCTGTCAGATTTAGCCGTAATGGCAAGGCATTATTTCATTACTCAAAAATTCTTTATGAATTAGATGTTTAAAATAAACTATTAAAACTTTAGGATACGCATATGCAAGATCAGGGAGAAAGTAAAAATCAGGAAATACAAGAAAAGCAGAAACAAGAAGACAATGGTGCCATGACCAAGTTGCAAGATGTGTTCAATCTTGCGCATGACCAAGCTCATCCCGATAAGATCGATGCCACCATCCGCGCCAATACTCGGGTGTCCGGAACCAGTATGTGGGTATTGATGTTTGCCATTGCCGTGTCGAGTATCGGTCTGAATGTAAACAGCACGGCAGTAGTGATCGGAGCGATGTTGATTTCGCCGTTGATGGGGCCGATAGTCGGTATGGGTTACGGTTTGGCGGTAGGGGATACTGCGCTGATCCGTCAAGCCGTGCGCAATATTATTATATTCGTCGTCATCAGCTTGATTACCGCTACGTTGTATTTCCTGTTAACCCCGCTTAAAGAGGCGCAAAGCGAGATTTTGGCGCGTACTCAGCCGACCCTTTGGGATGTGTTGATTGCCTTCTTCGGCGGTAGTGCGGGTATTGTGGCGCTGACCCGAAAAGAGGGAGGCAATGCCATACCGGGTGTGGCGATTGCTACCGCATTGATGCCACCCCTGTGTACTGCGGGCTACGGACTGGCACATGGCAACTGGCACTACTTTCTCGGTGCTTCATATCTTTTTGCCATCAACTGCGTGTTCATCGCTTTTGCGACCTTGTTGTTTTCCAAGCTGCTCAAGCTGCCGCGCAGGGGGTTGGTAAAGGAATCCAAACGCCGGTTGCACAGCATCATTATTACTGCCGTCGTACTTGCTGTCATGATTCCGAGCGGCTATATGGCATCAGGACTGGTGCGTCAGGAAATCTTCAACACCAGAGCCAATGCTGCCATTGCCACTGCGAAGCAACAGGAAGGTTTTTTCGTGCTGCGTAAGATGTTGAACCATAGAGAAAATACGGTCGGTCTGGTTGTCAATGGAACGGGCAATGCCGAGAAAATTTCCGCCTTGCTGGTGAAAAGCCTTGAAGCGTCAGGTGTGAAAGAGCCGAAGGTCAACGTGGTCTATGCGGGAGGGGACAATGCCAAAATCGAAGAATTGCTGGCAAGCCAAAACAACCCGGTTCAGCAGCAAAATGAGCTGAAAGAGCAACAGGCCTATATCGATACCGTACTGGCAGGCAAAGCCTCCGATATCGACGATGCAGCGGTACTTAAGGAATTAAAAGCCCAATATCCGGAAGCGGAAAAAATCGTTGTCGGACGCGGCTTGGCTTGGGATAAAGCGCAAACAACGCCTGTTTCCGAACAGTCTGAAAGCCAAAAAAACGCAGAACCGAAGACAGATACATATGACGATATCGTCGTTGTCTCTCTCGAATTGGAGCAGCCACTACCTGCCAAAGATTACGAGCGGATACAGGCGTGGTTACGCCAGCGTTATGAGGGTAAGGTAGTGAGCATATTGCAAACGCACAAGTCTCAGACAGATAAACCGTCTAACGAATAATCGCCTTCAGGCTTTATCCATTTCCGAGAAATCATTGATTGTTCCTAGTACACCAAATCCGCCTCAAACACGCCTTTCAAGGCGTTGGAGAGGCGGATTTTTTCTGCGCGTTCGAGCATATCGCGGGTGATGTGTGTTTCGATGATGGTGTCCGCGCCCAAGTAGGTTTGCAGCTGCTGCAACACGGCTTGGCGCATGATGCCGTTGAGGATATCCAAATCCAGAGACGGGGTGAGACGGGTGTTTTTGTGCATGTTCATGTTTCAGTATTCTCCTGGAAATACTGTAAACAACGCTACTAGTTTCTACAGCATCGAGTTGATAACGTTCGCCCACACCGGCAAGGTTTTCTGCGCCAAGGACGAGTTTGAGTTTCTCAAAGTCGATTTGGTCTTCGCAAAAGACTTCGGGAAAGATTTGTTTTAGTTTTAATATATTGTTTTGTTTGAAATTATTTTCTAAATCGTGTATAATTTTTCGGTTCGGTTGCCATAATTGCGTCTTCCATCAATGATCACTTACAAAGTGTCCATTTTATCGGGATATGTTGAAAGTTAAAAGAAAAGAAGGCCGTCTGAAAAACTTTAATATTCGTTTTTCAGACGGCCTTCTTTTCACTTGTCGAAACAAGAGTATTTTGTTTCTCAACTTTACGAAACAGTCAGTCCTGCTGCTTACTTCTACCCCAAAAACTCTTTCAAAAACAGCAATACGCAGGTAAGTTCGTCGGCGGATTCGCGTTGCGTACCGTTGCCGGTATGGCCGCCGCCGTCAGGCGAGTAGAGCCAAGATTGCGGCGAGGTTTCGCGCAGTTTGGCGTAGAACTTGAGCGCGTGGGCGGGATGGACGCGGTCGTCGCTGAGGCTGGTGGTAATGAGCGCTGGCGGATAATTGATGCCGTCTGAAAGATTGTGATACGGCGACAATTCGCCCAGCCAGCGTTTGCAGACTTCGTATTTTTGCGGATTGCCGTATTCGTCCGTCCAGCTTGAACCGGCGGACAGCAGCGGATAACGGATCATGTCGGTCAGCGGCACTTCGCACACCAGCGCGCCAATGCTTTGAGGTTCGCGCACGAAGGCGGCGGCGGTAATCAGGCCGCCGTTGCTGCCTCCCTGCAAGCCGATGTGTTTGGGCGAACTGATACCGCGTTCGGACAAATCGCGCACGACGGCAAGCAAATCATCAACGCTTTTATGTTTGCTGATTCCCTGCGCCGCCTGATGCCAACGCGGGCCGAATTCGCCGCCGCCGCGGATGTTCGCCAACACAAAGGCATTGCCCTCTTCCAGCCAATATTTGCCGACGCTACCCAAATAATGCGGCAATTCGGGAATACCGAAACCGCCGTAGGCATAGACTAAGGTCGGCGTGTCGGGCGTGGCGTTTTTGCCGATGTGGAAATAAGGAATGCGCTCGCCGTCGGCCGAAGTCGTCCAAAACTGCTGCACGTTGATGCCGTCTGAATCAAACTGCTGCGGCTGACGGCGCATGACGGTCAGTTCCATCACGTTCAAATCCAGCGCAAACAGCGTCAGCGGCGTGGTGAAATCGCTGGCGGCAAGGTAAACCACGTCGCCACCCCACGGTTGGTCGGTCATTTCCAACGCACCCGAAGGCAAGCGCGGCAGTTCGACTTCCTGCCATTTGCCGTCGCTAAAGCGCCATGCTTTCAGATGGCCTTGTACGTTTTCCAACAGGCTCGCCACGACAAAACGCTTGGTCGTTTCCACGCTTTCCAATGCCTGCGTTTCATCAGGCGCAAACAAAAGCTGCGCCGCCCCGAGTTCGCCCCGATTCAGTTTCACAGCCACCAGCGCACCGCTCGGATAGCTTTGGTTCGCGCGGTTCCAGTCTTTACGCAGCGTCAGCAAAAGATGTCCGGCCAAATAGCCGACTACGTCGCAATCGTTGGGCAGGTTTAACGGTTTCGCCTCGCCTTCAGACGACACCTGCAAATAGGTTTTGGTGTAAAAACCATCTGACGCTTCAATCAAATCAATCGGCGACCCCTGCGGATCGAGATAACGCCACGCGTTTACCATCATGCCGTCTTCGGCAATTTGATACACCGGCAGGCTTTCCTCGAAACTTTTGCCGCGTTCCACCAGCCATACTTCGCGCGGATAGCCCGATTCGGTCAACTGGCGTTCGTCCCAAGCCGGACACACCCACACGCTGTTTTCATCGCGCCACGACACATGGTTTTTGCCTGCCGGAAAGTGAAAACCGCCTTCTACCAACTCCCCTGCTTCCAAATCCACTTCCAGCGTGTACGCCGTATCTCCGCCCGATTTGCTCAGTGTTAACAACGCGCGGTTGGGCTGTTCCACCAAGTGCGACACGCCGCCCAAATACACATCGTCGCCAAGCAATTCGTCGAAATCCGCTACCGAAAACAGGATTTTCCACTCGGGATAGCCGGAACGGTAAGTCGCCGCGGTACACACGCGGTACACGCCCTTCGGATATTCTGCGTCCTGATGGAAATGGTACATCCGCGCGCGGTGTTCCTGACAAAACGGAATCTGCCGCGTGTCCTGCAACTGCGCCAAAATACCGTCAGACAATTCGCGCGCCTTGTCGTTTTCTAAAAAACGGGCGCGCGTTTCAGCATGCGCCGCGGCGGCGAAATTTTGTGTTTCGGGAGATTCGAGGTTTTCAAAATGGAGATAGGAATCGGGGTAAGATTTCATAGGAAAAGGCCGTCTGAAAGATTGGGAAATGGAATTATAACGGCAAAATCAAAAAAGGCCGTCTGAAACCTGCATTTCAGACGGCCTGAGACATTATTCAACTCAACGTCCGTATATTTTCCACAAACCTTCCTGCAAACCAAACGCAGGCTCGCCGTCTTGCGGCTGGGTGCGGACGTAGCTGCCGTCAGGCTGCATCAGCCAAGCCTGGGTATTGTCTTCCAAAGCCATTTCCAAACCTTCGCGGATCACGCGTTCTTTGAGTTCGGGCGTGGTAATCGGCGTGGCGACTTCAATGCGGCGGAAGAAGTTGCGACCCATCCAGTCGGCGCTGGAGATAAAGGTATCGTCTGCGCCGTTGTTATGGAAGCAATACACGCGCGAGTGTTCGAGTTGGCGGCCGATAATGGAGCGGACGCGGATGTTTTCGGACAAGCCTTTTACACCCGGGCGCAAAGTACACATACCGCGCACAATCAGGTCGATTTGCACGCCTGCCGCGCTGGCTTGATACAGCGCATCAATCACGCTTGGCTCAATGAGGGAGTTCATCTTGGCGGTAATCCGCGCCGGTTTGCCTACTTTGGCGTGTTCGGTTTCCTGCTTGATGCGGTCGATGACCATTTTGTGCAGGGTAAACGGGCTTTGATAGAGCTTGTTCAGACGGCCTGGCTTGCCCAAGCCTGTGATTTCCATAAACAAAGTGTTCACATCGGCAGTGATTTGTTCGTCGGCGGTAATGATGCCGAAGTCGGTGTAAATGCGCGATGTGCCTTGGTGGTAGTTGCCGGTACCTAGGTGGGCATAACGCTTGAGCACGCCGTCTTCGCGACGGATAACCAAAGCCATTTTGGCGTGGACTTTGTAGCCGAATACGCCGTACACGACGTGCGCGCCTGCCTCTTCCAGCTGCTTCGCCCAGTTGACGTTGTTGGCTTCGTCAAAACGCGCCATCAGTTCGACCACGACAGTAACCTGTTTGCCCGCCAGTGCGGCCTTCATCAATGCGCGCACAAGCTCGGAATTGCTGCCGGTACGGTAGATGGTCATTTTGACGGCCAACACATCCGGATCGGCAGCGGCTTCGCGTATCATTTGGACAACCGGATCGAAAGACTGATACGGGTGGTGCAGCAAGATCGGCGACTGTTTGACCAGTTTGAACACGGAGCCGTTTTTGCGCAAGGCTTTCAGACGGCCTGCATTGCGTGGTGGAAACTTCAAATCCGGCCTGTCCACCAAATCGGGAACGGCATTGAGTCGCACCAAATTAACCGGCCCTTTGACCTGATACAGCTCGGCAGAAGTCAGCTTGAACTGGGCAAGCAGGAAGTCGTGAATATGCGCCGGACAAGTGTCCGCCACTTCCAAGCGCACGCCGTCGCCGTATTCACGGTCGTGCAACTCATTTTGAATCGCGGCACGCAGGTTTTTCAAATCTTCTTCATCTACTGTCAAATCGCTGTCGCGCGTGAGGCGGAACTGATGGCAGTCTTTAACCTTCATGCCGGGAAAGAGTTTGCCGACATGGGCGTGCAAAATCGAAGACAAGAACACAAAGCCTGCATCGCCGCCGCAAATTTCAGACGGCATGGGGACGACGCGCGGCAAAATGCGCGGAGCCTGCACAATCGCCATTCCGGACGGACGGCCGAACGCATCCGTGCCTTCGAGTTCGACGGCGAAGTTAAGCGATTTGTTTAACGGGCGTGGGAACGGGTGTGACGGATCAAGGCCGATGGGCGTGAGAATGGGCAACAGCTCGTTGTCAAAATAATTTTCAATCCATTTTTTCTGCGCGGCCGTCCATTTGTGGCGGCGATAAAAATGAATACCGGCGCGACTGAGTGCAGGCTGCAATACTTTGTTAAACAGATCGTACTGCTCGCGAATCAAGGCCTGTGCCTCTTTTGCCACCGCTTCGATGGTTTCGGCCGCGGTTTTGCCGTTGTCGAGCGGCTGATGCGGGCGCAATTTGTTTTCGCGTTTCAACCACGCCATGCGCACTTCAAAAAATTCGTCCAAATTGGAAGACACGATGCACAAAAAACGCAAACGCTCCAACAAAGGAACTTTCGTATCCTGCACCTGAGCCAGTACACGGCGGTTAAACGCCAACAGGCTGAGTTCTCGGCAGAGAATGCGGTTTTGCTCGGGCATAGTTCACTCCTGAAACATCGGTCATTAAGACTATCAAGTATAACGTTTTGACGCTGTTCCGTCAGGTTTCAGACGGCCTTGACAGAAAACCTTATCCCTATTTGAGGCAAGACAAAGGGTTATCCGTTTTTTTCTATGCCGAAACAGCGGTTTTTGCTATAATGCGCAGTTTAATGCAACCGCAATACCACTGCTAAAGGATAAGAAAATGGGCTTTTTGCAAGGCAAAAAAATTCTGATTACCGGCATGATCTCCGAGCGTTCCATCGCTTACGGCATCGCCAAAGCCTGCCGCGAACAAGGCGCGGAATTGGCATTTACTTATGTTGTCGACAAACTGGAAGAGCGCGTCCGTAAAATGGCGGCCGAACTCGGCTCCGAACTCGTGTTCCGCTGCGACGTTGCCAGCGATGACGAAATCAACCAAGTTTTCGTTGATTTGGGCAAACACTGGGACGGCTTGGACGGCCTCGTCCACTCCATCGGCTTCGCCCCCAAGGAAGCCTTGAGCGGCGACTTCCTCGACAGCATCAGCCGCGAAGCGTTCAACACCGCTCACGAAATCTCCGCATACAGCCTGCCTGCGCTGGCAAAAGCCGCCCGTCCGATGATGCAGGGCCGCAACGCCGCAATCGTCGCCCTGAGCTACTTGGGCGCCGTTCGTGCCATTCCTAACTACAACGTTATGGGCATGGCCAAAGCCAGCCTCGAAGCCGGCATCCGCTTCACTGCCGCCTGCCTGGGCAAAGAAGGCATCCGCTGCAACGGCATCTCCGCAGGCCCGATCAAAACCCTGGCCGCTTCCGGCATCGCCGATCTCAGCAAACTCTTGGGCCACGTCGCTTCCCACAACCCATTGGGCCGCAACGTTACCACTGAAGAAGTCGGCAACACAGCCGCCTTCCTGCTGTCTGACCTCGCTTCCGGCATTACCGGCGAGATTACCTACGTTGACGGCGGTTACAGCATCAACGCGCTGAATGACGAAGAGAACTAAACGGTTTTCACGCAAAACGCACTTTCATCATGAAAGTGCGTTTTTTATGGCCGTTACATGATGGTTTGAATAACTGCATAACCCAAAAGGCCGTCTGAAAGTCAAATACGGATACGAAACATTAACTTTACAGGCTTTCAACGACTATGTTTTCAACATTATTATATTATCATTCCACCTTAACCTAAAATTTCGATAGAGCATTGATTCTAAAGATAACATTCATATTATCTGATACTTAGCCACGGATAAAAAGTGGTGCAAAAAAGTAACAAAAAAAATTCAGACGGCCTGTTTTTCATACAGAAGGCATAGAAGCCGGGTATTTTTAGCATGAAATACAAAATTTAACATTATTGAAATTTTCTTAACCGATAAAGCGTTAATATGCCTGCCGTTTTATTGAACTACATCTGATTTTGACTCAAACACATACAGGAGATTAATTATGTCAATCGCTTCAGAATTTAAAGAATTTATTATGCGTGGCAACGTGATCGACCTCGCAGTCGGTATGGTTGTCGGTACAGCATTCAGCGGCATCGTCAAATCATTGGTTGACGACGTAATCATGCCCCCTATCGGCCTGTTGATCGGCGGCGTTGATTTCTCCAACCTGTTCATTACATTGAAAGACGGCGCACAAGCCGCTCCTGCAGAAGGTTACGCCAACTTGGCAGCCGCCCAAGCAGCCGGTGCCGTTACCCTGAACATCGGTCTGTTCATCAACACCGTGATCAGCTTCCTGATCATCGCCGCTGCCATCTTCTGCGTGGTTAAAGCCATCAACTCTGTGAAAAAAGCCGAAGCTCCTGCTGAAGAAGCACCGGCAGAGCCTAGCGAAGAAGTTCTGTTGTTGCGCGAAATCCGTGACTCTCTGAACAAAAAATAATCACAATACCCAAACATACACACAAACTAAGGCCGTCTGAAACCATTTCAGACGGCCTTTTTTCATACCGATCTATTTATCGTCAAGCCCTTCCCATTGAAAGAATCACACCCCTCCCTTTCTCAGCGCTATCCTGCTTTTTAACCATGAAGCAACCACTCATGGCAAACACAAAAAATAAGTGGCTCACTCCTCCCAACCAATAAAAAGCCCGATGCGTTAAACATCGGGCTTTTAACTGGAAAACCAATCTTAGTCTTTGCGTGTTTCCACCAAAATCATTTCGACTGCTACGTCTTCCACTTCTACTTTAGGCACATCCGAACGGCGTGTTTTAGCAACCGGTTCGGGTTGCGGCTGCGCGGCAAAAGCGGCAACGGCTTGCGGATCGGTTTCAACGAAGATTAAATCGCCCAAGCTCTCAGGCACAACGATTGCGACAGGCGCTGCTTCAACTACGGCTTCAGTTTGTGTGGCAACAGTTTCGGCTGGTGCTTCAACCGGTGCAACAGTAGCCGTTGCATTCGGAGACAATACCGCAGCAATGGCTTCTTTGACGTTGCTGACTGCAGATGCAAGCAGGGCTTGTTCGGCATCAGCGCCTTCAGTTTGGGCTACGGCAGGCTCGTCTTCGCCTTCAATGGCAAATACGAATGGCTCTGCGCTGGTCACTTCAGGCTCGGATACCACAATCACCAGCGGCTCGGCTTGGTCGCTTTCAGAAGACAATGTCGCATTTACAGCTTCAACCGTTTCGTTCAAACCCAAAACATGCGCCACGGCAAAGAGGACTTTGTCGGCGGTATCGGTAATGTTCAGGTATTGCTCGATTTTTGCCGAAGACGGAATATTGCGTTTTTTGCTGTTAGAACGGCGGTCGTTGCGGTTGTTACGCTGACGGTTGTTGCGCTCACGTCCTTGACGGCCGTTGTTTTTCGCACCTTCTTCGCTGCGGGCGTTGTCGTCCGCTTCGACTTGCGCCTGTTCGCCATCGGCTTGAACGTTCACGTCTTTAACACGGTTTTCCGTAGATTGATGGCGGTTGCGCTCGTTACGGCCATTGTTGCGGCGGCGTTTATTGCCGTTTTGTTCCGCTTGGTTTTCAGACGGCATCTCAGCCAGTGCAGCCACTTCTTGAACGTTTACATCTTCAACCACTTCCTCAACACGGTTGCGCTCGTTATTGCGATCATCACGGCGGTTGTTACGGTTGCGGTTGCGGCGAGTGTCTTTACGCTCGTCGTTGCGGCTTTCGTTTGATTTGTTTTCTTCAAACTTGCTCTCGGCAGCTTCGGCATTAACTTCGCGCACTTCGACTTTGCTGCCGTCGTGCTTGTTATTGCGGCGTGGATTTTGACGGCGGTTGTTTGCGCGGCGGTTGCCGGAATTGCTGTTGCGGTTGTTACTGCCCGAAGTGCGTTTTTCTGCCACTTCGGCAACAGGCGCGGTTTCGGCTGCGGTATTACCGCCGAAAATGCGTTTCAACCAAGCTTTAAAGCTGTCCCACCAAGAGGCTTTTTTCTCAGGGGCGACAGTCGGTGCAGGCTGGGTATGGCGTACGCCTTTGACAGCTGGCTCAGGACGGGAAGCTTTGGCTTTTTCGCTGCCGAAAGGTTTGGCGGATTCGTCTTCTTCCGGCTCGGCAACGCGTTTGTAGCTCGGTTCGCTGTCTTCTTCTACGTCATCGATGCGGATGCGGTTGATTTCGTAGTGCGGATTTTCCAAGTGGATGTTTGGAATCAGGACGACGTTCACATCCAAGCGCTCTTCCATCGCAAACAGCTCGGCGCGTTTTTCGTTCAACAGGAAGGTAGCAACATCGACAGGCACTTGTGCATGCACTTCGCCGGTGTTGTCTTTCATTGCTTCTTCTTGAATGATGCGCAAAACGTGCAGGGCAGTGGATTCGATGCCGCGGATAACACCGGTACCGGCACAACGCGGACACGCAACATGGCTGCTTTCGCCCAGAGCCGGTTTCAAACGTTGACGGCTCAATTCCAAAAGGCCGAAACGCGAAAGTTTGCCCATTTGCACACGTGCGCGGTCTTTTTTGAGCGCGTCGCGCAGGACGTTTTCAACATCGCGTTGGTGTTTCGGATTTTCCATGTCGATGAAGTCGATCACGACCAAACCGCCCAAGTCGCGCAGGCGCATTTGACGGGCAACCTCTTCGGCGGCTTCCATATTGGTTTTAAACGCGGTGTCTTCAATGTCAGAGCCGCGAGTGGCGCGGGCAGAGTTGACGTCGATGGAAACCAGGGCTTCAGTGTGGTCGATCACAATCGCGCCGCCGGAAGGCAGGCTGACGCTGCGTGAGAATGCACTTTCGATTTGGTGTTCGATTTGGAAACGGGAGAACAGCGGCGTGTGGTCTTGATAGAGTTTCAGACGACCTACATTGCTCGGCATGACATAGCTCATGAACTCGGCAACTTGGTCATAAACTTCTTGATTGTCCACCAGAATCTCGCCGATGTCGGGACGGAAATAGTCACGAATCGCACGAATCAGCAGCGAGCTTTCCATAAAGAGCAGGTAAGGGTCATGGTGTGCTTTGCCTGCTTCTTCGATGGCTTGCCAGAGTTGTTTGAGGTAGTTCAAGTCCCATTCCAACTCTTCCGCGCTGCGGCCGATGCCGGCAGTACGGGCAATGATGCTCATGCCGTTTGGAATGTCGAGTTCGGCCATGGCGGCTTTCAACTCTTGGCGCTCTTCCCCTTCGATACGGCGGGATACGCCGCCGCCGCGCGGGTTGTTCGGCATCAATACCAAATAGCGGCCGGCCAGGCTGATGAAGGTGGTCAGTGCCGCGCCTTTGTTGCCGCGCTCGTCTTTTTCGACTTGGACGATAACTTCCATGCCCTCTTTGAGCACGTCCTGAATACGCGCCCTGCCGCCTTCGTAGTCGCGGAAATATGAACGCGATACTTCCTTAAACGGCAAAAAGCCGTGGCGGTCAGTTCCGTAATCGACGAAACACGCTTCCAGCGACGGCTCGATGCGGGTAATGATACCTTTGTAGATATTGCCTTTACGCTGTTCTTTGCCCAGCGTTTCGATGTCCAAGTCCAAAAGGTTTTGGCCATCGACAATGGCAACGCGCAGCTCTTCGGCCTGCGTTGCGTTGAATAACATTCTTTTCATAGTCACCTCGTGAACAGCGGCCGTTTGATTTGTGAATATCTTTTTCAGACGGCCTGTCTGTCCGGTTGGCACTCTTCAAAGGCAAGATGGGAAAATCCCCGTGTAACCAGTATTTGATTTGAAATCCGCAAGGTTGCATGCTTGAGCTCAAGCCATGTGCGGACGGATTCGGATAAAGAAGGAAATAAAGAACAATGCGGCGGAAAGGTTGATGGTTCCGCTGCCGTCCGAATGCTGATGCTTCGGACAAAATTAAGGCAGCCTACATCTTCTTATTATCGTAGCGCCGGTAATTTCGGACGGTGCTGCGCGGACTGCGTCTTACGCCCGGCCGGACGGCAGGTTCAATTCAAACTTAATTACGGGATTGCGTTTGCCGGCTTTGAACAAACACAAGGAAATGCTTTGCGGAGTGCGTTTTTAATATAAAATCTCGTTTTAACAATAAATCCGTTTCAGACGGCCTGCAACGGCAGGTTCGGGTCCAGAAACGGACGTTTGGGATTATAGAGAAAATGCACGCAATACGCAAAGATTCAGTCAGCCTGATTGCCGTTGCCGAACACGAGGAAGGCCAACGCCTTGATAACTATCTGATAAAAATCCTCAAAGGCGTCCCGAAAAGCCATATCCACCGCATTATCCGCGCCGGCGAAGTGCGGCTGAACAAAAAACGCTGCAAACCCGACAACCGCATTCAGGCAGGCGATACCGTCCGCATTCCGCCGATACGCATCGCCGAAAAACAAAGGCCGTCTGAAAACCAGGCCGCGCCAGCACGCGAGTTTGACATCGTTTATGAAGACGATGCGCTTTTGGTCATCAACAAACCGTCCGGCATTGCCGTTCACGGCGGCAGCGGCGTGAGCTTCGGCGTCATCGAACAAATCCGCCGCGCCCGTCCCGAAGCGCGTTATCTCGAACTCGTCCACCGCCTCGACAAAGACACCAGCGGCCTTTTGATGATAGCCAAAAAACGCAGCGCCTTGGTGAAACTGCACGAAGCCATCCGCAATGACCATCCGAAAAAAATCTATCTCGCGCTGGGTGTCGGCAGGCTGCCGAACGACCGCTTCCACGTCAAGCTCCCCTTGTTCAAATACACCGGCGCACAAGGCGAAAAAATGGTGCGCGTCAGCGAAGACGGCCAATCCGCCCACACCATCTTCCGCGTGTTAAACCGTTTTTCAGACGGCCTTTTGCACCAAGTCGGCCTATCCAACCTGACCTTTGTCGAAGCCACCCTGAAAACCGGCCGCACCCACCAAATCCGCGTCCACCTGCAATCGCAAGACTGCCCCATTGCCGGCGACGAACGCTACGGCGACTATCAAGCCAACAAACGCCTGCAGAAACTCGGTTTGAAAAGAATGTTCCTGCATGCTTCCGAGCTGCACCTCACCCATCC
Source organism: Neisseria sp. 20925_1_37 (assembly GCF_041433255.1). Classification (NCBI taxonomy): domain Bacteria; kingdom Pseudomonadati; phylum Pseudomonadota; class Betaproteobacteria; order Neisseriales; family Neisseriaceae; genus Neisseria; species Neisseria sp. 20925_1_37. The sequence continues at coordinate 213,649 of NZ_JAPWBC010000001.1, read as the reverse complement.
GCTGACTGGCGAAAAACTGATTCTGAAAGCCCCCCTGCCGCAAGAATTGGCGCAATTTGTTTTAATGTTGGAAAATCAGGAAAAGGCCGTCTGAAAGGAAATCCATGAAACCCAAACTCATCATTTTCGACTGGGACGGCACGCTTGCCGACACCACCAACCCCATCATCCACACCTTTCAGCAAAGCTTTGCCGATTGCGGCCTGCCCGTTCCCGAAGCCGACCAAATCCGTCCGCTCATCGGATACAGCCTCTCCGGCATCATTCGCCGCCTTGCCCACAACATCAGCGAACACGTTCAGGAAACCCTGATTGAGACCTATGCCGCGCACTACCTCAATCCCAACAACCGCAACATGACCCTGTTTCCCGAAGCCCTGCCCTGCCTGCAACGCTTGAAGCAACAAGGCTATTGGCTTGCCGTAGCGACCGGCAAAGGGCGGAGCGGCTTGGATAAAGCCATTGCACAAACCGACACCCAAGCCTTTTGGCTCGAAACCGCCTGTGCTAGCGAATATCCGTCCAAACCCGCGCCCGATATGGTACTCGCCCTCTGCGACCGACTGAGTGTTGAGCCGGAAGAGGCCGTCGTCGTCGGCGACACCACCCACGACCTAGAAATGGCTGCCAATGCCAAAATCCGCGCCATCGCTGTCACCACCGGGGCGCATACTGCCAAACAGCTTTCCTCCATGCCCCATGTCGCCATGCTCAACAGCTTGGCCGAATTGCCCGATGTATTGGAAACCTTATAAAAGGCTATGCAACATCTATATTAAAGGCCGTCTGAAACCTATTTTCAGACGGCCTTTAATTTGTTTTATCGATCCGAACGCACTCTGACAAATGTTGCAAATTTCGGCGTTCCTTTTTGCGTAAAACCACGATAACGGTAAGTAATCAGCGCACCGATTTTCGGCGGATGGTCGCGGTCTTTATCCTTAAAACCGCTGCCGATACGAAACTCTCCATATTGGTTTTTGCATCCTACTGCACCCAAACGCCCGACATTGCGCCCTTTGCCCTCATAATGACGCGTTACCGTACATTCATCATCATATTCACTTTTCAGCTTCAACAGCTGCCCATTTCTACCGCTTGCATAACGGGCTTCAGGTTGATGCAGCATCACCCCTTCCCCACCCAGCGCTTCAACTTGTTTCAAAAAATCCAAAGCATGCTGTTTGTCGCGCACCTTGACTTGCGGAATAACCGTAAACCGTGCCGACGGGTGTGATTTCAGCCATTTCGAAGCCGTTTCCAGCCGCTGATACAGATTGCCCTGCGCCTGCGGCACATCAAAAACATGCAAACGAATGCCGTCCCAATTTCCCGAGGCAGAACGCACCGTCGCGGAAATTTGCTCAAACCGCCCTCGTCCGCTGTACAACTCGCCATCCATCGGAAACGGCGGAAAACCTGCTGTAAAACCTTTGGGCGGTGTAAACGCATAGCCCTGACGACTGACCAGCTGCCTGCCGTCCCAATACGCGCGTACGCCATCCAACTTTTCACTCATGGCCCAACCGGCAATATCTTGATTTTTATATTCCTGCGCCAACAACAAATCTGCACCAAACGCCGCAGAGATGAAAGAAGCCGCAAAAATCGGTATCATGGTTCGCATTACATTATTCATATTCATAAGACACTTTTCCATACTTGCTTTTGTTATTATATATGCATAATAACAAAAGGCCGTCTGAAACGTAAACAACATTAAATAAGCATTTCCTAGGAACACCCATGGCACTCCAATTTGAAATCAACGCCGTTACCCCCTTCCGTCAAAACTGCACGCTGATTTGGGATGACGAAACAAAAGAAGCCGTTTTGACCGATGTCGGTGGCGACGTCCCTTATTTATTGCAACAAGTCCAAGAAAAAGGCCTCAAGCTGACCGCCATTTGGCTGACCCACGGCCATCTTGACCACGCAGGCGGCGTGGTTGAGCTTTTGAAAACCTGCGACGTACCTGTTCTCGGCCCGCACAAAGACGACGAATTCCTGCTCCAAGCCCTCCCGCAAACAACGGCGCAATACGGCTTCCCCGTTTCTCCGTCATTCACGCCGACGCGCTGGCTGGAAGAAGGGGAAACGCTCAAGGTCGGCAACCACAGTTTCCAAGTCCTCCACATTCCCGGCCATACCCCCGGCCAAGTCGTTTTTTACAACGCCGAAAACGGACTTTTAGTCGCAGGCGATGTTTTATTTTATGAGACCGTTGGTCGCACAGATTTTCCGCGCGGCAATCATGATGACCTCATAAACAATATCTGCGCTAAACTATTAACCCTGCCCGAAACCACGCAAGTTATAGCCGGACACGGTCGTATGACCAGTATCGGGCATGAGAAAAGGTATAATCCGTTTCTGGTTCGTTAATATGAATGTTGTATAAAGCCAACATTCTGGCATACACAGATTATGCGTATAAAGGAAAACTGGCATACAATTTGCAGGGATAACACCCGAAAGATTAAGTACCTAATCTCCGGCAAATGCCAAAAAGAACTAAAGCACAAAGATAACAAGGTATTACGCAATACAACCTGATTTATCGAAAACCGGAAATCTCTAAACTCCAAGCCTTACTCGCAGTGAAATTGTTACAAAGTGACAATAAATGTCAGTCAGGCCGTCTGAACGGTTCTGCCGATTCAGGCGGATACAACGGAGATGAGGCGCAATGCCCTGCCGGAATGTGCCGATGTTCTGTTTGTCAAACCGTCGGGTACATCTTTAAGAAGCACAACATTATTTGGGTAAACCGGCAAACTCGCTGCCGGCACTAACAGGCCGTCTGAAAAGTTCGGCTGGTAAAATCAATAAAAGGATTATCAAATGAAAAAAATCGCAAAAGTGGGCTTCGTCCTGCTGGCTACCGGCCTGCTGGCCGCCTGTGCTACTAAGAGCAAAATCACTCCTGAAGGCACTACAGACGAGCCACGCTTCCCTAAACCTTACTCCCTGACCTTCAACAAAGACCGCGGTACATTCCCGACTTTTGACGAGCTGGATCAAATGCGTCCTGGTCTGACCAAAGACGACATCTACAAAATCCTCGGCCGTCCTCACTACGACGAAGGCATGGTTGGCGTGCGTGAATGGGACTACCTGTTCCACTTCTACACCCCGGGCGTAGGCGTTGACCCTGAAAACACTTCCGGCGTTGAAGGCATCACTACTTGCCAATACAAAGTGATCTTCGACAAAGACAAATTTGCACGCAGCTTCTTCTGGAATCCAGTATTCCCTAAAGATGCCGTATGTCCTCCTCCAGCACCTAAACAAGAGCCTCAAGTGATCATCCGCGAAATCATTAAAGAAGCTCCTAAACGCATCCGTCAATAAGGACAAATTTGAAACGGATCCTATTGGGTATAGCCTTGGCAGCAAGCCTGAATTCTTTGGCCGCTGCCGATGCTGTCAGCGACTATATCCAACGCAAAAAAGTTGTGGTCAATACAGCTAAGGCGGAGCTTTGCTTTGCCGATGACGGTCAGTGCCATCCGGTATTGATTGGCAAGACCACGCCGAAAGGCAAATTCAATATGACGCCGATGATGACCAGCAAACCGGGTTACGGTGGTGAAGTTATCGGCTTCAAAGAAGAAAATGACTTTCTGTTTGCGTTACACAGGGTATGGACGCTCAAGCCGCAGGAAAGACGCATGGAACGCATCGTCTCCCCTCACGTGGCCGACCGCATCATAACCAATGGTTGTATCAACGTACAAAATAATGTGTACGAAAAACTGCGTCAGTATTTCATTCTGGAAATCATCTGATGTAAGTCAGTCAAACAAAGGCCGTCTGAAACTTTTCAGACGGCCTTTCTTCTCAAACGAAAATTCAACGGCAATTTGCTTGCTCCGTCAGTACCAAACGAAGAATATTTGACCGCTTCATCCTCAATTCATCCTCAAAGCCATATCATTTTTTACCATATCCAAAGAACCAACGGTTATTTATGCCGTTTCTCGCCCAATGCTAGAATCGCGCGTTTATATATCGGCTCGCCGAGAAATCAAATAAATAATATAGTGGCAGGAATAGCTTTTATTCCCTGCCCCCTTACACACAAACATCATGACCGATTCTTCTGCCAAATTACCTAATTTGTGGCTGCTGATTGCCGCTGCCGCCTCCATCCTGCTGATTACCATCGGCATGAGGATGACTTTAGGGCTTTTTGTCCTGCCCGTCGTCAACTCGACCGAATTGAGCATGACCCAGTTCAGCCTGATTATTGCCGTGTTCCAATTGATGTGGGGCATATCGCAACCCTTATCCGGCGCGTTGGCCGACCGTTTCGGCGCGTTTAAGGTTTTAGCCGGCGGTACGGTTCTATTGATTGCCGCCTGTCTGATGGTGCCGCAAATGCCGACTTATTGGGGGCTGATGCTGGGTATCGGTTTATTGTTGGCATTCGGTACAGGTTCGGGCGGATTTTCCATCATTATGGGACAGGTCGCCGCCAAAACACCGCCTCATCGGCGTGGCTTGGCTTCCGGCTTGGTCAATGCAGGCGGGTCCGCAGGGCAATTTTTGTTCGCGCCGTTGGTTCAAGGTTTGATTACCCTACCCCATGTCGGCTGGACAGGGACATTTTATGTTTGGGCAGTCATTGCCATCTTGATTTTGCCGATTTCTTGGTGGCTGGCCGGCGGCAAACATGCTTCTCACACCGTCCATACCGACAACGGCGGCCAAACCCTGAAGCAGGCCGTCTGCAAGGCTTTCGCCAACCGCAGCTATATCTTGCTGCATTTGGGTTTCTTTACCTGCGGTTTCCACATCGCCTTTTTGGTTACCCACCTACCGACCGAAATTTCACTTTGCGGCCTCCCCGCTACGGTCGCTTCGACCTCCATTGCCATTATTGGTTTGGCAAACATCGCCGGCTGTATTTTTTCAGGCTGGTGTACCGGCAGATTTTTGGGCAAATACGTCCTCTTCGGTTTATATGCTTCGCGTGTCGCCATGATATTGATTTATCTGGCCGCACCTAAAACCGATTTGAACTTCTATCTTTTCGCCGCCGGACTCGGTTTCACTTGGCTGGCAACCGTCGCTCCCACCGCCGCCATTACCGGCAAACTTTTCGGTACGCGCTACTTGGCCACCCTCTTCGGGTTGACCATGTTGAGCCACCAAATCGGCGGCTTTTTGGGTTCATACATCGGCGGCATCGTCATCACGCGCTTCAACGATTACGGCTGGATGTGGTACGCCGACGCAGTCTTGGCAGGCGCGGCCGCCCTGTTGAATTTACTGATTCATGAACGGAAAGCGGCTGCCGCCTGACGCGGAAACCTTGACATTTCAAGGCCGTCTGAAACGTTTCAGACGGCCTTTGCCTTATTCCATTTTTTGTGTTTTATCCACAATCGATATTCCTATCCATTATTTAACACTCTCTTACAAACCCGTTAAAATACTGCCTTTATCATGCTGATTGTCTGACTCTGATGAACTGGTCTTATCTGATCGATGCCATCCCTAAATTTGTCGATGCGGCAAAGCTGACGCTGGAATTGTCGGTATATGGCGTCGTTTTGTCGTTGCTGTTCGGCCTGCCCGTTGCCGTGGTTACGGCATACCGCATCCGCCCCTTCTACGCATTGGCACGCGCCTATATCGAGCTGTCGCGCAATACGCCCCTGCTGATCCAATTGTTTTTCCTGTATTACGGCCTGCCGAAAATGGGCATTAAATGGGACGGTTTCACCTGCGGCGTGATCGCACTGGTTTTCTTGGGCGCAAGCTATATGGCGGAAGCCATCCGCGCCGGTATTTTGGCCGTCCCCAAAGGGCAGATCGAAGCGGGCAAGGCCATCGGTTTGAGCCGCTTTCAAGTGTTCCGCTATGTCGAATTGCCTCAGGCATGGGCGGTCGCCGTTCCCGCCATCGGCGCAAACGTATTGTTTTTGATGAAAGAAACATCTATCGTCAGCGCGGTCGGCATTGCAGAATTGTTGTTCGTTACCAAAGACATCATCGGCATGGACTATAAAACCAACGAAGCCTTGTTCCTGCTGTTTGCCAGCTACCTGATCATCCTTCTGCCCGTTTCGCTTCTGGCGCGCTGGGCAGAAAACCGCGTACGGAGTGCAAAATATGGTGTTTGACTGGTTGTTTGAAGGACAAAACGCGGCACGCTTGGGCGAAGGCTTGTTGCTGACGGCGCAGATTTCCCTGGTCTCCGTTGCTGCCTCCTGTGTATTGGGTACACTGTTCGGCTTGGTTTTGCGTTCGCGCAACCGGCTCATCCGCTTTATCGGACGGTTTTATCTCGAAACCATCCGAATCGTGCCGATTTTGGTGTGGCTGTTCGGCCTGTATTTCGGCCTATCCGTCTGGACAGGCATCCACATCGACGGATTTTGGGTCTGCGTCTGGGTATTTACCATGTGGGGCATCGCCGAAATGGGCGATTTGGTCCGCGGCGCATTGGAATCGATTGAAAAACACCAGGTCGAATCAGGCCTAGCACTCGGCTTGAGCCGCGGGCAGGTATTCCGCTACATCGAGCTGCCGCAAAGCATCCGCCGCGTATTGCCCGGCGCCGTCAATCTGTTTACGCGCATGATCAAAACCAGCTCGCTCGCCTCCCTTATCGGCGTCATCGAAGTCGTCAAAGTCGGCCAGCAAATCATTGAAAACTCGCTGCTGACGCAACCCAATGCTTCATTTTGGGTTTACGGCCTGATTTTTATGCTGTATTTCTTCTGTTGCTGGCCGCTGTCGCTGCTGGCGGCAAAACTTGAACAAAAATGGGAACACTGACATGGCTTTACTGAGCATCCGCAACCTGCACAAACAATACGGCAACGTAACCGCCATTCAATCCTTAGACTTGGACTTGGAAAAAGGCGAAGTCATCGTACTGCTGGGTCCGTCCGGCTGCGGCAAATCCACCCTCCTGCGCTGCGTAAACGGTTTGGAGCCGCACCAAGGCGGCAGCATCGTGATGGACGGTGTCGGCGAATTCGGCAAAGACGTTTCCTGGCAAACCGCCCGGCAAAAAGTCGGCATGGTCTTTCAAAGCTATGAACTGTTTGCCCACATGACCGTCATCGAAAACATCCTCTTAGGCCCGGTGAAAGTACAAAACCGCAACCGTGCCGAAGCAGAGGCACAAGCCGACAAACTTCTGGAACGCGTCGGCCTGCTCGACCGCAAAAACGCCTATCCGCGCGAACTCTCCGGCGGCCAGAAACAACGCATCGCCATTGTCCGCGCCCTGTGCCTGAATCCGGAAGTCATCCTGCTGGACGAAATCACCGCCGCACTCGACCCCGAAATGGTGCGCGAAGTCTTGGAAGTGGTTTTAGAACTCGCCCATGAAGGCATGAGCATGCTCATCGTAACCCATGAAATGGGGTTTGCTCGCAAAGTTGCCGACCGCATCGTCTTCATGGACAAAGGCGGCATCGTCGAATCGTCCGACCCCGAAATTTTCTTCTCCGCCCCCAAAAGCGAACGCGCCCGCCAATTCTTGGCAGGCATGGACTACTGATTTTATTTTCAGGCCGTCCGAACCCTTTTTCAGACGGCCTCCACTTTCAACCAAACATTTGAAAAGGAAACACTCATGCAATTGAATACCAAATTCAAAGCCCTCCTCGCCTCCGCCGCCATCGCCGTCGGCCTGACTGCTTGCGGAGGCGGCTCCGGCGATGCCCAATCTTCACAAAGTAGCGGCGCGGCAACCGTTGCCTCCATCAAAGAAAAAGGCGTCATCCGTATCGGCGTATTCGGCGACAAGCCTCCGTTCGGCTATGTTGACGCCAACGGTAAAAACCAAGGCTTTGACGTTGAAATCGCCAAAGACCTGGCCAAAGACCTGCTCGGCAGCCCCGACAAAGTCGAATTCGTCCTGACCGAGGCCGCAAACCGCGTCGAATACGTCCGTTCCGGCAAAGTCGACCTCATCCTCGCCAACTTCACCAAAACACCCGAACGTGCCGAAGCCGTCGATTTCGCCGATCCTTACATGAAAGTGGCCTTGGGCGTAGTTTCCCCCAAAGACAAACCGATTACCGACGTTGCGCAATTGAAAGACCAAACCCTTCTGGTCAACAAAGGCACCACCGCCGACGCCTTCTTCACCAAAAACCATCCTGAAGTCAAACTGCTGAAATTCGACCAAAATACTGAAACCTTCGACGCACTGAAAGACGGCCGCGGCGTAGCACTCGCCCACGACAACGCCCTGCTGTGGGCATGGGCAAAAGAAAACCCAAATTTTGAAGTTGCCATCGGCAACCTCGGCCCTGCCGAATTCATCGCCCCGGCTGTTCAAAAAGGCAACACCGACCTCCTGAACTGGGTCAACGGCGAAATCGCCGCCATGAAAAAAGACGGCCGTCTGAAAGCCGCCTATGAAAAAACCCTCTTGCCTGTGTATGGCGAGAAAGTCAAACCGGAAGAATTGTTGGCGGAATAAACCGACTATTTTCTCGGCAAAAGTCACTTTCCCGTATTTCAGCCATCCGATTTGTGATTAATTTAAACAAATATCATATCTAACAACAGGCCGTCTGAACGTGTTATCGATACCTTCAGACGGCCTGTTGTTTAAAAACGAATAACATGATAGCCTTTTAATAACGGATGAAATAATTCGTCCGATATTTCTACAAAGCAAAAAGGAAACTATGATGAACCGTCGTCAATTTATCGGCAGCGCCGCTGCTGTCTCTCTCACCGCCGCCGCTTCTTTTACCCATGCTCACGACCATGCACACCACGCCGGTCATGCTGGTCACGCGCACTCTGCACCGCGCGCCTACGAAGCTGCGCGCAAAGCGGCCGCACATTGCGTTGAAGCCGGTCAAATCTGTTTGGCACACTGCATCGCCCTGTTGAGCGAAGGCGATACCTCCATGAAAGACTGCGCAGCCGGCGTCAATCAAATGTTGGCACTGTGCGGCACCTTGCAAAACCTCGCTGCCCAAAATTCACGCCTGACCCCGTCTTTGGCAAAAGTGTGCATCGAAGCCTGCAAACAATGTTCTGCCGCCTGCAAAGAACACGCCGGCCACCACGCTGAATGCAAAGCCTGCTACGAATCTTGCTTGGCTTGCATTAAAGAATGCGAAAAAATTGCTGCTTAATCAATATTAAAAAAGGCCGTCTGAATTTCAGACGGCCTTTTATTTTGCTATTTTGTTTACGCTATTCGGCTGCAAGCTCTTGCTCATCAAGCAGATTTTTCCGAACAATCGCAGGATTGCCCGCTGCCACGCAATAAGGCGGCACATCTTTAGTAACCACCGAACCTGCGCCGATTACCGCACCCTTACCGATGGTAACGCCGCCCATGATAATCGCACGTCTACCAATCCAAACATCGTCTTCAATCACAATCGGGCTGATGTCTGTATAACCTTCAAAGCGGCGGGTTTCAGGGTTAAATTTGTGGTTGGTCGAATAAAACAGGCATTCCGGCCCCATCATCACGTTCTTGCCAAGGGTTAAACCGCGGCAGATTTCGCAATTGACGCCGATACCCGAATTGTCGCCGATTACCGTATCCGGAAAGACGTATCCGCCTTTTTCAATATTGACGTTTTTGCCGATGTTAGGGGAAATGCACGCAGCCAAAGCAGCACGGAATTTTTGCGCAATCCGGCCGAAGGGTTTGCAATAAGACGGAGGCAACATTCCTCCCCAGACACGCAAAATACGCGTCAATATCCTTTTTTGCATGGATTCCGTCTCCTGTTCGTAAAAGCGTAAATATTAATCAGACTATTATTTTTCTTAAAGTTTCACATCTAGAAGAGGTTTTACATCCTCTTTTCAGTTGAATTACAGCCCGATTACACAATATTTGGTTTGAAACTCTATTCTAAACTGTTCTCGTCTGTTGTGAAACTGCCCGTTACGCAAAATATCCACTTGACGAAACAGCCAAAAATAGAGAAAATTCCACGCTTAACTGAAGTACAGGCAAAACCCCTGTGCCCGCTTAATCGAAAGGAAATCAAATGAAACAAGGTATTCACCCGAACTACCACGAAATCAACGTTACCTGCTCTTGCGGCAACAAATTCGTGACCAAATCCGCAATGGAAAAAGACAGCTTCAACGTTGAGGTTTGCTCTCTGTGCCACCCTTTCTACACCGGTACTCAAAAAATCGTCGACACTACCGGTCGTGTGGACAAATTCAACAACAAATTCGGCAACCTGTTCAAACGCTAATTGCCGCTTTGTCAAAAAGACTGCTTCGTGCAGTCTTTTTTGCATTCAGGCCGTCTGAAACCTTTCTTTCAGACGGCCTGAGCTTTTTGTCGTCAACCGAATGCCATATCATTCCAAACACCCGATAAAAACGAGCCGTCAGCATTATTTTACAAAGCTCCCCAGCCCGGCATATCGCGCAAATCCGTCAAACCCTGTACCATTGCTATTCAAACCAACCGTTTTTTGACCTTCCATGCTGACTTACACACCGCCCGATCCGCGCCGCCCCCAAAAAACCCATGAAAAACCATGGCTTCTGCTGCTGATGGCCTTTGCCTGGCTGTGGCCGGGCGTGTTCTCGCATGACTTGTGGAACCCTGCCGAACCCTCCCTCTTTACTGCCTCCGAATTCATGAAAAACGGCGGTAGCCTGTTGGTTGCGCAAATCTTCGGCCAACCCGACTTCACCATTTCCCCTGCTTTTTTGTGGGCGGCAACCGCATTCCAAACCCTGTTTTCGCCTTGGGCGGCCGATGCCTATGATGCTGCGCGTTTTGCCGGCGTGGTATTTACCGCCATCGGACTGACCGCCTGCGGATTTGCTGGTTTCAACTTCCTCGGCAGACACCACGGCCGCAGCGTCGTCTTAATCCTTATCGGTAGCATCGGTTTACTGCCCATCGCCCACTTCCTCAATCCCATGTCGGCCGCTTTTGCCGCATTTGGATTAATTCTGTGCGGCTTCTCACTGGCACGCCGCCGCGTCATTATCGCCATTTTGTTGTTGTGCGGCGGCTGGGTTTTACTCTCCCTTTCCTCAGGCTATCTGCTGACCGCGGCCATGATGTTTTTGGCACTTGCCCTGTCGTTCCATTCCACTTGGCAGAGCAAACGCTATTTGCTGACCCTAATTGGCGCCATCGTCGTTTCCCTGCCCCTGCTGATTTTGTATCCACTGGTTTTATCAAAAACCAATCCCGAATGGTTTGATATTTGGTTCAACCATTATTCCTTAGGCGTATTCGGCGGCTTCCATCAAATTCAGACGGCCTTCAACCTGCCCTATTATCTGAAAAACCTGCTGTGGTTTGCCCTGCCTGCTTGGCCGCTGGCAGCATGGACGCTCAGCCGCACGCGTATCCACGATAAAAACTGGGGCATTCTGAGCCTGTCGTGGCTGGTTATCATGACAGCCCTGCTTGCCATCAATCCGCAACGCCTGCAAGACAACCTCGTTTGGCTGTTGCCGCCGCTCGCCCTGCTCGGCGCGGCACAACTGGACGGCCTGCGCCGCGGCGCAGCGGCATTTATCAACTGGTTCGGCATCATGGCATTCGGTTTGATTGCCGTGTTCCTGTGGCTGGGCTTCTTCGCCATGAACTACGGCTGGCCCGCCAAACTGGCCGAACGCGCCGCCTATTTCAGCCCGTATTACATCCCCGACATCGACCCGATTCCGATGGCCGTCGCCCTGCTGTTTACCCCGTTATGGCTCTGGGCGATTACGCGTAAAAACATCCGCGGCCGCCAAGCCGTGACCAACTGGGCAGCCGGCGTTACCTTGGCCTGGGCCTTGCTAATGACCCTGTTTTTACCGTGGCTCAACGCCGCCAAAAGCCATGCGCCGGTCGTACACCAAATGGAAGCCGCGCTTTCTTCCGAATTGAAACAGCAGCTTTCAGACGGCCTCGAATGTATCAGCATCGACAGCCAAGACCAGCGCACACGCATCGCGTGGACACAATACAGCCATATTAAAACCACGACCGACAACCCGTCCTGCCGCTACCGCCTCATCCGCCAAGCCGCCAACATCGGCGCACCTTCGGGTTGGCAAACCTTGTGGCAAGGTGCAAGACCGCGCAACAAAGCCGAAACTTTCCTATTGCTGGAAAAAACTGCAGCGCAGTAAATCACACCAGCCTCGAAACTGAGCATTCCCAGTGCAACAAAGGCCGTCTGAAAGAACTTTTATCCTTTCAGACGGCCTTTGACTTACTTTAACGCCGCTTCCCGTACAATGGTCCTTTTCCCTTAATCTGCCTAAAAATATGAAACCCAACCGCCTTTTGCCCCTCGTCCTCTTATTGACCGCCTTCTCCACCCATGCCAAAGATTTCATCATCTACGACCGCATGGACTACGTCGGCAAACCCGACCTGACCGCCGACAAACTCTCCAAAGTGTTCTTGGTTTACGAAAGCGAGTTGGTCAAACCCGATCCGACAGGCAAACGCAAACACGGCGTACTCAACGAAGCGCGCATCCGTGAATTGGCCAAACAATCGCGCCGCGAAGGCTACCGCACCATTTCCACCGACATCGAAAGCTGGTTTGCCGAAAAAGACGGCCAGCTGCTGACACCCGACGAATTGAGAACCGACTTCGCGCGGATGTACCAAATCTTCAGAGAAGAAAATCCGCGCGCCTTCATCAGCAACTACGGCATGCCCTCCGAACACCTGCACGGCATCCGCCACTACCGCCCAAACGTTGACAACGAAGCCATCTTGGCCAAATGGCGGCAAGTCAGCAAACGCCGTGCGCCCACCGCCGCCATCAGCGACTATGCCAATCCTGTGTTCTACATCACTTCCCCCGATTTGGTGCAATGGGAAAAAGACGTCAAAACCGCCGTTGATGACATCCATCAACGTTTTCCCAACAAAAAAATCATCGGCTACATTTGGCCGCAATATTATTCGGCCACCAACAGCCCTTATTTCAAGCAGTTCATCGACCCCGTCCGCTGGCGCAAAATGCTCGAAATCAGCAAAAAATACACCGACGGCGTGATTATCTGGTCGGACAAGCGCGATGAAAACAACCAAATCGTGCGCTGGAACGATCCGCGCATTCAAGCCACGATGAAAGCAACTCAAGCCTTCATCAATGCCAATGCCAAAGAAATCAAGGTAGAAGGTTTGCAGAAATATTAAAAATAAGGCGGGCATGTTTGCCCGCCTCTTTATTTACCTACACATCTGTCTGTATGTTTGACACAACATACGACAAAATGACCGTAGCACCAACGCTTCTGCATTCTTTCACACGTTTTTACCCGTTATTCCTAAGCGCAGGCCGTCTGAAAATTGCCCGAATATCCAATACCCTTTACAATACTCGTAATTAAAATACATTTTTCGACACCCCTCTCCTGCATGAGTTCCACACCCTTCATCGAAATGAAAGACGTTGCCTTCGCATATGGCGACCGTCCTATTCTGAACAACATCAACTTCAGCATTCCACAAGGCAATTTCGCCGCCGTAATGGGTGGTTCGGGCAGCGGTAAAACCACGCTGATGCGCCTGATTACGGGTCAAATCCGCCCACAATCGGGCAAAGTGCTGATTGAAGGGCGTGATTTGGCCGCATTTTCAGCGCAGGAGCTGTACGAACACCGCCGCCGCATGGGCGTTTTGTTCCAACACGGCGCATTGTTCACCGACTTATCCGTCTTCGACAACATCGCCTTCCCCATGCGCGAGCTGACGGATTTACCCGAAGCGGTCATTCGCGATTTAGTATTACTGAAACTGAATGCAGTCGGTTTGCGCGGCATTGAAAACCTGATGCCTTCCGAGCTTTCCGGCGGTATGTCACGCCGCGTCGCCCTTGCGCGTACGATTGCGCTCGACCCTGAAATCATGTTGTACGACGAGCCTTTTACCGGCCTCGACCCGATTTCGCTGGGCGTCATCGCCCACCTCATCAGCCGCGCCAACAAAGCCCTGCGCTCAACCAGCGTCATGGTAACGCATGATATTGAAAGGTCACTGGAAATTGTCGATCAAGTCATTTTCTTGGCACACGGCGAAATCATGTTCTCCGGCTCGCCCGAAGAAATGCGCGAACTCGACTCGCCTTGGGTACGCCAGTTTGTCGGCGGTTTGGCAGATGGCCCTGTCGCCTACCGCTATCCGGCGCAAACGACTTTAAAACAAGACTTGCTGGGCTGATGTTCAGACGGCCTGAAACTTAAACAAGGCCGTCTGAAAACCATTTAACCAATCAACTGAAACCTATGAATTTTATCCGTTCCGTCGGGGCAAAAACCCTCGGCTTCATCCAATCGCTGGGCAGCATTACGCTGTTTTTCCTGCATATCTTGGCCAAATCAGGTACGGCGTTTGCCCGCCCGCGCCTGAGCATCCGCCAGGTTTACTTTGCAGGCGTGTTGTCTGTCCTGATTGTTGCTGTGTCCGGGCTGTTTGTCGGCATGGTGTTGGGCTTGCAGGGCTATACGCAGCTGGCAAAATTCAAATCCGCCGATATTCTGGGCTATATGGTTGCCGCTTCCCTGTTGCGTGAATTGGGTCCCGTATTGGCGGCTATTCTGTTTGCCAGCAGCGCGGGCGGTGCCATGACCAGCGAAATCGGTTTGATGAAAACCACCGAGCAGCTTGAAGCAATGAACGTGATGGCGGTCGACCCCGTGGCACGCGTGGTTGCGCCGCGCTTTTGGGCAGGCGTGTTTTCCATGCCTTTACTGGCTTCGATTTTCAACGTTGCCGGTATTTACGGCGCGTATTTGGTCGGCGTCGAATGGCTGGGTTTGGACGGCGGTATTTTCTGGTCGCAAATGCAAAACAACATTACCTTCCATTACGACGTCCTCAACGGCTTAATCAAATCCGCCGCTTTCGGCGTAGCCGTTACGTTAATCGCCGTACATCAGGGCTTCCACTGCGTACCGACTTCCGAAGGTATTTTGCGCGCCAGTACACGCACAGTAGTGTCTTCCGCCCTGACCATCCTCGCTGTCGACTTCATGTTGACCGCATGGATGTTTACCGACTAAAGGCCGTCTGAAACGACACTTAAAAAGAATGAAACAAGGACAATAGCACATGAAAAAAAATGCTTTGGAATTTTGGGTAGGACTGTTTGTCTTACTGGGCGCTGCCGCTATCGGCTTTCTCGCCTTCCGCGCCGCCGGCGGTCAATCGTTCGGCAAATCATCACAAACCTACACCGTCTATGCCGATTTCAGCGACATCGGCGGCTTGAAAACCAACGCTCCGGTCAAATCCGCAGGCGTACTGGTGGGCCGCGTTGCCTCCATTCAGCTCGACCCTAAATCCTATCAGGCAAAAGTCGCCCTCAATCTGGACAGCCAATATCAGTTCAGCAGCGACGTTTCCGCACAAATCCTGACTTCAGGCCTGTTGGGCGAACAATACATCGGCCTGCAACAAGGCGGCGATACTGATTCTTTGGCGGCAGGCGACACCATTACCGTCACCAGCTCCGCCATGGTTTTGGAAAATCTTATCGGCAAATTCATGACCAGCTTTGCCGAAAAAAACGCAGACAGTGAATCTGCCGGTCAAAACAAACAATAAACACATATCAACCCAATATTCAGGACACTCCCATGAAAAAAACTTCCTTCATCAGCGCATTGAGCATCGGCGTATTGAGCATCAGCATGGCATTTGCCTCTCCTGCCGACGCAGTCAACCAAGTCCGTGAAAACTCCGTTCAAGTGCTGAAAATCCTCAACAGCGGCGATGCCAACACTGCACGCCAAAAAGCTGAAGCCTACGCCATCCCTTACTTCGACTTCCAACGCATGACCGCTTTGGCCGTCGGCAATCCGTGGCGCACTGCGACTGACGCACAAAAACAAGCGTTGACCAAAGAGTTCCAAACCCTGCTGATCCGCACCTACTCCGGCACCATGCTGAAATTCAAAAACGCCAAAGTCAACATCAAAGACAACCCGGTCGTAAACAAAGGCGGTAAAGAAATCGTCGTCCGTGCCGAAATCAACGTTTCCGGCCAAAAACCGGTCAACATGGACTTCACCACCTACCAAAGCGGCAGCAAATACCGCGCATACAATGTCGCAGTAGAAGGAGCAAGCCTGGTTACCGTATACCGCAACCAATTCGGCGAAACCATCAAAGCCAAAGGTATCGACGGCCTGATTGCCGACTTGAAAGCCAAAAACGGCGGTAAATAATCCACCCCCGCACCATGCCGCCTGATGTTCAGACGGCATGGTGCCTTACATCATCAAGACACCATGCAAACAGAAATCCGCAACGGCACGCTCTACATCAGCGGCGACGTTACCGTCAAAACCCTGACCGCCTCCGCCTTTGCGCGCTTTGAGCAACAATGCCGTCTGAAAGACACAGACCGCATAGACTTCAGCCAAGTAGGCAAAGCAGATTCCGCCTGCGTTTCCCTGCTGCTCAACGCTCTGCGCCGGACAGACAAAAAACCGACCATTCAAAATATTCCCGATTCCGTCCGCGCACTGGCCGAACTTTACGAAATTAAAGACTGGTTGCAATCATGAAAAAAACCACCGCTTCCCTCTGCCTCATCATCAGCATAGCCTCCGCGCCCACACTTGCCGAACGCAATCCGGCCGACCCTTACGAAGGCTACAACCGCACCGTTTCCAAGTTCAACGACAAAGCAGACAAATACGTCCTTTCCCCCGTCGCACGCGGCTATCGCAAAGTAACGCCCAAACCGGTGCGTACCGGCGTGATCAACTTCTTCAACAACCTGCGCGATGTCGTCAGCTTCGGCAGCAACGTGCTGCGCCTTGACGTCAAACGCGCCAGCGAAGACCTCGTCCGCGTCGGCATCAACACCACCTTCGGCCTTGGCGGTTTAATCGACGTAGCCGGTGCAGGCGGCGTACCCAGCAATAAAAACACCCTCGGCGACACCTTCGCCTCATGGGGTTGGAAAAACAGCAACTACTTCGTCGTCCCCCTGCTCGGCCCGTCGACCGTACGCGATACCGTCGGCAACGCCGTCACCACCGTCTATCCGGTTAAAAACGCCGTCTTCCACACCAGCGCAGGACGCTGGGGCACAATCGGCCTGCAAGCCATCAATACCCGTGAAGAACTGCTCGACCTGACCGACAGCCTCGAAGGCGCAGCCATCGACAAATACAGCTACACACGCGACCTTTACATGAAAGTCCGCACCCAACAAACCGGCGGCACGCTCCCTCAAAACGAAGACGACAACATCGACATCGATGACCTGGTGGACAGCAACACCACTTCCGAACCGGTAGCACCCCAATCCGCTCCTGCAGAAATCCCCGATACAGCCAACCCCCAAACCCTGTATCAAACACCATCAGAAAACCCCTGATTGTTCCCAAAAATAAAGGCCGTCTGAAATTCAGACGGCCTTTATCCCCCAAAAGATAGCCAGTCCACCACCTTTGCTATATCATTCAACTATACAGAAACCAAGGAAAACACCATGTACGAAGTCAACCGCAGCGTCTTCCTGCTTATCCCCCTCGATCCTTTTTGGAACTGGCTGAAATCCCTGCCCGGCAATCACCTTGACGGCCTGACACTTGAAGATATCCAAGCTGATGCCAACTCCTACCTCGTTCGCCCGTGCGAAACTGCCGACGAAGTATGGGACGAAATCGAAGCGCGTTTTGAAGACATTTTTGCTGCCGAATTGGCCGACTGGTGCGAAGACGAAAGCGAATGGCCGGATTTGGACGCCGACATTTTCAACGAATGGTTCGACATCCAACTTTCCACCGTAATTACCGACCTTGAACACGAACCAATCGCACGCGAAGAGTTCCAACCCATCAATCTCAACTGATGAAACTGACCGTCCGCAACTACCACCTCGACGGCTACGGCCACGTCAACAATGCGCGCTATCTCGAATTTCTCGAAGAAGCGCGCTGGACGTTTTTTCAAGAGCATGACCTTCTGTCCGAACTCAAAGGCATCATGCTCGTTGTTGCACGCGTTGACATCCGCTATCGCCGCCCGTCGCTTGAAGGCGATGTCTTGACCTTTACAGGCCGTCTGAAAGACATCGGCACACGCCACATCATCCTCAGCCAAACCGCGACCCTGCCCAATGGCAAAGCCGCCATCGAAGCCGAAGTTACCCTTATGCCCGTCAGCAGCGAAAGCGGCCGCAGCATCAGCGTTCCCCAAACCTTAGCACACGCAATCCAAAACCTTACATCATGAAAAAAATACTCACACTCCTTGTCGTTGCCACGATTGGCGCGCTTCTTGCCTTCGTCCTTATCCCCAGCAACAAAGCCGCCCCTGATTTCGCCCTGCCCGACCTGCAAGGCAAAACCATTACCAACGCCGATTTGAAAGACAAAGTTACCCTCATTAACTTCTGGTTTCCCTCCTGCCCCGGCTGCGTAAGCGAGATGCCTAAAATCATCAAAACCGCCCAAGACTATCAAGGCAAAAATTTCCAAGTCCTCGGCATTGCCCAGCCCATCGACCCTATTGAGAGCGTCCATCAGTACGTCAAAGAATACGGCCTTCCTT
The DNA here is from genome assembly GCF_041433255.1 of Neisseria sp. 20925_1_37. Lineage (NCBI taxonomy): Bacteria > Pseudomonadati > Pseudomonadota > Betaproteobacteria > Neisseriales > Neisseriaceae > Neisseria > Neisseria sp. 20925_1_37. Next base: position 195,138 of record NZ_JAPWBC010000001.1, on the reverse strand, counting down.
TCACCGTCATGTACGATGCCGACAAAACTGCCGCAAAAGCTTTTGGCACACAGGTTTACCCGACTTCCGTCCTGATCGACAAAAACGGCAACATCCTCAAAACCTACGTTGGCGAACCCAATTTCACCCAACTCTACCAAGAAATCGACCAAGCCCTCGCCCAATAAATCCAAGGCCGTCTGAAACCATATTTCAGACGGCCTAAAACCGAAATATCCTTTATAATAAGCAACATTTTATCCGTTCAGACACCAAACTCCTCTATCAACAAAGGCCGTCTGAAACAACCGAATACCCAGTAAGAGAACACCATGAAATTCATCGACGAAGCAAAAATCGAAGTCGCCGCAGGCAAAGGCGGTAATGGCGCAACCAGTTTCCGCCGCGAAAAATTCGTACCCCGCGGCGGCCCTGACGGCGGCGACGGCGGCAAAGGCGGCAGCGTTTGGGCAGAAGCCGACGAAAACACCAACACCCTCGTCGAATACCGCTTCGTCAAACGCTATCAAGCCAAAAATGGCGAAAAAGGCCACGGCTCCGACCGCTACGGCGCAGGTGCGGACGACATCGTCCTCAAAATGCCCGTCGGCACCCTTATCCGCGACCTCGACACCGACGAAATCGTCGCCGACCTCACTTATCACGGCCAGCGCGTCTGCCTCGCCAAGGGCGGCAAAGGCGGCTTGGGCAACATCCACTTCAAATCCTCCGTCAACCGTGCGCCCAAACAATCCACGCCCGGCGAAGAAGGTGAAACCCGTTCCCTGCAACTCGAGCTTAAAGTCCTCGCCGACGTCGGCTTATTAGGCATGCCCAACGCCGGTAAATCCACCCTGATTACCGCCGTATCCGCCGCACGTCCCAAAATCGCCAACTACCCCTTCACCACCCTGCATCCGAATTTAGGCGTTGTGCGCATCGACGAAAACCACAGCTTCGTCATGGCAGACATCCCCGGACTGATTGAAGGCGCAGCAGAAGGCGCAGGCCTCGGCCACCGCTTCCTCAAACACCTATCGCGCACCGGCCTGCTGTTGCACGTCGTCGATTTGGCGCCCTTTGACGAAGCCGTCAACCCCGCCGAAGAAGCACTTGCCATCATCAACGAATTACGCAAATACGACGAAGAACTCTACGACAAACCGCGCTGGCTGGTACTCAACAAACTCGACATGCTCAATGAAGAAGAAGCCCAAGCACGTAGCGCCGCCTTCCTCGAAGCCATCGGCTGGGACTACCCGAAACCAGACGACCGTTTCCAATTCGATATGGAAACCCCGCGCCTCTTCCAAATCAGCGCCCTGACCCATCAAGGCACACAGGAATTGGTACACCAAATCAACCAATACCTGACCGAGAAAAAACGCATCGAAACCGAGAAAGCTGAAGCGGAGCAGGTTGAAATAGAAACAGCAGAAAAACAACCTAAAACAAATACGGAAATTCTTAAGGCTGAATAATTTTTTAGTAGTCTAAATTTGGTTTAGACTATCCGAAAGATGTAATTTTTTAATAAAATTACGAACCCAGAAAGGATTTTGGAGTGAAAAAAGTATTAACCTTAATAGGCTCAGCAATTCTGCTATCAGCCTGCAACTTGGAGGATGGAAAAATGTTTGATTCAGCTTATGACTTTCACGGACTGCCCAAAGCAGAAAGTGACCCTGTTGTAACGGAGAATCCGAAAAAGCATCAAAAATACGAATTGACGGTTACGTTTAAAAATGCACCAGGAAAATTTGAAATTTCCAGACTGGTAGAAAACTATGATGCAAAGAATTGTATGATTACCACCAACCGTGCAGCTGGCGCAACCGCGTATGCAGTTTACCAACCTGAATTTACCTTAAAAAAAATCAGCGATACAGTTTATCAAGGGGAATTTTATACCGACAGGCCTTTGAATGAAGACTATTTTGGTCAGGGAGTGTGTTTGTGGGAAAATTATGGTGTTTCTCTAGAATTCAAAGCTGATAACAATAAAAAAAGTACCCTTTTTTCAGCATATATTGACGATACCGTATGGAAAAATATGGCAGAAAAAGGTACAACAGCAAACTTAATCTACTATCACCAAAAAGCAGATTATCCAATTGCTACTTGGTTAGATAGTGAAACTGGTCTTGTTTCCAGTGGAGTTACAGCAGAACAAGCGCAACAAAGAGGCATTGATTTAAAAGATGCATTTAGTATTGAACTTGAAATACGGAGAGCCTAAATATGAAAACGCAAAATTATCTTGCAACTGCTGATTTAGCTTATAAAAATCTAAAAGAAGGTCAACATATTCGAGGAATTGACAATGTAGAATATGAAGTTGTCAAATCTCTCCATACTAAATCTGGCTACGACGGCTATGTCCTGTACAGAAAAGACACCAATGAACTAGTTGTTACTCATAGAGGTACATGGCCCGAAAAAAATGCAAAAGCCACAGATATACTGACCGATTTAGGCATGGCAGTCAATCAAGGAAACAATCAATATCCCGATGCCAAGAAATTGACAGAAATAGCTATATCATTAACTCAAACACGTTATCCAGGAGCCGTAATTCACCAGTCAGGACACTCTCTCGGCGGAGCTCTAGCACAATTGTGCGGCTACAATTATGGCCAAAGAACCGAAACATTTAACGCCTACGGTGCGGCTAATCTGCAAGAAAAACAACCAGGTAAACAATCTAATGCCCAATTAATCACAAACCACGTCCGCGGTATGGATCCCGTAAGCGCTGCCAGTCCGCATTTAGGTAATGTTAAACATTACCTGAATAAAACTGAACAGATAGTATTGTATCTAGGTGGCTTTGGCAAATTGAACATAACCCCAAACCGTACATGGGCAGTTGCAATAACTGGTGCTGTCTACAGTCATGGACTCAACAACTTCAAAAATGGTGGTTTATCTACTAAAGACCATACCTTTGCCTTAGATAATATACAACTGATTAAAGAATTCCGCACAGAATTTGAAGAAGAAGCTCGAAAAGTAGGAAAAGATGTTAAATTCATAAAAGATATAATGAATGATGCCATTAACTGGGGTAAAAAAACATTAAACCTTTCAGAGAATTCGAACATATCAGAAGACCAATTTGCCCGACTTTTTGCCAACGAAGCAACTAATAGTAATCTTCTTGCAAAAGAGCAGGATACTATAAATAATCTTGCTTCAGCTTCCTCTGCCACAAAAAGACCACAATCTAAGTATGATGAAGTCAAAGGTATGCTGCGAGGACTTATCAATGATACTGATGGTTCATATGCTCAAAGGGTACTTGCAGAACATCCTGAGCAGGTTGCTCTTTTTGACGAAAAAATCCGTCAAAATGTAGCGCTAAACCAAGATAGACAACAAGAATTAGTAGCTGAGAAGAGTCAAGCGTTCCAGCATGAAGAGCAACAGAGAGTCTTTTCTCGATCATTCGGCTAATTTAATTTTCTACTAAACTTCCTTTAGAACTTTAATTTATCTTTTCCCTAAAAATCTCAAAAATCAAATGACCAAGGAAGAGGTTAAAATTTTAGTTCTATAGGAAGCCTAAAAATAAATTATTTAATTAATAAAACTCTCCCATGGCCACCATCTACAACACCCTTACCCGTCAAAAAGAACCCTTCTCCCCCATCGACCCTAAAAACGTGCGTATGTACGTTTGCGGCATGACTGTTTACGACTATTGCCACTTAGGCCATGCCCGTGTGATGGTTGTGTTCGACATGATTGCCCGCTGGCTGCGCGAGTGCGGTTATCCGCTTACTTATGTGCGCAATATCACCGACATCGACGACAAAATCATCGCCCGCGCGGCTGAAAACGGCGAAACCATCGGCGAACTGACTGCGCGTTTCATTCAGGCTATGCACGAAGATGCCGATGCTTTGGGTGTGTTGCGTCCGGATATTGAGCCGAAGGCAACAGAAAACATTCCGCAGATGATTGCCATGATTGAAACCCTGATTCAAAACGGCAAGGCATACCCTGCTTCAAACGGCGACGTTTACTACGCCGTGCGCGAGTTTGCCGCTTACGGCCAATTATCGGGCAAATCGCTAGACGACCTGCGCGCAGGCGAACGCGTGGAAGTAGACGGTTTCAAACGCGATCCGCTTGATTTTGTATTGTGGAAAGCGGCCAAAGCAGGCGAGCCGGCATGGGAAAGCCCGTGGGGCAACGGCCGTCCGGGTTGGCACATCGAATGCTCGGCCATGAGTGAAAACCTGTTCGGCGATACTTTCGATATTCATGGCGGCGGCGCGGACTTGCAGTTCCCTCATCATGAAAATGAAATCGCCCAAAGTGTCGGCGCGACAGGCCACACCTGCGGACATGACCACGCGCAAACCCACCACGGTCAAAGCATCGCCAGCCACGTCAAATACTGGCTGCACAACGGCTTCATCCGTGTGGACGGTGAAAAAATGTCCAAATCATTGGGCAACTTCTTCACCATCCGCGAAGTGTTGAAACAATACGACCCTGAAGTCGTGCGTTTCTTTATCCTGCGCGCCCACTACCGCAGCCCGTTGAACTACTCCGACGCGCATTTGGACGACGCAAAAGGCGCGCTGACCCGTCTGTACACCACGTTGAAAAACACACCAGCGGCTGAGTTTGATTTATCTGAAAACGCCAATGACTACACCCGCCGCTTCTACGCCGCCATGAATGACGATTTCGGTACGGTCGAAGCGGTTGCCGTGTTGTTTGAGCTGGCAGGCGAAGTGAACAAAACCAATGATACGCACCTCGCCGGCTGCCTGAAAGCCTTGGGCGGCATCATCGGTCTGTTGCAACGCGATCCGATTGAATTTCTGCAAGGCGGTGCGGTTTCAGACGGCCTGTCCAACGAGGAAATCGACGATTTGATCGCCCGCCGCAAACAGGCGCGCGCGGATAAAAACTGGGCGGAATCCGACCGCATCCGCGACCTTCTGAACGAACACAAAATCATTCTGGAAGACAACGCCGGCGGTACGACTTGGCGCCGCGGTTGATTTCATGGCATAGATAAAAGGCCGTCTGAAACTGTTTTCAGACGGCCTTTTTAATTTTGGTATTTCAAAAAGGGCGCAAACATTACGCCCTTTGTTTAAAACATCATTTCATTTATGCGCCAAATACTTTCAGACGGCCTTCGATTGGTTGGAAGGCTTTTTCACCGGCTGAAGCCGCGATACCGCCAATCACCATTTGCGCACGCAACAACCAGCTTTCCGGCAAGTTCCATTCTTTGGCAATGGCCGCATCAGGCAGTGGATTGTAGTGTTGCAGATTGGCGCCGATACCGGCAGCCGCCAATGTTGTCCATACAGCATATTGAACCATGGCATTTGCCTGATCCGCCCAGATCGGAAAGTTGGCCGCATAAGATGGGAACTGCTCTTGCAAACCTTTGACAACATCTTGATCTTCAAAGAACAAAACTGTTGCCGCGCCTGCTTTAAACAGGTTCAGTTTTTGTGCAGTGGCTTCAAACTGCTCGGCAGAAACAATTGCACGCAACGCTTCTTCGACAAAATGCCACACTTTGGCATGTTCTTCGCCAAACAATACGACCACTCGGGCAGATTGCGAATTGAAAGCAGACGGCGTATGCAAAACGGCGTGTTCGATGATTTTGGTTACTTCCTCATTGGACAGAGGCAGGGTGTTGTTCAATGCATAAATAGAACGACGGGTTTCAGCAGCTTGTTGCAAAACAGAATAAGTCATGATCTTTTCCTTAAATTAATCTTTATCTTTACCAAAAACGTTATCCAAAGCCCACGCTCCGCCACCGGCTACTGCCAGGTACAGGAACACAAAGCAGAACAAAACGGCAGATTCGCCATGGTTGGCCAATGGAAACAAAACATTACCCGAGGACGCGTGTGCCATAAAATAGGCGGCTGCCATCTGACCGGACAAAACAAACGCGGCTGGACGGGTAAACAAGCCCAATATCAATAAGATACCGCCGACAATTTCCAAAATACCGGCCACCAGCATCAAGCCTTCAGGCGCGCCGCCCATGGACATCGGAAAACTGAAAAACTTGGCCGTGCCATGCAGCAAAAACAGATACGCCGCAACAATACGCAAGACAGACAATACAACAGGTTGGAATGATTTGAGGGCTGACATCTGAATAATCCTTATTTTAATGGCTACCTGAAGAGGTAGGGAGCAATTTCAATAAGTGCAGTATAGATAATTCCCAGTAAGAGATATATACTCGAATTATTGATACAACGTTTCCTAATAAGAAATAATGGATACTCTATTTAGCCTAAAAGTTTTCCGCCAAGTTGTTCAAAGCGGCAGTTTTACCCGTGCCGCCGATCAGCTCGACATCTCCACCGCCATGGCCAGCAAACACGTCAGCCATCTGGAAAACACCATTCAAGCCAAGCTCTTACACCGCAACAGCCGCAACCTCCACCTGACCGAAGCAGGCGAAGAATACTACCGCCAATGCAGCTACGCGCTGGATACCTTGGACACCGCTGCCCAAAAAGCGGCAGGCGGCGCCGACACGCCGCAAGGTATGTTGCGCGTTACCATGCCCCTGTGGTTTGCAGGCGGCAATATGAGCGCATGGTTGGCCGAATACCGCCAGCGTTATCCCAAAGTCACGCTTGACCTCGTCCTCGACAACCGCCATATCGACCTTATCGCCGAAGGCTTCGATCTCGCCTTGCGCGTTTCCAAAACCCCCTCCCCTTCGCTGATCGTCAAACCACTGGCCAAAATTGAGTTCGTCCTGCTTGCCGCCCCCGACTATCTTGCCCGACACGGCACACCCGATACACCCGAAGCCGTCATGCAGCATCAAGCCATTCTGCCTTCCTATACCAGTCAACAAAACTGGGAAATTACCCACCGCGCCACAGGAGAAAAAGCCATTCTCCATCTCTCCCCGGTTATCCGCAGCGACAACACACTGATGATACGCGAGCTGATTAAAGCAGGCGCAGGCATAGGCTATCAGCCCCTTTGGGCAGTTCAGCAGGAATTGAAGGATGGTACATTGATCCAACTCCTGCCCGATTACACCATCTGGACAGACCAACTGAACGCCACTTATGTCGACAGGGCATTTCTCAGTGCGAAAGTGCGCAGCTTTATCGACTTTCTCAATGAAAAAATATCGGAAGGATAAACATCAAGGCCGTCTGAAACACTTTTCAGACGGCCTTTAATCAAAGCAACAACCCAATCAATAATTGGTCGAGCAGAACTGTTCGCGTTTGTCCGCATCGGCGGCATAGCATGTCAAACCCATGCCTGACGCATTGCTGTTGTTCGCTTTCGCACCCGGTTTCTTGTTCACCAAAACCTTACCGTTTTTTCCGATTTCAACGGTTACGCCTTTGCCGTTTTTCAGCTTCCATTTCAACACTTGCGCATCGGCATTCTGGCATTTGCTGACCGTACAGCCGCCTTCTGTCGCGACGTTGCCGTTTTTATAAATCACGCACTGCTGCTGGCTGTCGGTACAGACCGCATACGCAGCAACGGAGAAACAGGAAATCAGCGCAGCAAACAAAACAGGTTTCATGGTTTGAACTCCTAAAGTTGTGATGATGGGTTTGTGATATTTGGAACTATACGCTTGTTTGCATGTGCCTACTACAAAATGTATCGGTAAGATTCAATAGACGCATCACTATATCCACTCCACTAATTATCTAATTCACCCCATACGATAAAGGCCGTCTGAACATCACTTTTCAGACGGCCTTCAATTGGTTTTCTACCTTACCGCTTCAGCTTCGCAAACGCATCTGCCATTGCCGAATTGGTTGGGACACGCTCGTTGCGTTGGGGTTTGCGGTCGCGGCGTTCTTGATGTCGGGTTTCAGACGGCCTGTTGCCTTTGGCTGTGCCACCCAGTTCGTCATCCAACCGCATAGTCAGCGCAATGCGTTTACGCGCAGCATCGACTTCCAGCACTTTTACTTTCACCACATCGCCGGCTTTCACCACTTCACGCGGGTCTTGGACGAACTTGTTGGACAGGGCGGAGATGTGCACCAAGCCGTCCTGATGGACGCCGATGTCCACGAACGCGCCGAAGTTGGCGACGTTGGAAACCACGCCTTCGAGTATCATGCCGACTTGCAAGTCGCTGATTTCATGGATACCTTCAGCGAATGAGGCCGTCTGAAACTCGCCGCGCGGGTCGCGGCCGGGTTTTTCCAGCTCGGACAGGATGTCTAAAATGGTCGGCAGGCCGAAGCGTTCGTCGATAAAGTCGGATGCTTTGATTTGCTTCACGCGATCGCGGTTGCCGATGAGTTCGGTTGCGGTAATGCCTTGTTGCGCCAGCATTTTGGCAACGATAGGATAGGCTTCGGGGTGGACGGCGCTCGCGTCCAGCGGCTCTTTGCCGCCATTAATCCGCAAAAAGCCTGCCGCCTGCTCGAAGGTTTTTTCGCCCAAACGCGGCACTTTCAGCAATTTTTTGCGGCTGTCGAACGCGCCGTTTTCATCGCGGTAGGCGACGATGTTTTGGGCAAGGGTCTGATTCAAACCGGAAATCCGCGCCAAGAGCGGGGCGGAGGCGGTGTTCACATCCACGCCGACGGCATTCACACAGTCTTCAACCACTGCGTCCAGCGATTTGGCGAGCTGGCTTTGGTTCACATCGTGCTGATACTGACCTACGCCGATGGATTTGGGATCGATTTTAACCAACTCGGCGAGCGGGTCTTGCAGCCTACGGGCAATAGACACCGCGCCGCGCAGGGAAACGTCCAAATCGGGGAACTCGCGCGCCGCCAGTTCGGACGCGGAATAAATCGACGCGCCAGCTTCGGAAACGACGATTTTGTGCAGCCCCATTTCTGGCATTCCGCGCACCAGTTCGCCCGCGATTTTGTCGGTTTCGCGGCTGGCGGTACCGTTGCCGATGGCGATGAGTTTCACGCCGTGCTGCTTAATCAGGCGCGACAGTGTTGCCAACATATTGTTTTCTTGATGCAAATAGACAATGACGGTATCCAGCAGCTTGCCCGTATCGTCCACTACAGCGCATTTCACGCCGTTGCGGTAGCCGGGGTCGAGACCCAAAGTGGTCAGCCGTCCGGCGGGCGCGGCGAGCAACAAGTCTTTGAGATTGCGGGCGAACACGGTAATCGCATCAGTGTCGGCGGCTTCTTTCAAACGATTTAGGGCTTCAAGTTCCAGCGATAAAAAGATTTTTGCGCGCCAAGTCAGACGTACGGTATCGCGCAGCCATTTGCAGCCGTCTGAAACCTTAAAACGGCGGGTGATGATTTGCTCGTATTCGCTTTGCTGCGTAATCGGCGTGTCGTCGGGCTGGTATTTGAGCGCGATGTTCAAAATGCCTTCGTTGCGGCCGCGCAAAACCGCCAGAGCGCGGTGGCTGGGCATAGTGCGGACAGGTTCGCGATGGTCGAAATAATCGCTGAATTTTTCGCCTTCGGTTTCTTTACCTTCAACGACTTGCGCGTGGATTTCGGCTTCGTTCCACAGCTTGTCGCGCAGCGTGCCGATGAGTTCCGCATCTTCAGCAAACTGCTCCATCAGAATCGCGCGCGCGCCGTCCAGCGCGGCTTTGATATCGGGGACGTTTTCGTTCAGATAGCCTTGCGCGGCGGCTTCCACGTCCTGCGGCTGCTCGGCAAGCAACACGTCCGCCAGCGGCTGCAAACCGTGTTCGCGCGCGATTTGCGCTTTGGTACGGCGTTTGGGCTTGTAGGGCAGATACAGGTCTTCCAGCGCGGTTTTGTTGTCGGCGGCTTCAATTTGCGCCCTGAGGTCGTCTGAAAGCTTGCCTTGCTCTTCAATGCTTTTTAAAACAACGGCTTTGCGCTCTTCCAACTCGCGCAGGTATTGCAACCGCTCGGCAAGCTGACGCAACTGCGTATCGTCCAGCCCACCCGTGGCTTCTTTACGGTAACGCGCGATAAAGGGTACGGTCGCGCCGTTGTCCAAAAGCTTAATGGCGGCATTGATTTGAGCAGCCGTAGCCGAAAGTTCTTGGGAAAGAATTTGAGTAATGTTCATCAATAGAATTCCAACGGACAGGCCGTCTGAAATTTCAGACGGCCTGATTTAAAAAACAATCGCTTTAAGGCAGCGAATTATAATATTCGTAGGCTTTGTCCATATCTTCAAACTGGTGCATATGCCCTTTTTCCAGCACCATCGCATTATCGCAATATTGCTTCATGGCGCTGTGGCTGTGCGATACCAAAATGATGGAACGGTCTTTGCGCTTTTCAAACAACTCGTACTTACATTTATCGGCAAAGCGCGAGTCGCCCACTGCAATCACTTCGTCAATCAAATAGCAGTCAAACTCTACCGCCAACGACAAAGCAAATGCCAAACGCGCCTTCATACCTGAAGAATAACGCTTGACCGGCTCGTAAAGATACTGCCCCAGCTCGGAAAACTCTTCGGTAAAGTTCTTCACATAATCGATATCGACATTGTAAATCCGACAGATGAAACGCAAATTGTCCATACCGGTCAGACTGCCTTGAAACGCTCCGGAGAATGCCAAAGGCCAAGAAATACTCATCGTCCGCTTGATTTCGCCCGTGGTTGGCGGCTCAACGCCACTGATCAAACGGATGAGCGTCGATTTACCTGCACCGTTGCGGCCGAGAATACCGATTTTCTCGCCCTTCTCCATTTTGAAGTTGATATCGTGCAAGACTGTCCGCCAACCTTGGCGGGTCAGATAGCGTTTGGAAACGTGTTCAACTGAAATCATTGCGGCTCAACCCCTTTGCTGAATCTCGCCACCATCGCCAAACCAAGCAGCAGCAAAACTAAATTACACAACAAAATATACCAAGGATTTTCGTAAGTCGTAACGCTGTTACCAAAATATCCAGCACGGAACATTTCTGTACCATGCACCATCGGAATCATCAGTACATAGTGTTGCAACTGCTGAGGCAGGTTGTGTACGAAGAAAAACACGCCGGACAAAGGCATCATCACAAAACTGATGGTACTCCAAACCTTGCCAAACGGCTCAAAATGAAACGCCACCGAACAGATGACCAACCCCAATCCAACGGCAAACATAGCCATCAAAAGCCAAGCCAACAACATATAGAAAATATCTGCCGGTACATCAATCCAACCGATGATGACCAATGCGAACATAATCACGACCTGCGCAATCGTAGCACCGGCAATCTCCAACAACATACGCGCAAAAATGGTATCTAAAACACGTACATTTCGGTGATACAGCAGGCTTGTGTTGGCCGCAATCGAACCGATGGCACGATTAGAGGCATTACGCCACATCATCATCATCGGATAGCCTGTCAGCGTGAAAGCCACGATATTCAAAGCCGACACGTTGTTCATGCGGAAAAACTTCCACATCAACACCATGACCAAAGTCAGCAGCAAAGGTTCGACAAATAACCACAAAAAACCAATGTTATTACGACCGTAGCGAGTAATAATTTCACGCATTAAGAGTGCGCCGATTACCCTTTTTTGGATAAGCAGCGACTCCAAAAACGATGTTTTATGTAGCTCTTTCATCAGTTTTTATGCTCACGGATACTTGCAGACAGCAACACGGCAATGCCATAGACAATCAAACCGATGACAAACGTTGCCACGATGTTGTACAGACGGTTTGGCTCATGCGCCAAGTCAGGTTTGTTCGGCTGGGAAATCACTTCCAAATACAATTGCTGACGATCTGCTTCCGCTTTTGCACTTTCCAAAGAAGTCATCGCCGCAGCCAATTGTTTTTCGGCCAATTCGTTTTCCAAATACACGCGCTGATATTCCGCCGCCTGATTGGACAATGAACCCTCGCCACCGCCGGAAATCGCTTTCATTTGTTGCGAGATTTCTTTACGCAAGCTCTTCTCACGCGCAATCAAACCTGGAATTTGCGGGTTTTCAGGCGTAACGGCTTTTACCTGGTCAAGCTGGGTCTGAATGACAATCAATTCATCCTGTAATTTAGACACCAAACCCATTTGCACATCGGATTGCGCCTTCAAGTCAAAAATACCGTTGGACACACGGAATTTGGTCAATTGAGCCGAAGCCTCTTTGACTTGTTCTTCGGCCGAATTGACCACTTCTTGAGCATAACGAATCGTATCTTGACGCGCACGCTCGTTCAGCTGGTTGATCAATACCTCACCCTGTTTGAGCAAAGCATCATTGATCTTTTGAGATTCACCGGCATTGAACGATGTAACGCTCAAATTGGAAATGCCTGAGACAGAGTCAAAATGGATGGATACCTTATCGCGGTAGTATTGATAAAAGGCCTCATCCTCGCCACGCAGGCCAAAACCATTAAAACGGCTGAAAATGTCGCCTTCTTTTTCATAAAAATCACGAACGGGCATTTTCTTACGCAACGCGTCCAAAGCCGAACGCGACTGCATATATTCCTGCACGGTATAAATATCGTCTTGCGCACGAGAAAAACCAGACCCCTGCAAAATAGCGCCCAGGCCATTCAAAGACGATTGGCTCTTAGGAGAACGCACCACAAAGCTGGACTGGGATGTGAACTGATCAGAAGCAAATAGTCCGTAATACACACCGGAACACAAAGTCGGCACGATAACCGTTACCCAAAGCAACGGCTTAATCTTACGCAACCAAGACTTTTTGGCCTTTTTCTTTTCGGGAGCTGGTTGTTCCGGTTTCACATCCACATTTGCAGAAACTTGCTCAGACATTATTTTTCCCATTAGTTCACTAAATTATTAATACTGTTCGCACCGCTAACCACAGGCGAGAACACAAATGACAAGAACTTGCGTACTTCAGCCATCGGCGCATTCGATACGTACACCACGTCCTTATCCTTCACAGGGAAACGCTGCATCCAAAACATAGAATTCGCATCTGCCAGGTTCAAACGGTAGACCACAGGAATCTCCGCACGATCGCCATAGCCCTTTTCAACCCATTTAGATTGTTTTTCCGGAGGCAACTCGGACAAAGGCGCATAACGGAATACAAATACACCGCGCGCATCTGCACGATAATCCTGCAAACCGCCCATACGTCCCACAGCCTCAGCCAAAGACAAGCCCTTCACAGAGAAACCAATCTGCTGCGTATGACCAACCGCACCCATAGACGTAAACGTGCTTGGATTAGTAATCATTGTTACTACATCACCGCGGCGCAACAAAATATTTTGACGCGGATGCGCCACCAAGTCTTCCAAAGCAATCGTTCTGACAACATTGCCACGTGTCAGCTGTACGTTCGTATCCTGAACATTCGCAGTCGAACCGCCCACGGCAGCCACCGCATCCAACACACGCTCGCCTGCAGCCGTCAAAGGCATACGCACACTGTTACCCGCGCGGATAACCGATACATTCGCCGCATTGTTTTGCACCATGCGCACCATTACCTGCGGCTGGTTCGCCATTTTTTTCAGACGGCCTTTAATAATGTTTTGCACCTGAACCGGTGTTTTACCGAGGACAGACACATCGCCGATAAACGGCACAGAAATCGTACCTGCAGAGCTGACCATCTGTTCAGGAAGCTTCGTTTGCTGAGCATTACCCGAACCGGTAGACGACAAAGCCCCACCGAACAGCACAGCCGGAGGAGCTTCCCAAATCGTAATGTCCAGCACATCACCTATATTGATAGCCCCTATTGATGACGTACCATCGCCCAGCTGAGCAAATGACTGATTAACTTGCGCTTGATATAGCGACTGAGCTACCGCACCATTCACATCAATCAATTCCACCTCCGGCACTTCGGCTGTAGCCTGCTGTTGCCCCAAAGCAACAACATTTCGCGTACTCGGACCAGAATTAGGAAGAGAAGAGCATGCAGCCAACAGACTGACGTACAACAATAACATGCCCCTGCGGGTAAGACATTCTGCTTTCAACATTGATTAAATCTCACTATACTTTTAATTACGCACAGCCATTATAACACCTGATGAAATATTAGGCCGTCTGAAAACCTGACATAAGTATCAAAAAACATCACATTACAGCGAATACCGTCATGAGAAAACTTAAAAAACTGATTCGACAACCAGGTGTATTCTTCCGCGACTATCTCAACAAAAGATACCCTGTCCGCAACGCCGAACAGCGTACAACAGAGTCTGACGAACCAGTCATTATCGACAATACCCTGTATTTAGCCGAACTTGAAAATAGTATCAACCTTCACCCTATTAAAGTTGATGTCGTTTTCACATGGGTAAATAACCAAGATTCCAAATGGCAGCAACGTCGGCGCCAACATAGCCCTACTGCCGAACAAAACGCACTCCACAATAATGACGAAGCCCGTTTCAGCAACCACAACGAACTTTACTATTCACTTCACAGCGTGCGTACCTTCCTGCCGTGGGTAAACCATATCTACATCATTACCGATAACCAACGCCCCGACTGGCTCAATCCTGCCGACTATCCCAATGTCAGCATAATAGATCACAGTCAAATCATTGACCCGCAATACCTGCCCACCTTCAATTCGCATGTAATCGAAGCACACTTGCACAACATTCCCAATCTAAATGAACACTTCATCTATTTTAACGATGATGTATTTGTTGCCCGACCATTACCGAAGGAACATTTTTTTCACGCCAACGGGATTGCTTCACTTTTTATTGCAGACAAAAGCCTAAAACAAATGTCCGAAAGAGGAACCGATACACCAACTCTTTCCGCCTCAAAAAACTGTATCGCACTATTACAACAGCACTACGATTGCCACATCGACCGTCCGTTAGTACACACCTATATCCCACTGCATAAAAGCAGCTTTCAATTTGCTTGGCAGCACTACCGTACTGAGATTGAAGCCTTTTTATCCAACCGTTTCCGTTCTAACCACGATCTCAATCTTGCCACCTTCCTCGTACCTTGGCTGATGTTTTTAAACAGGAAATCTACAGTAGGTAATGAAATATGTTATTATTTTAATATCCGTTCCAACAAAGCGCCTGCCCAATATATCAAGCTCTTGGAAAATAAAAAAAATGGGCGGCAGCCACACTCTTTTTGTGCCAACGATTTTCACAGCCAGCAACAGATTGAAAACTACCAGGACAAACTGATTCAAATGCTGGAAAATTACTTCAAAACCAAATAAAAATAAAAGGTCAAAAAAATGAATAATAAAAAATTTCGGAAGCTCTTACGAGACCCTAAACTCTTTTTCCGCGACATGTACGCCAAACGCGTAATGAAACTCAAAAAATACCTTCCCTTAAAATACGAAGGTAATAATCAATTTACAATCGTTTCAGCCGTTTATAACGTCGAAAAATACCTTGATGAATACTTTGACAGTATCGTCAAACAAAGCTTGAATTTCAAAAAACACATTCAAATCATTCTAGTAGATGATGGGTCAACCGACCATTCGGCAGAAATCATCAAACGATGGCAAGCCAAGTTTCCCCAAAATATCCATTATTTTTACAAAGAAAATGGCGGCCAAGCCTCGGCACGCAATCTGGGTTTGCAACATACACAAACTGAATGGGTAGTATTTACTGACCCTGACGATTATCTTCACCCTGACTACTTCAAATCAGTAGATACTCAAATTAGCCAACATCCGTCGGCAGTAACTGTAGCTACTAATATGAAATTTTTCTTTGAAAATCAAAATATCATTAAAGATAGTCATCCTCTAAGATTCCGTTTTAACAAAACCCACGTTATTGAGGTTGCCAAGCTCGATAAATTTATCAATATGTCTGCTGCCTCAACCTTTTTCAGAGTCAGCCATATTAAAAAACAGAATTTGGTGTTTGACCACAATGTTAAGCCAAACTTTGAAGATGGCAAATTTATTGCAGACTATTTATTAGATTTGCAGGACGCAAAAGCTGTGTTTGATAGAGATGCCGTCTATTTCTATCGAAAACGTGAAAGTGGCACATCTACTTTAGATACTTCTTGGCAAAAAGTAGAAAAGTTTTCTAATGTTTTTGAGTACGGCTTCTTGCCTATGCTTAAAAACTATAAAAACCGCTTAGGGTATGTACCCTCCTCAATACAAAAAACTGCATTATATGATATGGCTTGGTATATTCAACAATTGCTTAATAGACCTGAACGTCTAGATTTGTTGGATACTAAACAAAAATCACATTTTTATGATCTAATGCAGCAGGTTTTTGATTATATTGATCAAAAAAATATTATGGAATTTGGCTTAGCAGGAGTATGGCTATTCCATAAAGTTGGTATGCTTGGAATGTTCAAACAGAGCGAGCCTCCATTCCAAATCGCCTATATTGAAAACATCGATCGTGAACGCAAACAGTTCCTTATCAGCTATTTTACCTATTTTGACCAGCCATATTCTGTGCAAGCCGATGGGCGTGATCTTATTCCTGTCTATGCAAAAAGCGTGGTCAATAAGCTAAATGAACAATTATTTGTTTACGAAAAACGTTTGTGGATTCCCTATGGTGACGTTGCAGACAACGCCAAAATTAATATCCTACTCAACAAAAAAGCAATGCGAATTTCAATTAAAGGTAAAACCTTTATGCACGGCATCGCATTAAATGAACTTACCGGTTTATTTACGCCGTCTGAAAAATACCTTTCAGACGGCAGCTGGCTTTTAATGGATAGGGAAACTAAAGCTGACGACAACGCTGAGCATTTTTATCGTTATATGATGCAGAACCACCCTGAACAAACTTGCTATTTCGTACTCAACAAAACTGCCCCAGACTGGAACCGTCTCGAACAAGAAGGCTTCAAACTTGTAGAATTCGGCGGTAGTGAATATGAACGACATTTGCGTAAAGCTGAAAAAATCATTTCTAGTCATTTGGAAAAACACATCAACAATTATTTTGGGGATTTATACGAACACAGCAAAAAATTTGTCTTTCTTCAGCACGGAGTAACCAAAGACAATCTTTCTGCATGGACAAATAGCAAACAAAACCTACACTGTTTCATTACCACTACTGAGCCAGAAAGTCGCTCGATTAAGGCTGACTTCAATACCTACAAGCTGACCGAAAAAGAAGTAGCACTAACTGGATTTCCACGCTACGACTCCTTACTATCAAAAAATAAGCCCGACAGTCGCAAGATCCTGATTATGCCAACTTGGCGCAATAACATTGTCGGTCAAAATATCGGTACAGGTAGCAATACTCGTACGCTCAACAGTGCTTTTATGGAAACTGACTATGCCCGTTACTGGCAGGCTCTGCTTCACGACCAGCGCCTGAAGGAAATGGCAGAAACCTACGGCTACGAAGTAATTTTTGCGCCACACCCAAATATCGAGCCCTATTTGGAAGTAATGAATGTCCCTACCTATATAAAAATCTGGAGTGGACTGCGTGAAACTGAAAGTATTCAAAATCTTTTCGGACGTTGCGCCGTATTGATTACCGACTACTCATCAGTAGCATTTGACATGGCCTATCTGAATAAGGCAATTATTTACTATCAATTTGATAAAGAAGCCTTTTTCTCTGGTACACACACCTATCAAAAAGGCTATTTCTCTTACGAAACTGACGGATTTGGCCCTATTACCATCAATCAGCATGAAACGCTGACTGAATTAGAAAACATTTTAAAATCAGGACATGCCAAACCCGAATATCTTGCTCGCATCCGCGATACTTTCCCCTTTCAGGAAGGTGGTAACTGCGAACGTGTGTATCAAGCTATTATCGCCCTTGATCATGCCGAAACTGTCGACAACCTACCGATTCTGGTCGATATGATTGAGCAAGCAGAAAATCATCAGGCATGGGACTTGGCTGCAAGCCGTATTCAAACTCTGCTTGATACAGGCCGTCTGAATGCGGAAGAAACAGCTGATTATCGCCATCGTTATCTGAATGCTTTATTTGAGAGCAAACAGTTTGATACTTTGCAAAACCTGTTACCTGATTATCCCGATACCGCAGGTTACTGGCATGCAAAAATGGACTTATATATCGGTAATGCCGTTAAAGGGGCGGAATTTTTTGCTGAAAACGAGCATATAGGAACGCAAAATGATTTACTTATCGCATTACTTGCAGCCTCGTTTCATCAAGCAAAAAGGCCGTCTGAAAAACTGTTTGTTCGTATAGGTACAGACTTATCCGACTCATATCAACCTTTGTTAGCCGTAGCACAAAAGCTATCGGAGCAGAATTATTTTGTAGCATTGGCTTTACTGAAAACGTATATTGATGGCTTGGATGATCGCACAAAAGGCTATCTCAAACCCGAGCTATTAGCTTCTTACCTCTGCATGAAACTTGGTAACTTACAAGGCGCGCATCAGTTTTTGGTTGCTTTTGAAAACCATACTCAGAATGATCCAAGTTGCCGTATAGCGATTGCAAGACTTGCAAAATTACGCGGTGATTCTGAAAAACTATTTACCCAGCTTAACCGTGCCTTTGAAGAAAATCTGCTCTTCATTCCTGAAGATTTAACAGTCGATTATCTGAAAAAAATGTACGCTACCGGCAACACTGACGGCGAAGGATATCTATTGGCTCAACTGCGCCAAAAATATCCTGAGAATCCGTCTTTGGCCTTGTATGAAGCTGAAAAACTAGCCCAAAACCAAGATTGGGAGTCTGTCACCAAAATATTGGCTGATTTTGCACAAACCTCACCGGAAACGATGTATCTTTATACAACTGCTTTATGCCGTCTGAAAAACCATCAAACAGCACAACGTTATTTTGACAGTCTCTCTCTACAAGACACAGCAGCATATTGGAAACTGGCAGCTGAAATAGCCGAAGCGAAAGGTGACAAGGCATTACAGGCTGAGTGTCTGAAAAAACAATTGGCTTGTTTAGAGTAATCTCTGTCTTATCTTAAAAAAGGCCGTCTGAAAACTTTTATGTTTTCAGACGGCCTTTACTATTAGATGCACTAATCAAGTTCTACTGTTGAATTGATATAGGTAACATGATTCATTTCTGCCAAATCCTTACCTTCATCTATATCTGTGTATAAAACATTATTGCGTTCCCAAAATACATCTTTGCGTATGACTTTAGCCGGCACGCCTGCAATAACACAGTTATTAGGAAAATGTTTTTTCACTACCGAAAATGCACCAACAATACTACCGCTACCAATCTTTGTACCACCCCAAATTGTTGCGCCATAGGCTACCCACACTCTGTCTCCAATGGTAACGTCTTTAGAAACATTTAAACGTTTGCCAGTATGAACATCATAAATCGGGTGTGCATCATCAGTACGGATTTGATTATTCGTGGCAAACATACAATCTTCACCAATGGACAAGGTTGTATGTTCGGCAACAGTAATATAAACCGGATTGGTACTGGTAGTTTTACTGCCGATGTTAATCGTACAGCCTACTCCCAAACACCATTGGCCTTGCATAGAAACATTCTCGCCAATATAGACTTTGCTGTCCTTGCCTAAAAATTCCAAAAACACATTACGCAAGTTTGCATTAGGGTGGATAACAACTTCATTCCCACCTCCTCCTAGAAATTGGAAATGACAGTTTCGCAGATTATCAGGTGCAGTAATTTTATTTCCGGAAGTATCAATATAATTGCCTGACATCACTTCTTTTTTACGGCTGTTAACTACTGGCCGTTCAGAAAAATATTGTTCCGCACGTTCGGCCAATTTGATAAAGACTGCACAGGTTTGGGCAAAATCCAAAGCACTGACATCATAAATGTATACATTATCCCCATCCTGCTTAGATAAACTGAAGTTTGGAAACATTTCTCCGATATTATCTATCTCACTTTTATTACGATAAAACAGGAAAATCTTCTGCCAAACTAAATTTAAACTGACAGAAAATGGTGTTTCACGGTCAGATTTGAAATTTCAGTACACATTCTGCTGATAATAAATATCAACAGACGTATTTTTTAATTTGATATTTTTAAGAATTTCTTGCTGAAATTCTTCAGTCGTTTTATCTATCATTACATTCCCCAAACATGATAAATATGGTTCAAATATTAAAAAAATAGACAGTAAATTTTAAACTTACTGTCTATTTACTTCGCATTTAGTTCAGATTAATGTCCGAATCAGTGATATGGATGTCCAACAGCAAATTATTGATAATGGTATTGGACAAGAATACTGTGTTGCCTGAAAAATCTATGTGCTTTTGAATTTTTTCAAAGTCAAATTCACATAATACAACTGTAGGCAATGCTTCTTTCAGCTCTTTAATATCCGGATAAAACTCTGATACTTTAGCCGATGAAATGACCACTTGATTTTCAAGGTTATGATCAATTACATCTGGTAACTTTTTGAAAGTCTCCAAAATCGGCGTACGGATAGAATGCAGATACAATGGATCTTTGCCACCATAGTATTTATGGTTGCCCAAAAATGGGTCGATTGCAAAGGTTTTGTACCCACCAATTAGGCCATGATATACCGCTCCTGTACCGCCTGATGATGCGCCGCAAATGACTACGTTTTTCTTATCTACGCCATAAATACTCATCAGGCTCTTAATGAAACGCTGGATATTGTCTTCGATATTTTCATCAAACTTTGTATTCAACCCATGACTACCAAACGCGTCTGATACATCAGCCATACGGATGATATAAGTATTTGGCATAATACTGTTGCTGATAAATGGAAATGGGTGGCTATAATAACGGTCAACCATATTCTCATTACTCTTATTGGTATAAGAGAACAACACCAATAGGTTTTTCTTGTTGGCACTCAATACTTTCGGTGCTTCAACAGTATAAATGACATTTTCCAACTCATGGAAAGAGTCTGGGAAATAAGCCAAAAGATCTTTATAGCTGTGCTTGTTCACACGACGGAACACACTTACACCCATTTTGTGTTCAACAGCTAAAAAGCCTCTATTATTTAGCTCATAAACATAATCACTTAGACCATGATTCCGAGCATAGCTTAGGAAAAACTCATTACTGTCGCCTTTGACACCAATGTATTCAACTTCCGGCTTATCCAAGTACTCGGCTAAATTAATGCCTTTATTTTTTTCAACATTCAGGATGTAACACAATTCGCTACCAAGATAAATAGAAGTAACTTCTAAAATCTCACTAAATTTATCCTCAATTTTTGCCCAATCGGCTTCAGCAAATTTAAAAGACAATACTGTCTTTTCTTGATTAACCGATTGCGGGTAACTTCCATAGACTTCTGAAATATATTTCAAAAATTTTGGAAAACCAGAAATTTGAGAAACCTTGCTCTTATTGCGCTCAATAAAGTTAAAGGTTTGTCCTACTACCGTATAACTGACGCTGACAAAATAGTCGTTCAACAGAAAATCAAACACTATACTTTGATTGTTATAAATCCAAGCGTTAACCTTTTGAGGATCAATCTTGGCTTTTCGTAAGATGTTTTGCTGAATTTGATATAAATCCATTTTATAAACCCTGCTGATATTTTTCCAACAATGCTTTTTTGTCGGTTTTGTGGTTGGTGCTGACTGGAATTTCATCAATGTGAATAAATTCAGACGGCATCATGTAAGACGGTAAATTTTGTACTAATGCGTCTTTGATCGCCTGAGTATCTGCACTTTGCTTGGCTGTATAGAAACACACCAAACGCAATACTGCGCCTGTGTTGCGCTTCAAAGCCACTACTGCCACATTATCAAAGGCAAATTCCTTAAGGTTAAGGATTTTTTCTTCAATTTCTGAAAGTTCGATACGGTAGCCATTGAGCTTAATCTGCTCGTCTTTACGGCCTTGTACATAGAACAATCCATTTTTTTCAAAACCATAGTCACCTGTTTTATAAGTACGGTTATCTGCACTGTGTACTACCAAGCGTTTGGCATTTTCAGTTTCGTTGTTCAGATAGCCACGCATTACATGGTTGCCGCTAATCCAAATCTCTTCGTCAACAATCTCTAATTTGGAATTAAGCACGGCAACGCCTACAGGCAACTCTTCTTCTGCCGCCAGCATATCAGGTGTAATATCAACGTAAGTTGTTGCTACAGTTGCTTCAGTCGGACCATAGGTATTGATAACGCGGACACCGGGAAATTTTTGAAAAATCATATTTACTACTGGTTTGCCAAGTTTTTCGCCACAGAACAAAAATTCTTTCAAACTCGGTAAAGTAGCCTGACTGCATTTAGGGTTAAGCAGCTGCTGCATGGCAAAAGAAGGCGTGGAAACCCAAGTAGTAATTTGTTGTTTGGCCAAAAAATCAATCCAGGTGGCAGGATTAGAAATAGCATCACGACTGTTCATGACAATGCAACCACCGTAAGCCAAGTTGCCAAAGATTTCGTACATTGACAAATCAAATGCAAACGGAGCCTGATTCATAAACACATTAGGTGCGGCTAAATTAAGCTGCTCTTTCATCCATTTCATCAGGTTGAATACAGCTTCACGACCGATTTGCACACCCTTAGGTGCGCCGGTTGTTCCTGAAGTAAACATGATGTAAGCCAAATCTTTTTCAGCCAGCTCTACTTCTTCGTCAGTCTGCTTTTCAAAAGTTTGCGTTGCCGAACGGTACACAAAGCGTGCCTTCGACAGTTGGCAGATATTGTTCAGACGGCTTTCAGGATAAATACTATCCACCGGAATAAAAGGGATTTTGTTTAATAAGCAGGCATAAATTGCCACTGCAAAATCAATTTCTTTATGGCCGTGCAACACCAGAGGAATGTTTTTGGTAATATCTGCTATGCTTTTGTAAGCCTCGATAAATGCGGCTATTTTTACGCGCAACTCTTCCCAAGAACATTCCTGAGTATCATTAACTAACGCTTTTCCCGAAGTTTGGCTGAAACGGTATTCCAAAAAATCATCAAGATTTTGGAATTCATTTAATTGTTTCATGATTTAGCCTTTGTAATTATTTTCAACATATTGAATGATATTGGCTGAGTTTGCCAAAATATCAACCAGTTGCTCAAACGGCAAATCAACATCAAATTTTTGTTTGATGGCCATAACCAAATCCATTGCGCTCACAGAATCAATAAGTCCTGTAGACAACAATTCTTCATTTGCTGACACTTGTTTTTGTGCAACTTGTGAAATCAACGCCAAAACTTCGTTAGATACTGACATGGTAAGATCCTTTTATTAAAATTGAAATGATAACGCTTTGCACCCTGTGCATAACACTGTGATTATCCCATATTTTTTTACTTTTCAGGTAACTAAATATACAATATCCAAATAAAGCAATCCCTCTTTGACAACATTTACATCAGGTTATCTGAAAGCGTGTTTGTATTTTCAGCCAACCGATTTCACGACTTCCAAACACAATTTTAATTAAGGAAAACCAATGACTATTCTTATCACCGGCGGTACCGGTTTTATCGGTTCTCATACCGTTGTTTCCCTGTTGAAATCAGGCTTTAATGCCGTGATTTTGGACAATTTGTGCAATTCGTCTGCCAACATCCTCCCGCGCTTGGAAAAAATTACCGGCAAGTCTGTGCCTTTTTACCAAGGGGATATCCGTGATCGTGAAGTGTTGCGTCAAATCTTTGCAGAACACGAAATTGATGCCGTCATCCATTTTGCCGGCTTGAAGGCAGTCGGTGAAAGCGTGGCCGAACCAATGAAATACTATGACAACAATGTGTTGGGCAGCTTGGTTTTGGCTGAAGAAATGGCGCGTGCCGGCGTATTTAAGATTGTATTCAGCTCATCGGCTACGGTTTACGGCGATCCGGGTAAAGTGCCTTATACGGAAGATATGCAACCGGGGGATACGACCAGCCCTTACGGCACGTCGAAGTCTATGGTGGAGCGCATTTTGACGGATATCCAAAAGGCCGATCCGCGTTGGAGCGTGATTTTGTTGCGCTATTTCAACCCTATCGGTGCGCATGAAAGCGGTTTGATCGGCGAGCAGCCAAACGGTATCCCAAACAATCTGCTGCCTTATATCTGCCAAGTGGCTTCAGGCAAGCTGCCGCAGTTGTCTGTTTTCGGCGATGACTACCCTACCCCAGACGGTACGGGCATGCGCGACTATATCCATGTGATGGATTTGGCGGAAGGCCATGTGGCGGCGATGCAAGCGAAAAGCGATGTTTCGGGCGTACATCTGTTTAATTTGGGTTCGGGACGTGCTTATTCGGTATTGGAAATCATCCGTGCCTTTGAAGCGGCCTCCGGCTTGACCATTCCGTTCCAAATCAAACCGCGTCGTGATGGCGATTTGGCCTGTTTCTACGCCGACCCTGCCTACACCAAAGCGCAGACCGGTTGGGAAACCAAGCGCAATTTGGCGCAAATGATGGAAGACTCATGGCGTTGGGTCAGCAACAACCCAAATGGCTACGACGATTAAGTTGACCTGATACAGGCCGTCTGAAAGAGATGTTTTCAGACGGCCTCTTTATCTGAAAAACACACTTTCTGTCTGCTATAATCCATTTATATTTTTTGGCTATCCTCTGAAATTTATGAAAAAAATCCTTGTTACCGGTGGCGCGGGCTTTATCGGTTCTGCCGCTGTCCGTCATATTATCCAAAACACCCAAGACTCTGTCGTCAATGTCGATAAGCTGACTTATGCCGGCAATTTGGAATCTTTGACTGAGGTAGCCAATAATCCTCGCTATGCTTTTGAGCAAGTAGATATTTGCGACCGTGCAGAACTCGACCGCGTATTCGCACAACACCAGCCAGATGCCGTGATGCACTTGGCTGCGGAAAGCCATGTCGACCGCTCTATCGATTCGGCAGGCGAATTTATCCAAACCAACATCGTCGGTACATTCAATCTGCTTGAAGCGGCCCGAGCCTACTGGCAACAAATGCCGTCTGAAAAACGCGAAGCCTTCCGTTTCCACCATATTTCTACCGATGAAGTCTATGGCGATTTGCACGGCACAGACGATTTGTTTACCGAAACCACGCCATACGCGCCGTCCAGCCCTTACTCTGCCTCTAAAGCGTCCAGCGACCACCTCGTCCGCGCATGGTTGCGTACATACGGTTTGCCAACCATCGTAACCAACTGTTCCAACAACTACGGCCCCTACCATTTCCCGGAAAAACTCATTCCTTTGATGATTCTGAACGCGCTTGACGGCAAACCGCTGCCTGTTTACGGCAACGGTATGCAAATCCGCGACTGGCTGTTTGTCGAAGATCATGCCCGCGCGCTATATCAGGTTGTTACCGAAGGTGTTGTCGGCGAAACCTATAATATCGGCGGCCACAATGAAAAAGCCAATATTGAAGTCGTCAAAACCATCTGCACCCTGCTGGAAGAGCTTGTTCCTGAAAAACCGGCCGGCGTGGCGCGTTATGAAGATTTGATTACTTTCGTACAAGACCGCCCCGGCCATGACGTGCGCTACGCCATCGACGCCGCCAAAATCGGCAGAGAGCTGGGCTGGAAACCGCAGGAAACATTCGAATCCGGCATCCGCAAAACAGTGCAATGGTATTTGGACAACAAAACCTGGTGGCAAAACGTATTGAACGGCAGCTACCGTTTAGAACGTTTAGGCACCGGAAAATAAGTTTTCAGACGGCCTGTTCCCATATTAGGCCGTCTGAAAATCACGCAAACACACACTACTCAGGAGAAAACCCATGAAAGGCATCATCCTTGCCGGCGGCAGCGGCACACGCCTCTACCCCATTACGCGCGGCGTATCCAAACAACTGCTACCCGTGTACGACAAGCCCATGATTTATTATCCCCTGTCCGTATTGATGCTGGCAGGAATCCGCGATATTTTGGTGATTACCACGCCCGAAGACAACGCCTCTTTCAAGCGCCTGCTCGGCAACGGCAGCGATTTCGGCATTTCCATCAGCTATGCCGTGCAACCCAGTCCGGACGGTTTGGCACAGGCATTTATCATCGGCGAAGAATTTATCGGCAACGACAATGTTTGCTTGGTTTTGGGCGACAATATTTTCTACGGCCAATCGTTTACGCAAACATTGAAACAGGCCGCCGCCAAGACCCACGGCGCAACCGTATTCGGTTATCAGGTCAAAGACCCAGAGCGTTTCGGCGTGGTTGAATTTGACGAAAACTTCAACGCCCTGTCTATCGAAGAGAAACCGCAACAGCCCAAATCCGATTGGGCGGTAACCGGCTTGTACTTCTACGACCGACGCGTCGTCGAGTTCGCCAAACAAATCAAACCGTCCGCCCGCGGCGAATTGGAAATTTCCGACCTCAACCAAATGTATTTGGAAGACGGTTCATTGTCGGTGCAACTTTTGGGACGCGGTTTTGCATGGCTGGACACCGGTACTCACGAGAGCCTGCACGAAGCTGCTTCATTCGTCCAAACCGTGCAAAACATCCAAGACCTGCAAATCGCCTGCCTGGAAGAAATCGCTTGGCGCAACGGTTGGCTTTCCGATGAAAAACTGGAAGAGCTGGCGCGCCCGATGGCAAAAAACCAATACGGCCAATATTTGCTGCGCCTGTTGAAAAAATAATGTTTGAGGCCGTCTGAAACTTTTCAGACGGCCTTTAGATGAAAGATAAAATGATGAACATCATTGATACCGCCATTCCTGACGTAAAACTGCTTGAGCCCCAAATCTTCGGCGACGCGCGCGGCTCTTTTATGGAAACCTTCCGCGACGAGTGGTTCAAAACCCAAGTCTGCAACCGCACCTTCGTGCAGGAAAACCATTCCAAATCCAGCAAAGGCGTATTGCGCGGCCTGCACTATCAAACTGAAAACACACAAGGCAAACTCGTGCGCGTGGTTGTTGGCGAAGTATTCGACGTGGCCGTCGATATGCGTAAAGACTCCCCTACTTTCGGCAAATGGGTAGGCGAAATTCTGTCCGCAGAAAACAAACGCCAACTGTGGGTACCCGAAGGTTTCGCACACGGCTTCTATGTACTGAGCGATGAAGCCGAGTTCGTCTATAAATGTACAGACTATTACAACCCCAAAGCCGAACACTCGCTGATTTGGAATGATCCGACCGTCGGCATCGACTGGCCGTTACAAGGCGAGCCGAACCTGTCGCCTAAAGACTTGGCAGGCAAAGTATTGGCTGAAGCAGTCACGTTTTAAGACTATTCAGGCCGTCTGAAAGAATGTTCCTCTTTTCAGACGGCCTACAATCCATTAATAACAATAATCGACGAAAACGCATTGTGAAAAACGCCTACATCCCCTCTCGCGGCATCCGCAAAATCCCCCATCTCTCCACCCTATTGCCCGAGTTTCATATCTGCAAAGATGGAAAAGGAGCAGAGGCTGTTGTCGGCTGGGGTTTGCGCCCGACGACACACAAAGCGCGTGCGTTTGCCGCCGAACACCAGCTTCCCTTTATTGCTTTGGAAGACGGCTTTTTACGATCGCTCGGACTGGGCGTCGCCGGTTATCCGCCCTACTCCATCGTCTATGACGACATCGGCATCTACTACGACACCACCCGTCCTTCGCGTTTGGAACAACTGATTCTCGCCGCCGATACCATGCCGTCTGGAACCTTGGCTCAGGCGCGACAGGCGATGAATTTCATCCTGCGACACCACCTGTCCAAATACAACCACGCGCCCGAGCTTTCAGACAATCATCCTTTACGTTCCCCATCCAAGCCTGAAACTGTCCTCATCATCGACCAAACCTTCGGCGATATGGCCATCCAGTATGGCGGCGCAGACGCCTCTACGTTTGAACTGATGTTTCAGACGGCATTGAATGAAAACCCGCAAGCCGATATCTGGGTAAAAACCCATCCCGATGTTTTGTGCGGCAAAAAACAAGGCTATCTGACACAGCTGGCGCAGCAACACCGCGTCCATCTTTTGGCAGAAGACATCAATCCGATTTCTTTGTTGCAAAACGTCGATAAAGTTTATTGCGTTACCTCGCAAATGGGTTTTGAGGCGCTTTTGTGCGGCAAACCGCTGACCACTTTCGGCCTGCCGTGGTATGCCGGATGGGGCGTAAGTGACGACCGCCATCCTGAAATCAACCGCCTTGTCCAAACCCAGCGCCGCGCTCCCCGCAACTTGCTGCAGCTCTTCGCCGCAGCCTATCTGCAATACAGCCGCTACCTCAACCCCAATACCGGCGAAGCAGGCTGCCTCTTTGATGTCATCGACTATCTGGCGACGGTCAAACGCAAAAACGACAAATTGCGTGGCGAATTGTATTGCGTCGGCATGTCTTTGTGGAAACGCGCGGTTGCCAAACCGTTCTTTAACGTACCCTCATGCCGTCTGAAATTTATCTCTTCCACCCAAAAACTGGCCGGGGTCAAACTGTCCAATGATGCACGCATCCTTGCCTGGGGCAACGGCAAAGAGGCCATCGTCCGTTTTGCCGAACAACGCCACATCCCCCTGCTGCGGATGGAAGACGGCTTTATCCGTTCGGTCGGGCTTGGTTCTAATTTAGTCCCGCCGCTGTCGCTCGTTACCGACGATATGGGTATTTATTTCAACGCCGAAACCCCGTCCCGTCTTGAACATATCCTGCAAAACCAAAACTTCGACAATCAAGACTTTCAGACGGCTTTGAAACTGCAAAAAATGCTGACCGAAAACCACATCAGCAAATACAACGTCGGCAGCTCGGACTTTACTGCTCCATCAACCGACAAAACCGTGATCCTCGTTCCCGGTCAGGTTGAAGATGATGCATCTATCCGCTACGGTTCGCCCCAAATCTACCGCAATCTGGATTTGCTCCGTACCGTACGCGAACGCCATCCCGATGCCTATATCATCTACAAACCGCATCCCGATGTCGTCAGCGGTAACCGCATCGGCCATATCTCCCCTGAAGATACGGCACGATATGCTGACCAAACCGCCGAACAAGCCGACATCCTGACTTGTCTCCAACACGCAGACGAAGTTCACACCATGACTTCGCTGACCGGTTTTGAAGCCCTGTTGCGCGGCAAAAAAGTCAGCTGCTACGGCCTGCCTTTCTATGCAGGCTGGGGGCTTACCCAAGATCTGCTCCCCATTCCGCGCCGCAGCCGCAGGCTTGAGCTTTGGCAGCTGATCGCCGGCACGCTCATCCACTATCCCGACTACATCCACCCCGAAACCCATCAGGCCATCAATGCGGAAACCGCTGCCCAAATCCTGATACGACAAAAAAATATGCAAAAAAACAACAACGGATTACATCGCGGGTACTTTGCCAAAAAATTAGGTAAAGTCAAACAACTATATCGATCTTTTAAATAAATGCCATCAAAATTAACAATGCGTCATAAACCGGCTTCAATTGCGGCATCATTGCCTTTGCATCGTTAATACGCTTGGCGTATGCTTAAAAGTTCAACCCAAAACTATTACACAAAAAACAAAATCACATTGCGACATGAAACAGCCCGTCCTCCAAAACAACCTGCAAAGCCTGCTTGAAAGCGCAGAAAACATCCTGCTGCTTCAAGGCCCTGTCGGCGATTTTTTTCAGCGCCTCGCCGACTGGCTGACCGCAAACGGCAAAACCGTGCATAAATTCAACTTTAATGCAGGCGACGACTATTTTTATCCGCCTACTCAAGCGCATACCGTTGCGTTTAACGACAGCTACGATGCCTTTCCCGAATTTTTGCAAAAATACATCATTCAACATCACATCCAGGCCGTTGTCTGCTTTGGCGACACACGTCCCTACCATCTCCTGGCCAAACGAATTGCAAACGAAAACCAAGCCAGTTTCTGGGCATTTGAAGAAGGCTATTTCCGCCCCTACTACATCACATTAGAAAAAGACGGCGTCAACGCATTTTCCCCGTTGCCGCGCCGTACCGACTTTTTTTTGGAACAATTCCCCAAGCTGGCCCAGCAAGAATACAAAGCGCCGACGCCGGTACGCGGCGGGTTTATGCCCATGGCCAAAAACGCCGTCCGTTACTATATCGAATTGTTCCGCAACCCGAACAAGTACCCGAACTACATCCACCACCGCGCATCCAATGCCGGCCATTACCTCAAACTGTGGTCGATCTCCATCCTCAAGCGTTTGAACTACTATATTGAAGACATCCAAATCGCTAAACGCGTGGAGGCGGGCAAATACGGCAAGTTTTTTATTGTTCCCTTGCAGGTATTCAACGACAGCCAAGTCCGCATCCATTGCGACTTTTCCAGCGTCCGCAGCTTCCTGCTCCATGTTTTGGCCTCCTTTGCCGCGCACGCGCCTGCCGATACCAACCTCATCATCAAGCATCATCCGATGGACCGCGGCTTTATCGACTACTCGCGCGACATTAAACGCTTTATCAAAAAACACCCCAAACTCAAAGGCCGTATCACTTACGTCCATGATGTCCCCCTGCCCGTTTTCCTGCGTCACGGCCTTGGCATGGTTACCATCAACAGCACCAGCGGCCTGTCCGGATTAATCCACAACATGCCTGTCAAAGTCCTCGGCCGTGCCTATTATGATATTCCCGGCATTACTGACCAGAATACCTTGGCAGAATTTTGGAATCATCCGACACCGCCTGACAAAGAGCTGTTCCATGCCTACCGTATGTACCACCTCAACGTGACCCAAATTAACGGCAACTTCTACAGTCAGGTGTTTTTTCCCAACAAAAACACCTCCGACTCTTCCACACCGACAACCTGATTTAGCGAAAGAAAAGTTCAGGCCGTCTGAAAACATTTCAGACGGCCTGAAACAATCAATACCTTGGCTACTGCCATGTAAATAAAACACAAAAACCTGCATTTATCATTAACAATAAATTACAAAAACAGTATAATGACCGAGCTGTCATAAGCGCATACCGACTCAATCTGGGCCCTTTGTAACGCACAAAATATGGATGTACCCCTAGGCAAAACAATATAACAAGCCAAGCATCCTAAAGATACGCCAGCAAGGCAATACACTCTGCAAAACTATGCCGAGCAATATTTTTACAAAGCCATCGACCGGCATCGCCGCCTATATGCCGCAGCATCCGTCTTCCACTTTATATCCGCCCGCAAACCATGACCGCCGCTCCTGATATCCTCTACCGGCAAGCCGCCGCCCTTTTGGAACAATCCCATACTGCCCAAGCCCTGCCCCTGTTGCAACAGGCGGCAGAGCAGGGTTATGCGGAAGCTGCTTTCGCATTGGGCAACCATCTGCTGCAAAACGGCCAACCGGAGCAGGCACTTTCATGGTTGGAAACCGCCGCGGCCCAACGCCATCCCAAGGCACTCTTTACCCTGCTGCAACAACGCGAACACAACGGCACCCCGACCGGACAGCTTCTTAACGAATACGCCTGGCTGGGTGAGCAAGGTCACCCCGAAGCCCAATTAATCCTCATGCGTTACCACGCGCAACGCAACGATCCACAATCCCTCTACTGGGCGGAGCTTGCCGCCGCCCGATATGCCGCGCCTGCGTATTACCATCTGGCACGCCATCATCAACGCCAAGGCGACGTTGCGACAGCCATCGAACAATACGAAAAAGCGGCCGCGCTCGGCGTGACTGCCGCCTGTTGGCAACTCGGTCAAATCTACTTCTACGGCACGGGTATCCATCCAAACCACGCACAAGCCGAACATTATCTCGAACAAGCCGCGCAAGCCGGCCATATCGCTGCACAAACCCTACTGGCCGACCTTCTTGCCGCCCAACGCCGACCCGAAGCCTTGGAATGGTATCGTCGTGTCGCCGATAAAGAGCAAGCGGAAGCTCAAGCCAAGCTGGCCCAATATGCCCTGACCGGCGAACTTTCCGAACGAGACCCGTTCCAAGCGGCGCGCTATGCCAAAGCCGCCGCCGAGAAAAACCATCCCGAAGCCCTGAAAATCATGGGCGACCTCTACCGCTACGGCCTCGGCATCAAAGCCGACAACCATGTCGCACATGCTTACTACCACCATGCCGCCGCGCTGGGTTCTGCCGCCGCCGCACAAAAACTCATCAGCGATGCCGCGCTGTACCATCCGCAACAATACGAACAAATCAAAACAGCCGCCCTGCAACAGCAACAAACCGAGACCGCATACCGTTTGGCTGAAGCACAAGCCCGCGCCATCGGCCGTCCTGCCGACTACAATGCCGCGCGCAAAAATTACATGGAAGCAGCCGAGTTCCATCATAAAAATGCGGCGGCAGCCTTGGGCCGCATCTACCATTACGGCCTCGGTACGGCGCAAGACCCTCGGGCGGCCGCCCACTGGTACGCCATCGCTGCCGAACAAAACCACCCTTCCGCCCAATACCACCTTGCCTGTTTCTACTATCACGGGCAAGGTGTAAGCTGCCATGTTCCGACTGCCTGCTACTGGCTGCAGGCCGCCATCGGCAACGGGCATACCTCGGCCGGGTTATTAACATCCCTCTTGGAACAATGGCGCCGCGAAGCGCATCATGCCATCGGGGAAAAGGCCGTCTGAAAAGATTTACACACGCATTTTTTGACAATCTTTAACTATTCCCCTAATATTTGCCAGTTATTTTTCACGGACAAGCCATCGTTTTCATTTCTTTCCGGAAACACCTTGTCCGCGCATCAATACCATGACACTCGGCGGATAACGCCAAGCGTTGAAACACACTGCATCCGGAAAGAAACGGATACTCGGAAAAACATTTCTAGGAGGTGAAACAACATGGAATGGGAATTCAACAGTTATTACACACTGATTGCCGCCACGCTCGTGTTGCTGGTTGGTAAATTTCTGGTTCAAAAAATCAAATTCTTAAGAGACTTCAATATTCCCGAGCCGGTCGCCGGCGGTTTGATTGCCGCTATCGTCCTGTTCGCCCTGCACGAAGCCTACGGCGTCAGCTTCAAATTTGAAAAACCGCTGCAAGATGCGTTCATGCTCATCTTCTTTACATCCATCGGTTTGAGTGCTGACTTCTCCCGTTTGAAAGCGGGCGGTTTGCCTTTGGTTATCTTTACCGCCGTAGTGGGTGCATTCATCATCGTCCAAAACTTCATCGGTGTCGGCTTGGCGAGCGCATTGGGCTTGGATCCGCTGATCGGCCTGATTACCGGTTCGATTACCCTGACCGGCGGTCACGGTACCGCCGGTGCATGGGGTCCTGACTTTGAAAGCAAATTCGGCCTGACCGGCGCAACCGGCTTAGGTATGGCTTCTGCAACATTCGGCCTGGTATTCGGCGGCCTGATCGGCGGTCCCGTTGCACGCCGTCTGATCAACAAAATGGGCCGTAAACCTATCGTCAAAACTGCCAAATCCGACGACAACGATGCTACTGACGACATCTTCGAACAAGCACAGCGTACCCGCCTGATTACGGCTGACTCCGCTGTCGAAACGCTCGCGATGTTTGCCGCATGTTTGGCTTTTGCCGAAATTGTCGACAGCTACGACAAAGCCTTCTTCGACCTGCCTAAATTCGTATGGTGTCTGTTTGCAGGCGTGGTCATCCGCAACGTCCTGACTGCCGCCTTCAAAGTCAATATGTTTGACCGTGCCATCGACGTATTCGGTAACGCCTCCCTGTCCCTCTTCCTGTCTATGGCTCTTCTGAACCTGAAACTGTGGGAATTGACCGGTCTGGCAGGCCCTGTGACCATCATCTTGGCCGTACAAACTGTCGTGATGATTCTGTACGCAACCTTCGTTACCTACGTCTTCATGGGTCGCGACTACGACTCTGCCGTATTGGCGGCAGGCCACTGCGGCTTCGGTTTGGGTGCTACCCCGACTGCCGTTGCCAACATGCAGTCCATTACCCAAACTTTCGGTCCGTCTCACAAAGCCTTCTTGATTGTGCCTATGGTGGGTGCGTTCTTCGTTGACTTGCTCAACGCCGCCATCCTCTCCGGCTTCATCAGCGTCATCAAAGGCTGATACGTCCGACATAGAAAAGCACTTGCCGCATTTACTTGCTGCAAGTGCTTTTGTTATGATAAGCACGTCAGGCCGTCTGAAAGGCCGTCATCTTCAGGAGTACCCATGTACAAAAAAACCGCTTCCGTATTGATTTTAAGCACGATTCTTCTTGCCGCATGCAGCAAAGAAGAGCCCAAAGCCGCACTTGATTGCGCCCAACCGGCCACACTGCAAAACATCCGTACCACCATCGAAGACACCCTCAAACAACAAGCGCGCTCCTTTGCCCGTAATGACAACCGCCAATTCGTCGATGCCGACAAAATCATCGCTGCCGGCCTCGAATTAGAAACCCTGCTTGAAGACCCCAAAGAAACCGAAGACGACGGCAAAGCCATCTGCCGCGCCAACCTCAAAATCCGCATTCCCGACACCATCCTCAAGACGGCCATAGACAACAGCCCGCTGATTTACGGCAGCACCCCGTTGTCCGACATGCTCGAACAAAAACTGATGGGCAGCAACCTGACTTTTGAAAACAACACGTTCAGCACCACCCTGCTCTACACCCCCGACAAAGACGGCAAACCGGTTTTCGAAGACAATACCCTGAGTTCCACCGCCCAAACCCTTTCCGCCACCCTGCTTCCTTACGGCGTGAAAAGCATCGTCATGATAGACGGCAAACCAGTATCCAAAGAGCAGGCCATCAAGCTGCTGCAAAACCAAAACACGGAAGAACCGCCGACTGTCAATCCGCAAGACATCCTTGAAAACAACGCCGCCAGCCAAGCCGTCGGTTTGACCGATGATGACGACGATTCAGACTACGAAGTCCTGCACCCTGACCGTGAAACTCCGCGCAACGAGCCGCCCGGCCTCAGCCAAAGCGAACTCGACAACGCGCGTGCGCAAAACCGTCAGGCAGACGGCGAGATCAACGACCTCTGGGGCGGCTTAGACAGCGATGTCAAACAACAAATCCTCGGCGAACAACGCGCCTGGATTCAAAGCAAAAAACTCAACTGCCAACAAGCCGCCGCGTCCGCAGACAACGCCGCACAAGCAGAATACCTGCGCCTGCAGTGTGAAACCCGCATGACCCGCGAACGTACGCAATACCTGCGCGGCTATTCCATCAACTAAAACCGATAAGGCCGTCTGAACATTCAGATGGCCTACAAGAAAGCACATCACATCATGCAATACCGAATCCACCGTGAAGGCGATGCCCAAAACACACCCTCTTCAGCCTCCACACCCGTCGACAACTGGGAGCGCAACACCCTGCGCGAAGTCCTTCTCGCCGCCTACCAAGAACAACGCCGCGCCCGTATTTGGCGCAATATCTGGCGCGGCGTCGCCGTCCTTATCTTCCTCAGCCTGATCTTCGGCCTCGCGGAAGAAGATGGAAAAACCACGAGCATCCAAGCCCGCAGCGAACACACCGCCGTTATCGACCTGACCGGCGAAATCGGCAACGACATCGACGACCAAGTCCAAATCCTGCGCGACAGTATGGAAGTCGCCTACAACAACGGCAACGCCAAAGCCATCATCATTCGCGCCAACAGCCCTGGCGGTTCGCCTGTCGTGTCCAGCATAGCCTTTAACGAAGTCCGCCGCCTCAAAGCCGAACACAAAGACATCCCTGTTTACCTCGTTGCCGAAGACATGTGCGCTTCCGGCTGCTACTACATTGCCGCCGCAGCCGACAAAATTTACGCCGACCCTTCCAGCATTGTCGGCAGCATCGGCGTGATCGGCGGCGGTTTCGATTTTACCGGCCTGATGGACAAAGCCGGTGTCAAACGCCGTCTGAGAGCCGCCGGCAGCAACAAAGGCATGGGCGACCCTTTCACGCCTGAAACACCGGCACAAACCCAAATCTGGGAAACCATGTTGGGCGATATCCACCAAGAATTTATCAAAGCCGTCAAACTCGGCCGCGGCGCAAGGTTGAAAGACAAACAGTATCCCGATGTTTTCAGCGGACGCATCTACACCGGCAAAGAAGCCAAACAGGTCGGCCTGATTGACGACTTCGGCAGCATTTACAGCGTCGCCCGCGATGTCGTCAAAGCCCCCAATCTGGTCAACTACACGCCGCAAGACGATTTCAGCAAAATGCTCAGCCGCCGCTTTGGTACGGAAGTGAAGGCCAAAGTCAAAGAAACTTTGTCTGAAATTTGGTAAACCAAAAAACTGAAAGGCCGTCTGAAACCCAAAACATGGGGCTTCAGACGGCCTTTTAATATGGTTTTTAAAATAAAACGCTGATTATTGTCCAAGCATCCATCGGCTTCATCAAATCGGCAGGCAGATGCTCCCTGATGATGCTGTTACAGGAACACATTACGCCTGCGAACGATTAAACCTTCACGCTTCAGACGGCCTGCTGCATATTGTGCGCCATATCAAGCGCGGCGAGGACGGCGGTCATCAGGCTGCCGGAGTCGGCTTTGCCCGTACCGGCCAAACCCAATGCCGTGCCATGATCGACGGAAGTGCGGATAAAGGGCAGGCCGAGGGTGATGTTCACGCCTTCGCCGAAACCGGCGTATTTGAGCACCGGCAGCCCTTGGTCGTGATACATAGCAAGGACGGCATCGGCATCTTTGAGCAGGAAGGGTTGGAACACGGTATCGGCCGGATAAGGGCCGCGTGCGTCTATGCCTTCGGCCTGCAGGGCATGAAGCGCCGGAATAATGGTGTCGATTTCTTCGTGTCCCAAATAGCCGCCTTCGCCCGCGTGGGGGTTGAGGCCGGTAACGAGGATGACCGGTTTGGCTATGCCGAACTTATGGCGCAGGTCGTGTTCAAGAATGCGGATAACCGACTCGATTAAAGGCTTTGTGATGGCGGCGGAAATGTCTTTCAGCGGCAGATGGGTGGTCACCAACGCCACGCGCAGGCCGCCGCCGGTCAACATCATGACGACCTGTTCGGTATGGCTTTTTTCGGCGAGGTATTCGGTATGGCCGCTGAAAAAGCCGTTGCCTGCGTGGGCATCGTTGATGATGCCTTTATGCAGCGGCGCGGTAACCATACCGGCAAACAGGCCGTCTGAAATGCCCTGATACGCCGTATCCAGCAGCCGGAGCACATACGCGGCATTGGCAGGATTGAGTTCGCCCGCCCGACACTCGGTATCTAAAGGAATATGCAGGACTTCGAGTTCACCCTTAGGCAACGGATCAGCCGCTTGGGCTTGGAAGTCGCGCAGGATGACGGATTTGCCGAGCTGTTCGGCCCTTTGCGCCAACAGGTTTTTGTCACACAAAACAACGGGGCGGCAAGGAAGATCGGCGAAAGCCAAATCGAGGCAGATGTCGGGGCCGATGCCGGCCGGTTCGCCGGAAGTGATGGCGAGAATGGGAGCAGTCATGGTGTTTCTCGGTACGGTTTGCAGTATTTAGACAACGTCAGGCAAAATGCCTGCCCTACTTTTGCAGATTAACACAAATACAAAAAGGCCGTCTGAAAACAGTTTCTGCTTGGTCAAACTGTTTTCAGACGGCCTTGGCTGTTTACCGTTTTACACTTAAGAACGGTGGCCGATCATGCGGTACAAAACGTCGTGGCCTTGAATGCGGTGGACGACAACCATGACGATGTGGCCGGCGACAAGTGCGAAGAGCAACCAGCCGAGTTTGCCGTGCGCCATATTGCCGAGGTTGGACATCCATTCGATTT
This sequence comes from Neisseria sp. 20925_1_37, assembly GCF_041433255.1. NCBI lineage: Bacteria > Pseudomonadati > Pseudomonadota > Betaproteobacteria > Neisseriales > Neisseriaceae > Neisseria > Neisseria sp. 20925_1_37. Next base: position 157,693 of record NZ_JAPWBC010000001.1, on the reverse strand, counting down.
TCTCAGGCGAACCCTGCATCACTTCGACACCGAATACTTTCAACGGGCCGCGACCGCCACCGTATTGGCGGATCATGCCGATAACGGGAACGGCGAGCATGAGGACGTAAAGGGCAAGGTGGCCTGCTTTTGCGGCAAAGCTGTCGGCGGCAGGACGTTTGGACGCATTGAGCAAAGCCCAAACAATACGCACAGCAATCACCAGCAACGTGATGAAACCGATGGATTTATGCACGCCGAAGAGCGATTTGACCCATTCTTCGCCATCGTAGACGGTCCAAACGGTAATGGTGGAGAGGATGCCGATGAAACCGAGTACGGTCAGCCAGTGCAACGCGCGCGCGACGGCATCGTAGGTTTGTGGGCGTGTAGCGGTCATAATGTTTCCTTGTTTTTGATTTGTTTGGTTTTTTGAATCGGCGGCATTGTAACAAAAATGCCCAACCAATTATGTTGCCTTTTTGAAGAGATTTCATAAATATTTGAAAAATTTGAAGAAACGGCGGTTTTATCCGTAAGGCTGCCCAGGCCGTCTGAAAACAAGGGCAGGAATACCACCTTCTATGCCGAACTCGGGCTAAAATAGGCGTTTTTATTCTCGGGTACGCATCGATGCAGGTTTGGATTCGGCGGTTTGCGCTGTTGCTTCTGCCTTTGGGTTTCTTGGCGGTCATGGTGGCCGCGCCTTTGCTGTCGTTGGCGTTTTACGACGGCGAAGGCGCTTGGGCGGAAGTGGTGGCTGATGACTATATGCGCCTGCGCTTGGGCTGGACGGTGGCGCAGGCAATTTTGACCTGCGTCTTGGTCACGGCTTTGGGCGTGCCTGCGGCGTGGGTGTTGGCTCGGATGGACTTTGCCGGACGGCGCACGGTTTTACGCCTGCTGATGCTGCCTTTTGTGATGCCGACTTTGGTGGCAGGCATGGGCGTGCTAGCCTTATTTGGCGCACACGGCATGCTGGCGGCAGGTTGGCAGGACACGCCGTGGTTGCTGATTTACGGCAACGTGTTTTTCAACCTGCCGGTTTTGGTGCGCTCGGCGTATCAAGGATTTGTACGTGTGCCGCAGGCGCGGTTGCTGTCGGCGCAATCTTTGGGCGCGGACGCGTGGCGGCGGTTTGTCTGGGTCGAATGGCCGGTGGTGCGTGCGTGGGTTGCCGGTGGCGCGTGTCTGGTGTTTTTATATTGTTTTTCAGGCTTCGGACTGGCCTTGCTGCTCGGCGGCGAACGTTTTGCAACAGTGGAAGTGGAAATCTACCGGCTGGTGGCGTATGAGTTGGACATGGCGCGTGCGTCGGTGTTGGTGTGGCTGGTGCTGGCGGTTACGGCGGCGGCAGGCGGTTTGTATGCGTATTGGAGCAGGCGCGTGGCTGTGGGTAAGTCGGTCTCGCCTTTGCCTCCGCGTGCGCCGATATGGGCTTGGGAAAAATGGCTGACGGCAACGGTATTGACCATGTTGGCAGTGTGCTGCCTGCTGCCTTTGGCGGCGGTGTGGCTCAAGGCGGTATCGGCAGGCTCTTCGTGGTCGGTTTTGTTTGAAGCGCAGACTTGGGCGGCTGTGTGGAACACCATCCGTTTCTCTGCGGCAGCGGTGGCGGCGGCGACGGTTTTGGGCGTGCTGTATGCGGCGGCGGCACGGCAAATGGCGTGGTTGCGCGCGCTGATGTTTTTGCCGTTTATGGTGTCGCCCGTGTGCATCGCGTTTGGCGTATTGTTACTTTATCCGCAGTGGACGGCTTCGCTGTGGCTGCTGACCGCGACTTACGCGCTGTTGGCGTATCCGTTTGTAGCCAAAGATGTACTGGCCGCGTGGGACGGTTTGCCCAAAGATTACGCGGCGGCGGCGCGCACTATGGGCGCAAATGGTTTTCAGACGGCCTGTTATGTCACCGCACCTTTATTGAAACCGGCTTTACGGCGCGGCCTGACTTTGGCTTCGGCAACGTGTATCGGCGAATTTGCGGCCACATTGTTCCTGTCGCGCCCCGAATGGCAGACGCTGACCACTTTGATTTACGATTATCTCGGACGCGCCGGTGCGGACAATTACGGACGGGCGATGGTGTTGACGGCGGTATTGACCGCTTTGGCTTTAACGGCATTTTTGCTGGTAGACGAAGCGGAAGGGCAAAAGGCCGTCTGAACGCGGTCGGCCCAAATTCCCTTCACTTTCACTACACTATTGCCGCGCCTTGTATCGAAAATTGATTGAATCCGCTATATAATTTGTTTTTAACCGCACTCAACACGACCCTATCATGACCGACTTAGAAACCAAACGCCTTGAAACCCAAGCTATGCTGGACAATGCCGACTTGCTGTTTGACCAAGAACAATGCCGCGCAGCCTTGCAAAAAGTTGCCGACGACATCACTCGCGACTTGGCCGACAAATACCCCCTGCTGCTGCCTGTCATGGGTGGCGCGGTGGTGTTTACAGGACAGCTGCTGCCGCTGTTGCGCTTCCCTCTGGACTTTGACTACGTCCACGTTTCCCGCTACGGCGACAAACTCGCGGGCGGCGCGTTCAACTGGAAACGCATGCCCGACCCCGAGCAAATCAAAGGCCGTCATGTCGTCGTTTTGGACGACATCTTGGACGAAGGCCACACCATGGCCGCCATTCAGGAAAAACTGTTGGAAATGGGCGCGGCGAGCTGCCGTGCGGCCGTATTTGCCAACAAGCTGATCGACAAAGAAAAACCGACCCAAGCCGACTATATCGGTTTGGACGTACCCAACCGCTACGTCTTCGGCTACGGCATGGATGCCGCCGGCTGCTGGCGCAACCTCGGCGAAATCTACGCCTTAAACAACAAATAAAACCAAGGCCGTCTGAAAGGTTTTCAGACGGCCTCAAACCAACACTAGGAACACATCATGATCGGCCTGCTTATCATCACGCACGAAACCATAGGCGAAGCCTACCAAGGGCTGACCCATCATTTCTTCCCCAACGGCTTTCCCGAAAACGTCCGTATTCTCGGCGTTCAGCCCAATGAAGACCAAAACGACATCATCAATAACGCCATCGCCGCCTTGCAGGAATTTCCCGACAACCGCGGCGTACTGATCATGACCGACATCTTCGGCGCCACCCCGTGCAACGCCGCACGCCGGCTGGTGCGCGAAAACAAATCCGCCATCCTGACCGGCCTCAACGCCCCGATGATGATTAAAGCCATCCAATACTCATCACAAGCCGAAAACCTCTCCGACTTCACCGAAACCGTCAAAGAAGCCGCCATCCGGGGCATTTTCGCCATTACATCCGCACCCGAAGACCTGGTGTGCAAAGAAAACGGCTAAGGCCGTCTGAAAACATTCACTTTACAACCATTAGGGGACATCCATGCTCAAACAAGAAATCGAAATCATCAACAAACTCGGCCTGCACGCGCGCGCCTCCAGCAAATTCACCCAAACCGCCTCCCAATTCCAAAGCGAAGTCTGGGTTACCAAAAACGGCAACCGCGTCAACGGCAAAAGCATCATGGGCCTGATGATGCTGGCCGCCGCCAAAGGCACCGTGATTGAGCTGGAAACAGACGGCACAGACGAAGCCGCCGCCATGCAGGCATTGACCGACCTCATCAACGACTACTTCGGCGAGGGCGAATAATGAGCATCGTCCTACACGGTGTGGCCGCAGGCAAAGGCATCGCCATCGGCCACGCCCACCTCATCACGCGCGGCGCGGCGGAAGTTCCCCAATACGACATCGATCCCGACAAGCTCGAGGCCGAAGTCGCCCGTTTCGACAACGCCATCAAAGCCACGCGCAAAGAATTGGAACAATTGCGCAGCGCGATTCCCGAAAACGCCCCGACCGAATTGGGCGCGTTCATTTCCCTGCACCTCATGCTGCTGACCGACGTTACCCTCTCGCGCGAACCCATCGACATTTTGCGCGAGCAGAAAATCAACGCCGAATGGGCATTGAAACAACAAAGCGACAAGCTCGCCGCCCAGTTCGACAGCATCGACGACGACTACCTGCGCGAACGCAAACAGGACATGCTCCAAGTCGTCCGCCGCATCCACAACAACCTTGTCGGCCAAAGCAACGAAATCAACCTCGCCGGCAACCTGTTTGACGACACCGTCCTCATCGCGCACGACCTCTCGCCTGCCGATACCGTACTATTCAAAGAGCAGCACATCACCGCCTTCGTAACCGATGCCGGCGGCCCGACCAGCCACACCGCCATCTTGGGCCGCAGCCTCGATATCCCGTCCGTCATCGGCCTGCACAACGCCCGCAAACTCATCACCGAAAACGAAATCGTCATCGTCGACGGCATCAACGGCGTCCTCATCATCGATCCCGACGAAGTCGTCCTCAACGAATACCGCCGCCTCGCCCGCGAATACCGCAGCCACAAGCGCGAACTCAACAAAATCAAAAAAACCGCCGCCACCACCGCCGACGGCATCAACATTGAGTTGCTCGCCAACATCGAATCCGCCGAAGACATCAAAGCCCTGCACAACTTCGGCGCAGACGGCGTCGGCCTGTTCCGCAGCGAATTCCTCTACCTCAACCGCGACAACATGCCGACCGAAGACGAACAATACGAAGTCTATGCCGGCATCGTCAAAAAACTCAAAGGCAAAAACATCACCATCCGCACCGTCGACTTGGGCGTCGACAAAAATCCGCGCTGGTTCGGCCAAAACAGCACGCCCAACGGCAGCCTCAACCCCGCACTCGGCCTGACCGGCATCCGTTTGTGTCTCGCCGAGCCGGTCATGTTCCGCACCCAAATGCGCGCCATCCTCCGCGCCGCCGCCCACGGCCCCGTGCGCATGATGTGGCCGATGATTACATCCATTTCCGAAGTGCGCCAATGCCTTATCCATCTGGACACGGCCCAACGCCAACTGACCGAACGCGGCGAAACCTTCGGCCCGGTCAGCATCGGCTGCATGATTGAAATCCCGTCCGCCGCCATGACCGTCGGCAGCATCCTCAAGCTCGTCGATTTCGTTTCCATCGGCACCAACGACCTGATTCAATACCTCCTGTCGGTCGACCGCGGCGACGACAGCGTCAGCCACCTCTACCAACCCGGCCACCCTGCCATCCTCAAAACGCTGCAACACATCATCCGCACCGCCAACCGTATGGAAAAAGGTGTCTCCATCTGCGGCGAAATGGCCGGCGATACCGTCTTTACCCGCCTGCTGCTCGGCATGGGCTTACGCCGCTTCTCCATGAACCCCAACAACCTGCTTTCGGTTAAAAACATCATCCTGCACAGCCACACCGGCCATCTCGAAAACGATGCCGCCAAAATCCTGCGCTGCGAAGACCCGGAAAAAGCCGAAAAACTGATTAAAATCCTCAACCAAAGCGAACAGAATGAAGACAAGGCCGTCTGAAATTCGCAAAATATCCGAAACCGACAAAAGGGCGTATTGAACACGCCCTTTTTATTTTTCCCCATTTTGGGTTGACACCCGATTTTCCCCAAGCCTTTCCTATTTCGTCATTTCAAAAACCAACTTTTTTCACTTTTCCCAAATACTGCTTACAGGCCGTCTGAAAAATATAGGGCGCAAGTAAAATAAAAGTTTTTATGCCCACACCAAAGGCCGTCTGAACCCTGATTGCAAGGTTTCAGACGGCCTTGTTTTCAACCGAATACCTTTTATTTTTTTGCAATAAAAAACCCTTTGCCTATCCATTCCAGCTACTGCCCACCATGGCTTTAGGCACCCCATATCATTCCTTTTTACTAGGTCTTCAGTACACCCAAGCCCTATATAAACACTATCCCTTCGTTTTAATGATGCAACTTTTTATTTCGAAATATGTCTATCCCTACATTCACTTGAAAAAAGATTCAATACCTTGTAAATTTATAAAAAGATAGTAATTATCATCATATTTTAAAGGAATGATTCATGAGATTTACGCAACTTTCTGCTTTGATTGCCGCCGCAGCTTTATCAATCGGCTCCGTATCCGCTTTTGCCAAACCCGTTCAGCTGACCGATACCGTCGGCCGTAAGGTAACTGTCGACCTGCCTGCCAAGCGCGTGGTGTTGGGCTTCTACTACCAAGACTACATGGCCATCGGCGGTAAAACCGCGCTGGACAACGTCGTCGGTTTCTCCAAAGCAGTTTGGGCCGACTGGGCGCCGCCAAGCTGGGCGGCATTCAGCAAAGCCGTGCCTAAACTGAATCAGCTGACCGACGTGGGCGAAGTGGAAGTCGGCACGTTCTCGATTGAGAAAGTATTGGCACTGAAACCCGATTTGCTGGTTTTGGCCGAATGGCAATACAAGGCTTTGGGTTCCGATCTCGACCGCATCAACAAAGCCGGCATCCCCATCGTCGTATTGGACTACAACGCGCAAACAGTGGCCAAACACGTTCAATCGACCAAACTCATCGGCACATTGACCGGCCAGCAGCAAAAAGCCGACAAACTGGCGGCGGATTACAAACGCGTTGCCGACACCATCCAGGCGCGCGTGCAAAAAGCCAACCTGCCCAAGCCTAAAGTCTATGTCGAGTTCGGCAACAAAGGCCCTGCGGAACACAGCGTTACCTTCGGCAAGAGCATGTGGGGTTCGATGGCGACGCTGGTCGGCGGCAACAATATCGCCGCTTCTTCGGTCGAATTCTACGGCCCGATCAATCCTGAAAAAGTCCTCGCCGCCAAACCCGACGTGATCGTGATTACCGGCCGCGAAACCGAATTGAAGAAAAACCCTGCCGCCATGGTGATGGGCTGGGGCATTCCGAAAGCCGAAGCGGAAAAACGCTTGGCAGGCTTTGCCAAACGCGCCGGCTGGGCGAACCTGCCTGCGATTAAAAACAACCGCCTCTACGCCGCCTACCATGCCAACTCACGCACACTGTCCGACAGCGCGTCGATTCAGTTTATGGCCAAAGCGATTTATCCGCAGTTGTTTAAGGATTTCAACCCTGAGAAAACCTATCTGGACTTCTACCGCCAAAACCTGCCCGTCGTACCGAGCGGTACGTTCTACCTCTACCCCAAAGGACAATAAGGTAGTTTAGATTTTCAGACGGCCTTTTAAATCGGAAGGCCGTCTGAAATTTTTGCGGAAGAAAAAGGCAAACCCGTTCTCCCCTTTATCAACATTCTTTTTTAAAGGTTTGAAACATGAATGATTCGGTTGTCGCCGAGATTGTGAGAAACCAGCGCAAGTTGGAAGGCAAGCGTTGGTTGATTGTGTTGATGTTTTTAATCATCGCGGCGGTCAGTTTTTTATTCGACATCGCCACCGGCCCGGCGATGACGGACACGCTGCCGGTCGGCGAAGTGGTCAATGTTTTGCTGGGCAAACCCGAAGTCGATGAAATGAACCGCCTGATTGTGATGGATTTGCGCCTGCCGATCGCGGTGATGGCACTGGTGGTCGGTGCGGCTTTGGGTGTCGGCGGTGCGGAGATTCAGACGCTCTTGAACAATCCGATGGCCAGCCCTTATACACTGGGCTTGGCGGCGGCGGCAGGTTTGGGCGCGTCGGTGGTGATTGCGTTCGGCGGTTTCGGGCTGCCTGAAACGGTCGCCGTCCCCATCGGGGCGTTTGTAATGACCATGCTGGCTTCAGGCATCTTGTTTCTGTTTGCTTCGGCGCGCCGCTTCAACTCGGCGATGTTGGTGCTGGTGGGGATTGCGCTGTTGTTTCTGTTTCAGTCGATTTTGTCGCTGATTCAATTTATCGCCGCGCCTGAGATTTCGCAGCAGATTCTGTTTTGGCTGTTCGGCAGTTTGAACAAGGCAACTTGGGAAACAGTCATCGTTACGGCGGCGGTTACGGCGGTATGCGTGTTTCTGCTTTCGCGCGATGTGTGGAAGCTGACTGCGCTGCGCTTGGGCGAGGAACGCGCCGTCGGGCTGGGCATCAATCTGCAATTTTTGCGCCTGAAAACGCTGGTGTTGGTGGCGGTAATGACGGCGACGGCCATCAGTTTTGTCGGCGTGATCGGCTTTATCGGCTTGGTTGCGCCGCATGTGGCGCGGATTCTTTTGGGCGAAGACCAACGTTTCTTCCTGCCCGGCGCGATGCTGGCAGGGGCGGCGTTTTTATCAGTGGCGAGCGTGTTGTCCAAGGTGATTATCCCCGGCGCGCTGTTTCCGGTGGGGATTGTTACGTCGTTTGTCGGCGTGCCGTTCTTCTTCTGGATTGTATTAACGAAACGATAGGCCGTCTGAAATGTTGAAACTTGAAAACGTACACATCCGGCGCGGCGATTATGTGGTCGCCGACAATATCGATTTGACGCTGGAACAAGGCAAAGTCTATTCCGTGCTCGGCCCCAACGGCACGGGCAAATCCTCGCTGATGAAAACGATTTTCGGCGAAGTGGCACACAAAGGCACCATCCGCTACGGCGACGAAGTGTTGAGCAAAATCCACCTGCAAAGCTGGCGCAAACGCATAGGCTATATGCCGCAGGACACTGCCGCCGAAGCCTCGCTGACCGCGCTGGAAGTCGTGTTGCTCGGCCGCATGGACGCGCTACACATGCACGTCGGCGACGAGCTACTGCACGAAGCCGCAAGTATCATGGCGGAGCTGGGCATCGGCCATCTGGCGCACCGCGACGTCATGCGGCTTTCCGGCGGACAGCGGCAGCTCGTCATGTTTGCCCAAGTTATGCTGCGCCGCCCCGAAATCCTGATGCTGGACGAACCGGTCAGCGCGCTGGATATGCACCATCAGCTCAATCTTTTGGAGCGCGTGGTGCAATACACGCACGAACACAATCTGGTTACGCTGATGGTGTTGCACGATTTGAGCCTCGCCGCGCAGTTTTCAGACGGCGTGATTCTGCTCGGCGAAGGCAAAGTACAGGCGCAGGGCGCGCCACAGGATGTGTTGCAGGCGGACATGATCGGCAGATTGTACAAAGTGGACATCGAGCTTTTGTACGACAGCAAAGGCCTGCCCGTTATCCGCCCGATGCGGAAGAGTGCGTAACTTAACCGCTCCTGCAAATGTCGGATTTGAGCATCCGGCCTGCAAACTCCCTGCAACTTATCCCCTCTCCTGCGGGAGAGGGTTAGGGAGAGGGCGGTAAGCCCAAGGCTTGCCTCTCCGACTCATCAGCCCGCCCCATATTTTTTTATCCTTAGAAAGGACTTTCTCCATGAAAAAATCCCTCTTCCTCCTGATGCTGACCGCTTCCCTTAGCGCATACGCCGCCAACCACGAAGTCAAAATGCTCGACAACGGCAAAGACGGCAGCATGGTGTTCGAGCCCGGCTACGTCAACGCCAAAGTCGGCGACACTGTTACCTTCAAAGCCGCCAACAGCGGCCACTGGGTACAAAGCAAAGCCCTGCCCGACGGCGTTGCCGACTTCCTTTCCGAAGACGGCAAAGACTTCACCCTCAAACTCGACAAAGAAGGCGTGTATGTCTATACCTGCCCGCCACACCGCATGATGAACATGAGCGGCGTGATTCAGGTCGGCAAACCGGTGAACAAAGCCAAAGCGCAAGCCGTTGTCGATGAAATGGAAAGCCGCGCCATGCAAAGCAAAGGCCGTCTGAAAAAATACATGGCGCAAGTGAAATAAACGCGTTTATACCTGTATTAAAGGCCGTCTGAAACCTTTCAGACGGCCTGTTTCCTTTGCGTAAAACACGCATCAAAGCTATATCTTCCGTTTCAGTTTCCGATAAAATAGGCCTATTCCGACACAAGACCCGTAAGCATGATACGCCGCCTTTACGCCACGTTGTGGCACCTCGCCCCCTTCCTGATCCGCCGCCACCTGCGTCGCCGCGCCCTCAAATCCCCAGCCTATCTCGAGCATTGGGACGAGCGTTTCGGGCAGGCGTATCCCAATTCCGTGCAACGCCCGATTTGGATACACGCCGTATCCGTCGGCGAAACGCGTGCGGCCGAACCCTTAGTCCAGGCATTGCGCCGCCATTTTCCCGACTCGCCGTTTCTGATTACCCAAATGACGCCGACCGGCCGCGCCACCGCGAAATCCTTGTTTCCCGATGCGCAATGCCGTTACCTGCCCTACGACAAATCCGAATGGGTCGCCCGATTTTTAGCCGAACACCGCCCCATCTGCGGCATTTTGATGGAAACCGAAATCTGGCCCAACCTGATGCACGGCTGCCAAGAAGCAGGCATTCCCCTCTTTTTGGCCAACGCGCGCCTCTCCGAAAAATCCCAACGCGGCTACCTTAAAATCCGCAAGTTGGTCGAGCCTGCCATGCAGAGCCTCTCCGGCTGCTTTGCCCAAACCGCCGCCGATGCCGAACGCCTGCACCTCATCGGCGCGTCCAACGTCCACGTTTGCGGCAACACCAAATACGACATCGCGCCCCCCGACGACTCGCGCCCGCTTGCCGTCGCCTTTAAAGAACGCATCGGCGCACGCCCCGTCGTCGTCTGCGCCAGCACGCGCGTGTACAAAGGCACAGACGAAGCCGAGCTGCTCCTCAAAGCATGGCAGGGCTACCGCGGCAATGCCTTGCTGGTCATCGTCCCGCGCCACCCCGAAAATTTTCAGACGGCCTACGATACCGCCAAATCGCTTGGTTATACCGTGCAAAAACGCAGTGACGGACAACCCGTTTCCCCCGATACACAGGTTTGGATAGGCGACAGCATGGGCGAACTTGCCGCCTACTACCTCAGCGCAGACATTGCCTTCGTCGGCGGCAGCCTCGTCGATGCCGGCTGCCAAAACATCATCGAACCCATCTCCTGCCGCGTCCCTACCCTCTTCGGCTACTCCAACTACAACTTTGCCCAAGCCTGCAAAGGTGCAGTCGAAGCCAAAGCCGCCGTCCGCGTCGAAACCGCCGAAGCCTGGTACAGAACCACGCGCCAATACCTCGACGATGAAACGCTGCGCCAACAGCTGATCAGCCACACCGAGCAATTCATTTCACAACATCAAGGCGCCAGTGCCAAAATTGCCAAAGCAATTGCAGATTGTTTGAATCAGCATTAAACAATAAAAAACCGCCTGTTCATGACAAACAGGCGGAAACTGAAAAACAGTTTTTTGTTTTCAGCCGTTTAATTGACTAAGAGCAGGAACAGGGTTAAGATAATCTTAACGACTGTTCGCAGTCTCAGCCATGAACGACCTTTCGGCTTGGTTCGTTTCATGTTGAAACTCTCCTTTCTAGGGAGGTTCAAATAAAACAGCCCCACTGCCATGGGGCTGTTTCACTACCTAGCCCCGCAACAATTATACCCAAACTTCCTAAAATCATTCCAAACAAATTTCCACTAAAAAGGCCGTCTGAAACCCCAATTTTTTGAGTTTCAGACGGCCTTTTCTCAACCTACAAACTTAACGTCCTGCTTTCAACACGCGGCGTGCAAACACAAACATACCGAAAACAAAAAACACCAAGCCCAGCCATTTGGCGGCCGTATCCCAGTTTTCCAGGTTCAGGGCCAAAGGCGCATCCGAACCGCCGTTGGTTACCGAGAAGGCAATGATAAACGCCATAATCACACCGATCAGGCTCTCGCCGACAATCAAACCGGCGGAGAACAGCGTACCGATACGTTCCGCATTTTTCAGACGGCCTTCACGGTTTTCCTGACGGCGGGCGATGACGGATTTCAACACCGCCGCCAATACCGCACCGATCACAATCGGCATATTCACAGACGGCGGCAGGTAAATACCCATGCCCACGGCCAATACCGGCAAAGCACGCTTGCCGCCGGAGGATTTGCGCAATGTGAAATCGACCGCGATCAACGCCACGCCGATGGCCACGCCGGTGAAAATATAATCCCATTGCAGATTGTGTGAGAAAATACCTTGGGCGATGGTGGTCATCAAAGTTGCCTGAGGCGCGGCAAGGGCTTGGGCCGCATCCATGCCTTCACGCGGCATCGCGCCGGTAAAGCCGTAGGCTTCATACAAAAGCTCCAACACAGGCGAAATCACCAATGCACCGACAACGCAGCCGATAATCAGCGCAACCTGCTGTTTCCAAGGCGTCGCTTTTACCAGATAACCCGTTTTCAAATCCTGCAGGTTGTCATTGGAAATCGAAGCCACACAAATCACAGACGCGCCGCAAAACAGCGTCAACGCCAGCAGGAATTTGCGGTTTGCCTCATCAGCCATCAAGCCGCCGGATTCGCCGACCAGCAGCAACACCAGCGAAATAATGACGATAGAGACGATGCCCACACCCGAAATCGGGCTAGAAGACGAACCGACCAAACCTGCCATATAACCGCAAGCAGCCGCCACCAAAAAGCCGATAATCGAAGCCAGCAACGTACATACGACCACCAACAGCCAAGCCAAACCGCCTGAAATATGCGAGTCGCCGATAAAGTGGAAGAAGGACACGCCCAACACCAGCATCATCGCCAACACCCAGGCAATCATCGCCTTAGGCGACAAATCCTGTTCCGTGCGTTCGGTCATCTGCACGCCGCCGAAATTGCGGAAAGACAGGCGCATACCCTCGACCATCGGTTTCATCAAAGTCAACAGCGTCCAAATAGCCGCAATACCGATCGTACCCGCGCCGATAAAACGGACTTTTTCCTTCCACAAAGACATCGCAAAAGGAATCATCTCCATATCGGCAGGTTGCGGAATATGCGCCGACAGATAAGGCACGGCCACACCCCAGGCAATCGAAATACCCAGCAAAATCGCGATACCGCCGGTCAGGCCGACCAAATAGCCCGCGCCCAGCAAGGCCAAAGAAAAGCCCATCGGCACTTGGAACACCGACGCGCCGCCTTTAAACCAAAAGCTCGCGCTGTCCGCCACCACGCGCAAACCGCTTGCGCAAAAGCTCATCAAACCAGCCAATGCGCCGCCCGACACCAATTCCTTGATACCGCTGCCGCCTTCCTGTTGGTCCGCATCATGGTCGCCAACCTTCAAAATCTCGGCCGCCGCCACACCTTCCGGATAAGGCAAATCGCTCTTCACCACCATCGCATAACGCAAAGGCACAGTGAAAATCACGCCCAAAATACCGCCGGACATACACAGCAGCGTAGTCTGCCAAAACGGAAAGCCAGCCCAATAACCGGCCATCAACAAACCCGGCAAAATAAAAATAATACTAGAGAGCGTACCCGCGGCCGAAGCCTGAGTCTGCACCATATTATTTTCCAGAATATTGCTGCCTTTAAAAAACTTCAAAACCGCCATCGAAATTACCGCAGCCGGAATCGAAGATGCAAAAGTCAAGCCCACCTTCAAGCCCAAATACACATTGGATGCCGTAAAAATCACCGTAATCAACGCGCCGAGTATCATCCCCCGCAGCGTCAGTTCACGGAAACTCGCATAAGGATCAACCGCCTGTTTCATAAAAATCTTCCTGTATCAGGTAAACAATCAAATCAAAACTTTTCAGACGGCCTTTTGATACATCCATCAGGCCGTCTGAAAAGCCTCTCTTTTACCATTTTAATGAACTATCCGACTACACGCAAAAACCCTATTTATTTTCATTTGACACCAAACAATAAAATCATATCGATACAGACGTTTGGGGCAGTTTATCGGTTTCAGGTAAAATAACGCCAAATTCATCAACCGTTCAGAAAGCCGCCGCCATGTATTCACTCGTCCGCCCCATCCTATTTCGTTTCGATGCAGAAAAGGCCCATCATTTCACGCTCAACAGTTTGCGTACCGCCGATAAACTCGGCCTGCTGCCCAAGGTGGACAGCCACACCCGGCCAACCGAGCTGATGGGTTTGCAGCTGCCCAATCCGGTCGGCTTGGCGGCAGGTTTGGACAAAAACGGCGAGTGTATCGATGCGTTTGCCGCTTTGGGTTTCGGCTTTGTCGAAATCGGCACGGTCACGCCCAAGCCGCAGCCGGGCAATCCGCAGCCGCGCCTTTTCCGTGTTCCCGAACACCAAGGCATCATCAACCGCATGGGTTTCAACAACCACGGCATCGACGCGATGATCCGCAACATTGAAAACAGCCGCTTTAAAGGCATTTTGGGCATCAACATCGGTAAAAATGCCGTTACGCCGATTGAAAACGCGGCCGACGATTATCTGATTTGCTTGGAAAAAGCCTACGCCCACGCGAGCTATATCACGGTCAATATTTCCTCCCCCAATACGAAAAACCTGCGCGCTTTGCAAGGCGGCGACGAATTGAGCGCATTGTTGGAAGCCTTGAAAAACAAACAGGCGCAACTGGCGGCCGCGCATGGCAAATATGTGCCGCTGGCGGTCAAAATCGCGCCGGATTTGGACGAAGCGCAAATCGACGACATCGCCCATGTGGTCAAATCTGTGGAAATGGACGGCATCATCGCCACCAACACGACCATCGACAAATCAAGCTTGGGCAACCATCCGCTCGCAGGCGAACAAGGCGGCTTGAGCGGCTTGCCCGTACGCGAGAAAAGCAATCAGGTGTTGAAACTTTTGGCAGAACGCATTGACGGCAAGCTGCCGATTATCGGCGTCGGCGGCATTATGAACGGCGCAGACGCGGCAGAAAAAATCCGTTTGGGCGCCAGTGCGATTCAAGTGTACAGCGGTTTGATTTATCGCGGCCCTGAGTTGATTAAAGAGTGTTTGGCTGCGTTGAAATAATACTTTCCTAAAAAATAAGGCCGTCTGAAATCTTTCAGACGGCCTTTTGCTATGGTTTCATTCTTCAAACAGATTACCTTGTGCCAATAAGGTTTTGACTGGTGCGAAATCGCGGCGGTGTTCCGGCAATACGCCGTATTGTTTCAATGCGGCCAAATGTTGCGCCGTGCCGTAGCCTTTGTGGCGGTCAAACCCGTATTGCGGATAGCGTTTCGCCAATTCATACATTTCTGCATCACGCGCGGTTTTAGCCAAAACCGAAGCGGCGGAAATCTCGATGATTTTGCTGTCGCCTTTGACCACGGCTTCGGCAGGGACATTCAAATCTTTCGGCACGCGGTTGCCGTCTATCCACACTTTGTCGGGAGTAACCGACAGCCCCTCGATGGCGCGCTTCATCGCGGCCATGGTTGCGTGCAGGATGTTCAGTTGCAGGATTTCGTCGGGGTCGGCAAAGGCAATGCTCCACGCAACCGCCTGTTCCTTAATCATCTGCGCCAACATATCGCGCTTTTTTTCGCTCAGTTTTTTTGAGTCGGTCAAACCCGGCAGGTCAAAATGTTCCGGCAAAATCACTGCCGCCGCAAATACGCTGCCGACCAAAGGGCCGCGTCCCGCTTCGTCCACGCCTGCGCTTAAAACCGTCGCCATTTCTTCACCGCCTGTCTGATTCAAAGCCGCCATTATATCCGCTTGCGGCAGATAAAATCCGCAATAGGACAAGCCGTTTGGGAGCAGTTCAAATTTCATCTGCTTTACCAATCAGTTATAATTTACATCCCCACATACCGATACGTCTTACAACATGCCTGCCCAATCCGAACGCCTCCATTTTTCCGAACGCTGGCTCAACGCCTACGAACGCTACCGCTATCGCCGCCATATCCATGCCTTCCGCCTCGGCTTGGCAATCGTGTTTTCCACCCTGTTGGCCAAAGTCTTCCACCTGCAACACGGCGAGTGGATCGGCATGACCGTCTTTGTCGTCCTCGGTATGCTGCAATTCCAAGGCGCGATTTACTCCAAAGCGGTCGAACGAATGCTCGGCACGGCCATCGGTTTGGGTGTTGGGTTGGCCGTTTTATGGTTGAATCAGCATTATTTGCAAGACGGCGTTTTCTTCTATCTGATTATCGGTGCCGCCAGCGCGGTGGCCGGTTGGTTGGCAGTCGGCAAAAACGGCTATGTCGCCATGCTTGCCGGTTTGACCATGTGCATGCTCATCGGCGACAGCAGCCACCATTGGCTCGACAGCGGCCTGATGCGCGCCATGAACGTTTTGATTGGTGCCGCCATCGCCATTGCCGCCGCCAAACTCCTGCCCCTACGCTCCACCCTGATGTGGCGCTTCATGCTTGCCGACAACCTCACCGACTGCGCCAAAATGATTGCCGAAATCAGCAACGGCAAACGCATGACGCGCGAGCGTTTGGAACAAAACATGATTAAAATGCGCCAAATCAACGCCCGTATGGTCAAAAGCCGCAGCCATCTGGCCGCCACATCCGGCGAAAGCCACATCAGCAACAATATGATGGAAGCCATGCAGCATGCCCACCGCAAAATCGTCACCACCACCGAGCTGCTCCTGACCACCGCCGCCAAACTGCGCGCGCCCACGCTCAACGAAAGCGAAATCCGCCTGCTCGACCGCCATTTCAACCAACTCCAACGCGAGCTTCGGCTGACCGTCCGCCTCATCAAAGGCCACTACGCCCGCCGTATCCGCATCGATACTTCGCTCAATACGGAACTGAGCAAACCTGCCGCCCGCCTGCATTACGACTGGCAAGGCTTCCTCTGGCTCAGTACCAATATGCGTAACGAAATCGCCGCATTGGTGATCCTGTTGCAACGTTCGCGCAATAAATGGTTGGACAAAAAAGAGTTGCAACGCCTCAAAGAACACCTGCGCAACGATACCGATCCAGAGCAACAATAGGCCGTCTGAAAAACACAAACTCAAAATAAAAGACAAAAACGAATTAGCCGCCGATAACATCGGCCAATAAAAAGGCCGTCTGAAACTCAATGGTTCAGACGGCCTTTCAATCAATCCAAGCAACAATAAATGCCGCATAAAGCAAAATCCCCTGCGATTGCAGGGGATTTTTATATTTGGTTGCGGGAGCAGGATTCGAACCTACGACCTTCGGGTTATGAGCCCGACGAGCTACCATGCTGCTCCATCCCGCGTCAGAAGTTGTAACTATACGGAAAGACGTAATCGCTGTCAAGCGTTTTTGACAGAAAATGCGAAAAACGCCGCTTTACAAAAAACCATCCGCATGGTTTAATTTTTCGTTAATAAAGAAACAGGGGTGCTGCTTTCAAATCGAGCGGCTGAGAAATACCCTTTACACCCGAACAGGATAATACCTGCGTGGGGAGTTTCGGCAAAGGTATTTTTAGACGGTTGATTGAAGATATCCAAAGGCCGTCTGAAAAAAAGCAATGCTCCTGTTTCCATTTCATAACCGAGAAACAGGAGCAATTTTTTATGACTACCGCTAAAAAAACCGGCGATGAGGCACGCCGTCTTTCCGACTTGAGCGAAGACATCGGCATCCGCTTCCAATATCCCAATTCCTACCGCGTCTATATCCCGGGCAGCCGCGCCGACATCCGCGTGCCTTTGCGCGAAATCCGTCAGGACGACACCTACACGGCGCAAGGTACGGAAGCCAATCCGCCGATTCCAGTGTACGACACCAGCGGCGCATACGGCGATCCGGTGGCACACATCGATCTAAAACAGGGTCTGCCGCACGTCCGCACCGCATGGCTGGATGAACGCGGCGATACCGAAATCCTGCCCAAGCTTTCCAGCGAATACGGCACCGAACGCGCGCACGATCCGAAAACCGCCCATCTGCGCTTCAACCAAATCACCCGCCCGCGCCGCGCCAAAGCAGGCCGCAATGTAACCCAGCTCCACTACGCCCGCCAAGGCATCATTACGCCGGAAATGGAGTTTGTCGCCATACGCGAACGCATGAAGCTGGACGAGCTTTTCAGACGGCCTGAATACGCCAAGCTCTTGAAACAACATGCAGGGCAAAGTTTCGGTGCGAATATCCCGACCCATCCCGACCAAATCACGCCCGAATTCGTGCGTCAAGAAATCGCCGCCGGACGCGCGATCATCCCTGCCAACATCAACCATCCCGAACTCGAACCGATGATTATCGGCCGCAACTTCCGCGTCAAAATCAACGGCAACTTGGGCAACTCCGCCGTCACTTCCAGCCTGACCGAAGAAGTCGAAAAAATGGTGTGGTCGCTGCGTTGGGGCGCGGACACGATTATGGACTTATCCACAGGCGCGCACATCCACGAAACGCGCGAATGGATTATCCGCAACGCGCCCGTCCCCATCGGTACCGTGCCGATTTACCAGGCCTTGGAAAAAACCGGCGGCATCGCCGAAGACCTGACTTGGGATTTGGTGCGCGACACCTTAATCGAGCAGGCAGAACAAGGTGTGGACTATTTCACCCTGCACGCAGGCGTATTGCTGCGTTATGTACCGATGACGGCCGACCGCCTCACCGGCATCGTATCACGCGGCGGCTCCATCATGGCGAAATGGTGTCTCGCCCATCATCAGGAAAACTTCCTCTACACGCATTTCGACGAAATCTGCGAAATCATGAAAGCCTACGACGTATCGTTCAGCCTCGGCGACGGCCTTCGTCCCGGCTGCATTGCCGATGCCAACGACGAATCCCAATTTGCCGAGCTGCACACCTTGGGCGAATTGACCGCCAAAGCGTGGGAGCATGATGTCCAAGTCATGATTGAAGGCCCGGGCCATGTACCGTTGCAACGCGTGAAAGAAAACATGACCGAAGAGCTGCAACATTGTTTTGAAGCGCCTTTCTACACCCTCGGCCCGCTCGTTACCGACATCGCCCCCGGCTACGACCACATCACCTCGGGCATAGGCGCAACCAATATCGGCTGGTACGGCACAGCCATGCTCTGCTACGTTACCCCGAAAGAGCATCTCGGCCTGCCCGATAAAGAAGACGTGCGCACCGGCATCATCACCTACAAACTCGCCGCCCATGCCGCCGACCTCGCCAAAGGCTGGCCGGGTGCACAATTACGCGACAACGCCCTGAGCAAGGCGCGTTTTGAGTTCCGCTGGCGCGACCAATTCCGCTTAAGCCTCGACCCCGAACGCGCCGAGAGCTTCCACGACGAAACCCTGCCTGCCGAAGGCGCGAAAATCGCCCACTTCTGCTCAATGTGCGGTCCCAAATTCTGCTCGATGAAAATCACACAGGAAGTGCGCGACTACGCCGACAAGCAAAAAGCCCAACAGCAAGGCATGGAAGAAAAAGCGATTGAGTTCGTCAAAAAAGGAGCGAAGCTTTACAGTTAAAACGTAAAACAAGAAAAGGCCGTCTGAAAATGTTTCAGACGGCCTTTTTAGCGAATAGTCTTGAAGCCAAGCAATACGCCCTGCGGCTGCTTATTTTTCCACCCTGCGGAAATGGTGCGGACGGAAGCCGAGCGCGGCGAGGGAAACGAAGTAGAGGCCGCCACCCAAGGCAATCAGGACGCAGAGTTGGCCTGCTTTTTTAAAGCCGCCGACGTGCACCCATTCAAACGGCAGATAATATTGCGCCAGCCATAAACCGCCGCCCATGACGACCAAAGAGATGACCATTTTGACCAAAAACGCTGCCCAACCTTTTCCGGGACGGTAGATGCCGTGTTTGCGTAAAAGGAAAAACAGCAAACCTGCATTCAGACACGCACCCAAACCGATAGCGAGGGACAGGCCGACGTGTTTGAGCGGAGAAATGAAGGCAAGGTTCATCAACTGCGTGCAAATCAGCGTGAAAATAGCGACTTTAACGGGGGTTTTGATGTTTTGGCGGGCGTAGAAACCGGGAGCCAACACTTTAATCATAATCAGGCCGATCAAGCCGAAGGAATAGGCAATCAGCGCGTGTTGGGTCATTTGCGCGTCGTGCAGCGTAAATTCACGGTACATGAACAAGGTCGTAACCAGAGGGAAAGACAACACGGCAAGGCCGACGGCGGCAGGCAAGGTCAGCAGCATGCACAGGCGCAAACCCCAGTCGAGCAGGCCGGAAAACCGCTCGGTATCCTGACTGGCTGCGTGTTTGGACAAGGTAGGCAACAAAATTGTACCGAGTGCCACGCCCAAAACGCCGGTCGGCAATTCCATCAACCGGTCGGCGTAATACATCCACGACACGCTGCCGGACTGCAAAAACGAGGCAAAAATGGTGTTGATAACCAAGGAAATCTGCGCCACGCTCACGCCCAAAATAGCCGGCCCCATCTGTTTCATTACGCGGTTGACTGCCGCATCTTTAAAGCTGAGTTTGGGCATTTTCAAGAAGCCCAGTTTCGCCAGCCAAGGCAGTTGGAACACCAGCTGCAACACACCGCCGACAAATACCGCCCACGCCAACGCCATAACAGGCGGATCAAAATACGGTACAAAAAACAGGGAAAAGACGATAAAGGAAATGTTCAAAAATGTCGGCGTAAAGGCGGGAATACCGAATTTATGATAGGAATTGAGTATCGAGCCGACAAAAGACGACAAGGAAATCAAAAAGATATAAGGAAACGTCACCCGCAGCAAGTCGATGGAGAGCTGAAACTTATCGGCTTCTTTGGCAAAACCGGGTGCAGAAACATAAATCACCCACGGCGCGGCAAGTATGCCCAGCGCAGTAACGATGACCAGCACAAACGACAACATACCGGCCACATGACGCACAAACGCCTGCGTGGCTTCGGGCGAGCGGGTTTCTTTGTATTCCGCCAAAATCGGTACGAAGGCTTGGGCAAATGCGCCCTCTGCAAACACGCGCCGCAGCAGGTTGGGCAGTTTGAACGCGACAAAAAACGCATCTGTCGCCATGCCTGCACCAAACGCACGGGCGATAATCGTATCGCGCACAAAACCTAAAATGCGCGACACCATCGTCAGGCTGCCAACCTTGGCCAATGCTCCCAATAAATTCATGTATTTTCCTTACTTGTCTTTCAGGCCGTCTGAAAATCCGGCTTCTTCCAATACTGCCGCCGCAGCCAATGCCGCCGTATCTTTTTTCAACAGCAGATGCAAGGCGTAGAAATCCTGTTCCAACGCGGCTACGGCTTCAGGGCAGTCATACCAGTCTGCCACGGCCTGCGCCAGTTTTTCAGGGACGGCATCATGTTGCAGCAACTCGGGAACGGCGGCTTTACCCAACAGAATATTGGGCAAACCGACATGCGGCACTTTGATTTTGTTTTTCACATACGCATAAGTCAGCGGCGAAATTTTGTAGCTGATGACCATAGGCCGCTTACACAAGGCCACTTCCAAAGTCGCCGTACCGCTGGTGACCAATACCACGTCGGCAGCGGTGCAAACCGTATCCGACTGCTTGTCAGTCAGCGTGATGGGAAGGGCGGCAAATTCAGGTTGCGTCAAAATTTCACTAATACGTTTGCGCGTTGCGACCGTCGCCACAGGCAGCAAAAACTGTGCCTGCGGATAACGTTTCAGCAGCAATAAGGCCGTCTGAAAAAACACCGCCGCCATGTAATCGATTTCGCTCACGCGGCTGCCGGGCAAGATGGCAAACACGGGCACGTCCGCAGGCACGCCCAGCTTCTGCCGAGCCGCTTCCCTATCCGCTTCCACGGGCATGGTTTGCGCCATCGGATGGCCGACAAATTCGGCCTTGCCGCCGGCATCGATATAAAGCTGGGGCTCCATCGGAAACAGGCACAACACGCGGTTGACCTGATGCACGATTTTATTGACCCGTTCGCGCCGCCACGCCCAAACCGACGGGCTGACGTAATGTATGGTATGAATGCCTGCCTGCTTGAGTTTTTCCGCCACGCCGAGATTAAAGTCCGGCGCATCGATGCCGATAAACACATCCGGCTTGAGGCGGATTAAATCGTTCACCAGCCCTTTGCGGATTCTCAAAATCTGCGGCAGGCGTTTGATGACCTCAACAAAACCGCGTACCGCCAGCTTTTCCTGATCGTACAAACTCTCGAAACCCTCCGCCTTCATGCGCTCGCCGCCGATGCCGGTAAACCGCGCGTTCGGACAGCGCGCCTTAATGGCACGGATTAAGTGTGCGCCGAGCAAGTCGCCGGAAGCTTCGCCGACGCTGATGGCGATAAGGGGGGAAGGATTGGAATTCATGTATTGAGGTTTAAACGCTAAAAGATTTTGGGCAGACATTTGCCTACCCGTTTTCAGACGGCATCTGCGGTAAACGGACAGGAAACCTGCCCTACTGCGCGGATTTTTGCAATCCAAAGGCCGTCTGAAAAGGTTTCAGACGGCCTTCAATCCATCCATCAACGGATAATGCCGCGTGTGGATTGTGCAAAAAATTCTTTAAATACCGCCAATTCGCTTTGTGTTTCGGCGCGTTTCAGAATCTCTGCCTTAGCCTCTTCAAACGGAATGCCGCGATGGTAAATGGTTTTATACGCATCTTTGACGGAGGCAATCTGTTCGGCAGTGAAACCATTGCGGCGCATACCTTCGCTGTTGAGGCCGGCCGGTTCGGCGCGGTAGCCTGCGGCCATAAAGTATGGCGGTACGTCTTTGTGTACCCCGGCGGCAAACGCGGTCATGGCGTAGTCACCGATTTGGCAGAATTGGAACACCAGCGTGTAGCCGCCCAAGACGACGTAGTCGCCGATGGTAACGTGACCTGCGAGTGAGGCGTTGTTGGCGAAGATGGTATGGTTGCCGACCACGCAGTCATGGGCGAGGTGGCAGTAGGCCATAATCCAGTTGTCGTCGCCGATACGGGTTTCGCCGATGCCGGTGACCGTACCAAGGTTGAACGTCGTAAATTCGCGGATGGTGTTGCCGTTGCCGATAATCAGCTTGGTCGGCTCGTCGCGGTATTTTTTGTCCTGCGGAATTTCGCCGAGGCTGGCAAATTGGAAAATGCGGTTGTTTTCACCGATGGTCGTATGGCCGTTGATGACGACGTGCGGGCCGATTTCGGTATTCGCACCGATTTGGACATTGGAGCCGATGATGCTGTACGGGCCGACTTTGACGCTGGAGTCGAGTTCGGCTTTAGGGTCGATGACGGCGGTCGGATGAATAAGGGTCATGCTGTCTCCTTGCTGTCTGATACAGGTATTGCCTGCAAGATGCCGTCTGAACTTTCAGACGACCTGTCCCATTCTTACACCACGCGTTTGGCGCACATAATCACGGCTTCAACGGCAACTTGGCCGTCGACTTTGGCAACGGCGTTGAATTTGCCGATACCGCGTTTGTTGGTCAACAGCTCGACTTCAAAAACCAGTTGGTCGCCAGGGATAACTTGGCGTTTGAAACGGGCGTCATCGATACCGGCGAAGAAGAAGAATTCGTTTTCTTTGCGGCCGCCTTCGCTGAGGATGGCCAGTGTGCCGCACGCTTGCGCCATGGCTTCGATGATCAGCACGCCTGGCATCACGGGCAGGTCGGGAAAGTGGCCTTGGAACTGCGGCTCGTTCATGGTGACGTTTTTAATTGCAGTCAGGGTTTTCATCGGTTCGAACGCAGTAATGCGGTCGAGTTGCAAAAACGGATAACGGTGTGGGATAAGTTTTTGAATGTCTTTGGCTTCGATCGGGAGTTGTACGTCCATGATGTTCGTCTTTCCTTGTTTGTATTGGGTTTAAACGTATTCGGATGCGGGGGCGGACTGTTTGCGCCGCCTTTAGGCTTCGCCGCTGTCGGCAAGCTGTTTTTCCAGCGTTTTGAGGCGTTTGTTCATTTCGCTCAAACGGTGGATATAAACGGCATTGCGCGCCCAGTCTTTGTAGCTCGACATCGGGAAAATACCGGCCAAATGCTGGCCGCTTTCGGTAATGCTGTGGGTGACGGATGTACCGCCGCCGATGGTGGTTTTATCGGCGATTTCGATGTGTCCGACCGTACCGACGCCGCCGCCGATAATACAATAATTGCCGATGGTGACGCTGCCGGAAATGCCGGTCTTGGCGGCGATAACGGTGTGCGAACCGATTTTGCAGTTGTGACCGATTTGGACTTGGTTGTCGATTTTGGTACCGTTGCCGACGGTCGTGTCGCTCATTGCGCCACGGTCAATGTTGGTATTTGAACCGATTTCCACATCATCGCCCAGCGTGACTGCGCCGGTTTGCGGAATTTTAAACCATGAATCGCCGGCAAAGGCCAAGCCGAAACCGTCTGCGCCGATGACGGCGCCGCTGTGGATTTCAACACGGTTGCCCAAAGTGCAGCCGTAATAGATGACAGAGTTGGGATGCAGCACGACTTCATCGCCCAACGTGCAATCGTGTTGGACAACAGCATTGGCCAAAATACGGCAGCCTTCGCCCAATACGGCATTCGCGCCGATATAGGCATTCGCGCCGATTTCGCAGCTTGCCGGTACTTTGGCACTGGCTTCGACAACGGCAGTCGGATGTACGCCACCCTGTGCTTTGACAATCGGCGAGAACAATCGTGCCACTTTGGCAAAATAAAGATAAGGGTCGGCAGCTACAATCAGGTTGCGGCCCGCAAATTCATCTGCGGCTTTCGGCGACACAATCACTGCGCCTGCCTGACTGTCGTGCACTTCGGCTTTGTATTTCGGGTTGGCCAAAAAGCTGATGTGTTCTGCCTGCGCCTGATCCAACGGATGGACGGCGGTAATGGCGATGTCTTCGCCTTTCCATTCGCCGCCGAGTTGGGAAACGATTTGGGACAGGGTGTATGCTTGTGAAGTCATGATAATCTGCCGTCAAGATGTCAGGCCGTCTGAAAGTTGCCGGTTTGGGTTTCAGACGGCCTTAGGTTTGTCTGTATGGTTACATTCGCTGCCGAGCAGGGTCAGTGAGCATTTAGGGCTTTGATAACGCTGTCGGTAATGTCGTAGCGGCCGTTGACGTAAATCACGTCCTGCAAGATGAAGTCGTAACCTTCGCGTTTGGCCAAATCGACGATGACGCGGTTGGCATTTTGCTGGAGCGCGGCGAATTCTTCATTGCGGCGCAGGTTGTAGTCTTCTGCCAACTCGGCCTGCTGCTTGCGGAATTTCTGTACCAGATCGCGCCATTTTTGGGTTTCCGCTTCCCTTTGGCTGTCGCTGAGCTTGTCGCCGCTCAGTTTTCGCTCCAAAGCCTCGCCTTCCTGTTGCAACTTTTGCAAGGCGGTTTGACGGCTTTTGAACTCTTTTTCCAAAGTCATCTGAATGTTTTGCGCCTGCTTGGATTCCTGATAAACGCGCTCGGTATTGATAAAACCGATTTTCTGTACGCCATCCGCCGCCGCTTGCGGCAACAGCACGAAACCCGGCAGGGCTACGGCGAGGACACGGAGGGTATCGGCTATTTTACTCATGATAAAAATCCTTGCTTGAAAACAAACGGGCGGTTTGCAATAAGCTTGCCGCCAATCTGCCATGAGGCCGTCTGAAACGGACAAACCCGGTTTCAGACGGCCTAAACATCATCAGAATGTCGTACCGAGTTGGAATTGGAAGCGTTGGATTTCGTCGCCTTCTTTTTTCTTAATCGGATAAGCATAACTGAACTTCATCGGACCCAGCGGAGAGAGCCAGGTCACGGCAGCACCGGCAGAGTAACGCAATTCGTTTTTGAATGTCGATTTGTGCGTTGTGCCTACGCCATACACGTTTTGAAGCGCGCCATTGGTGTAATAAGAATTGCTGCTGCTGTCATTGTAGGTTTTGTCATCCCACACGCTGCCCGCATCGGCAAACAGGCTCAGACGGACGGTACGAGAGTCTTTAATGCCCGGCATCGGGAAGAGCAACTCTGCGGAAACGTTGGCTTTTTTGTTACCGCCGTAGCTGATTTTCTCGCCGTATTCGTCATAAACTTTCGGGCCCAGCGTACCGCTTTCAAAGCCGCGGACAGAGCCTAAGCCGCCGCCGTAGAAGTTTTCAAAGAACGGCATGGTTTTGGTTTTGCCGTAGCCGTTGCCATAACCGACTTCACCACCCAACATTAATGTGAAATCTTTGCTCAACGGGAAGAACCAAGTTTGGTTGTGGGTCAGAGTGTAGTATTGCAGGTCGCTGCCCGGCAAGGCGATTTCGCCGTTTACGCCGGTCAGGTAACCGCGGGTCGGCCACAAGGCATTGTCGGTTTTGTTACGGCCCCAGCCGATGGTACCTTTGTACAACCAGCCTTTGAAGTTACCCACGCCGCTGCCATCGCCTTTACCGTATTGGTTGATAAAGTCGGCATAGCGTTTAGGCGCGCCTTTGTAGGTGTTAACAGTCAGACGCTCTGCGGCCAAACCGAAGTTCACACGGTCATATTCGGTAACCGGAATACCGATACGCAAACCGCCGCCGAAAGTTGTGGTTTTATATTGTTTCGCGCTGGAAGAAGCTTTACGCGGGTCGTAAGTCTTACCATAAAGGTCGTAGCCCAAGCTTACGCCGTCAGGTGTGAAGTATGGGTCGGTAAACGACAACGAGCCGTTTACTGTGGTTTTACTGCGGGAAGCGCGCAGTGCAACGGATTTACCCGTACCGAACAGGTTGTCTTGAGCCACACCGGCAGACATCACCAAACCGGTATCCTGAACCCAACCTGCGCTCAAGTCGAGCGAGCCGGTAGAACGTTCGGTCAGACTCATGTTCAGGTCAACTTGGTCAGGCGTATTGGCCACAGGAACCGCATCAAATTGAACGTTATCGAAATAGCCCAACAACTCAACGCGCTCTTTAGAACGTTGCAGTTTGGCAGAGTCGTAAGGCGCCGATTCCATTTGGCGCAACTCGCGGCGGATGACTTCGTCACGGGTTTTGTTGTTGCCGGTAATGTTGATTTCGTTCACATAGATTTTGCGGCCCGGTTGAACGGTCAGCACAAAATCAACGGTATGTGTTTCGGCATTTGGAATCGGTTGGACATTGATCTCGCTGAATGCGTAACCTGCCTGACCCATGCGGTTTTGAATGGCTTCGAGCGAATTGGACATTTGCGCTCGCTCGTACCATTTGCCCGGCTTCATGGTCAGCAGTTTTTCCAAATCTTCTTTCGGCACTTCCAGCGTATCGCCTTCGATGCGTACATTGCCCCAGCGGAAGCGGTCGCCTTCGCTGACAGTTACTTTAATGGTTTGCTTGGTTTTGTCTTCGTTGGTTTGGATATCAGTATCCAAAATACGGAAGTTGAAGTAGCCGTTGTTTTGGTAGTAATTGGTAATTTTTTCCATGTCCTGAGCAAATTTTTGCTCATTGAACTGGTTGCTCTTGGTGATCCAAGTCCACATGCCGCCTTCGCTCAGGGACATTTGTTTCAGCAGGCGGCGGTCGGAATAAACTTCGTTGCCTTCAAATGAAATATCGGTAATCTTGGTAGATTTGCCCTCTTCGATGGCAATATCGATAGACACGCGGTTGCGGGCGAGTTTGGTTACGGTCGGAGTGATTTGGACAGACTGTTTGCCACGGCTCAAATACTCTTCTTTCAAACCGGCAACGGCTTGGTTCAGCGTTGCTTGGTTGAAGTATTGGGATTGCGCCAAACCGAAGGCTTCAAGGTTTTTCTTGATGGCATCGTTTTGCAACATTTTTGCGCCGGTAATATTGAGCGAGCTGATGGTCGGACGCTCAATCACGGTCAGCAGGACTTGATTGTCCATAGTCTCGACGCGTACGTCGTCAAAGAAACCGGTTGCATAGAGTTTTTTGATGATTTCTTCACTGCGCGCATCATTGAAATTATCACCGACTTTAACGGGTAGGTAGTTGAAGACGGTACTCGGCTCGGTGCGTTGCAGGCCTTCGACGCGGATGTCCTGAATGGTAAAGTCAGCCAATGCCAAGGGAGACAGGCTCAATACCATTAAAGCGGAAGCAATCTGGTTCAGTTTCATAAATTATCCAAACAAACGGTTGATGTCATTAAAGAAAGCCACAGCCATCATCAAAAGCATGGCTGCCAGTCCGAAGCGCAGGCCGACTGCCTGTATGCGCTCGCTCAAAGGCTTTCCGCGTATCCATTCGGCGGTATAGAAAACCAAATGTCCGCCGTCTAAAACGGGTACGGGCAAAAGGTTCAACACGCCTAAGCTGATGCTGACCAAGGCCAGAAATTCGAGGTAGCTCTGCAATCCGAGTTTGGCGGACTGTCCGGCGACATCGGCAATGGTCAGGGGGCCGGAAATATGGTTCAAAGAGGCATTGCCTGTAACCAGTTTTCCGAAAAATTTGAGGGTCGTCCACGAATAGTTGACGGTTTTGTTCCAACCCAATTCAAAGGCTTGGGCAACGGAAGGCGTATAACGGTAGCGGATGGTTTTATCCCACTCTTTATCCGCCTGAGCGGCAAGCCCTGCCCGACCCACCAACACGCCCGCCGACTGCTCGACGCTGTCCGGCCGGATAGCGGTCGCCAGTATTTTACCGTCGCGCTCGTAAGTCAGCTCGATTCGTTTGCCGGGGCTGGCGCGGAAGAGTTCCGTCCATGCTTGCCAGCTTTCGATGGGCTTCCCATCGGCGGTCAGCAGTTTGTCGTTTTCCTTCAAACCTGCTTTTTCGGCGGGACTATTGGCCAAGACTTTGCCGATGCGGTTAGTAATTCTAAAAGGCAAAAGGCCGATGTTGCCTTGGTTTTTCGCAACTTTACCTGCTTCAGGCGTGCCGGCGGCATCAATTATGCGGATGGCTTGGGTATTTGAGGCCGTCTGAACAGCAACTTTTACAGGGCCGGCTTCAAGGTTCAGCACCATCTCGGTTTGCGCATCACTCCAGTCTTTAACGGCAATTCCGTTGACCGAAACAATCTTATCGCCTGCCTGAAAACCTGCTTTGGCGGCAATACTGGCAGGCTCGACCATGCCGACATAGGGGCGCAACTCGGTTACGCCGAAGGAAAAGCTCAAACCGTAAAGCAAAACGGCCAAAATCAAATTGGTCAAAGGGCCGGCAGCGACAATGGCGATGCGCTTGGCCGGATGCTGCTTGTCAAAGGCGTACGGCAAATCTGCCTCTGCCACTTCGCCTTCGCGCGTATCGACCATTTTAACGTAACCGCCCAGCGGAATCGGGGCAAGACACCACTCGGTATCGCCGCGTTTTCGGGTGAAAAAGGGCTTACCGAAGCCGACGGAAAAGCGCACGACTTTAACGCCGCACCAGCGGGCAACAATATAGTGTCCGAACTCATGCAGGCTGACCAAAATCAGAATGGCGACGATAAAGGCTAAAAAGGTTTGCAAAAAAATCCCCTGAGTGGAATGTGATAATCAACGGATAAGGCCGTCTGAAAACCGATTATAAAGGCAGTTGTTCCATTTTGTCTGCCTAAATGCCAAGCGGTTGACGTTTCAGACGGTCTGTCATTGAAGCTTTAATATTTACCGATAAAGGCTTCTGCCTGTCTGCGTGTTTGCGCGTCTTGCGCCAGCAGGCTTTCAATATCATGACGGCCGTCTGAAAAATCTTGGGCAAGGCAGTGGGCAACAACTTGGGCAATATCGGTAAACTTGATGCGTTTATCTAAAAAAGCGGCCACGGCAACTTCGTTGGCGGCGTTCAACACGCAAGGCGCGGCACTGCCTGCATTCATGGCCTGATAGGCAAGTTTCAGACATGGGAAACGGTCAAAGTCAGGCTTTTGGAAGGTCAGCGCGGACAATGCGCTGAAATCCAGCTCGCCTACGCCGGAATCGATGCGTTCGGGCAGGCCCAAACAATAAGCAATCGGCGTACGCATATCGGGATTGCCCAACTGCGCCAATACCGAACCATCGCGATAACGCACCATGCTGTGAATCACGGATTGCGGATGAATGACGACTTCCAGTTTTTCCGGCGGACAGTTAAACAGCCAATGCGCCTCAATCAATTCCAAGCCCTTATTCATCATTGACGCGGAATCAACGGAAATTTTGCGCCCCATGCTCCAATTCGGATGCTTGACCGCCTGCTCGGGCGTAATGCTGTCAAATGTACTTAAATCGGTGTTAAGGAATGGGCCACCCGATGCGGTCAGGATAATCGAATTGATACCGTGCTCATTCAGACGGCCTGTGTAATCCCTTGGCAATACTTGGAAAATGGCGTTGTGTTCGCTGTCAATCGGCAAGACGGTGGCGCCGTTTTGACGGGCGGTTTCCATAAACAATGCGCCGGAAACCACCAGCGTTTCTTTGTTTGCCAGATAAATGGTTTTGCCTTTTTGAGCGGCGGCCAAAGCCGACGGCAAGCCGGCCGCACCGACAATGGCACACATCACGCCGCTGACTTCATCGGCAGAGGCGACATCAATCAGGGCTTGAGCACCATATAAAACCTGCGTATTGATGCCTTCTTGTTTGAGTTTCTTTTCCAGCTCGGCCGCATGACCGGCATCGCCGACAACGGCATATTCTGGACGGAACTGTTTGCATTGCGCCGCCAGCTTGTCCACCTGTCTATGCCCTGCCAGCGCGAACATGCGGAATTTTTCGGGATGACGGGAGACAACGTCTAAAGTGCTTTCGCCTATGCTGCCGGTACTGCCTAATATGGTCAGAACTTGTTGTGTCATGGTGTGTTCTTTGTGTGCTGTGCAAACGGTATTCATTGTGTTTGAAATAAATTTCTTTGCCGTTTCCAATTTTCAGACGGCCTTTTGCCTCCCAGCTGAAAAGGCCGTCTGAACGAATTACTCAATGCCGTATTCGATGGTAACAACCAGTCGGACTTGTTTGCCGACGGTGCTTTTATCGTAAGAACCGCCGTACTCGTCGTCCTCGCTGCTGCCGGTGTCGGCATAGATGTTGAACGAGCCTTGCGAAGCAGAACGCATGGCACCCACTTTGCCGCCGCCGGTTTTGGCAAATTCGGCCGCGCGTTTCTGCGCATCCTCAGTCGCCTGCGTAATCAAATCGCGTTTGATGGTTTCCAAATTGCCCAGCAAATATTGCGGATTATCGAAGCGGATAAATTCGTTTTGCGCACGGAAATTCAAAATGGCGCGCTGTGCTGCTTGGATTTTGTCCAATTTTTTGGTGTTAACCACAATATTGAGGTCGCCATCGTAGCCGTTGGGCGTGCGGGTTACGTTGCCCAGTTCGTCTCGGGTTTCATTGAAAACGCGCGACACTTCAGGCAGGCCCACTTTCATTTCAGCCGCCGTAAAGCCTTGCTCACCCAAAAACTTAGACAGCTTCTTGCGTCTTGCCGTCAACAGATCCAAAACTTCCTGATAGCTCTCGCCGTGTGCATTTACGCCCGTATTCCACGTTGCGCTGTCGGATTGAAAGTTTTTCTCTGCCAAACCTTTTACGGTGATTGTCCCCGGTTGGCGCAGATTCTTAAACTGCACGCCTAAAATAAACGCCGCAGCCATCAATCCCAGTGCCAACAATACGCCCAATATCGATAAAGATGAAATCTGTTTTTGTTCGGACATAATCAGCTCCCCCAATCATATAAGACAGGCGGTTTAAAACAAATATACAAAGGCGGCATAAATGCTGATAACGGCAATCAGGCTGTCCACACGATCGAACACGCCGCCGTGTCCCGGCAACAGATTGCTGCTGTCTTTGATACCGGCCGCACGTTTGAGCCAGCTTTCCAGCAAATCGCCGCACACGCTGACAACGGTCAGAATCAAGCCGATCAAAATCGTTTTGAACCAACCGGCTTCAAAGGCCAGCCAACCGGCTTTCCATACGCTGGTCATGTACACGGCAACGCATAATGCGCCGCCGATCGCACCTTCCCAGCTTTTACCCGGGCTAATGGTCGGCGCAATTTTGCGCTTGCCAAACGACTTGCCGCAGAAATATGCACCAATATCGGCCACCCACACCAAACCCATAATTGCCAATAAAGACAGCGCGTCTTCAGGCTGAGGGCGCAGGTAAACCAGTGCGAACCAAAACGGCATCACCAACAACCAACCGACCGTATAAGCCTGCCAGCCGCCGTTTAACTTCCATTTCGCTTTCAGCCACCAAGGCATGACAATCAGCCAAAACGCCAATACGACATACCAAACTAAATCAGGCAACTGCCAACCGCCGGCATAGGCAATCACGCCAAACACCAGCGTTGAAGCCAAATAATGATTGATTTTCAGCTTGTCCAAGCCGCTCATACGGGCATATTCCCACAAAGTCAGCATGGCAATCAGGCCGCAAAACGCCGCCCACAGCCACATAGGCGCATAAAACAGCATACCCAGCATCAGCGGCAAAAGCCACAGCGCCGTCAAAATCCGTTGTTTCAACATAGTTCTCAACCCCGTTGCTGCTCAACCGGCAGCTGTTCGGAAGTCCGCCCGAAGCGGCGCTCCCGTTTTTGGAACGAAGCAATCGCCTCGTTCAACGATTTCTCATTAAAGTCAGGCCACAGCGTATCCGTAAAATACAATTCCGCATACGCCATCTGCCACAGAAGGAAATTGCTGATGCGCGTCTCGCCGCCGGTTCGGATAAACAAATCCGGCTCGGGTGCATCGCCCAACATCAAATAGCGCGACAACGCCTCTTCCGTAATCTCAGTGACACCCTCGGCAATCAACTGATTTGCCGCCTGCAAAATATCCCAGCGGCCGCCATAATCGGCGGCAATGCTCAAAGTCAAACCGGTATTGTTTGCCGTCAACGCTTCTGCCGCCTCAATCCCCTTCAGGATTTCAGCATTAAACCGCTCGCGGCTGCCGATGACTCTCAAGCGCATATTGTTATCGTGCAAACGGCGCACCTGCTTTTGCAAAGCCTGCAAAAACAGCCCCATCAGAAAAGAAACCTCTTCCTCGGGGCGTCGCCAGTTTTCAGTCGAAAAAGCAAACACGGTCAAATACTGCACACCCAGTTCAGCACAATGCTTCACCATGTTCTCCAGCGCATCCAAGCCGCGCTTATGCCCCATCACACGGGGAAGAAAACGCTTCTTTGCCCAACGTCCGTTGCCGTCCATAATCACAGCAATATGTCGGGGGATGGCAGAGTGTTCCAAAATCGTCTGCGTACTGCTTTTCATGTCTGCCTTTCAGGGAGCAAACCGTCCAAAGGCCGTCTGAACGGTTTGCACACAGGATTAAATCGCCATCAAATCTTCTTCTTTGGCAGCCAAGAGCTTGTCTGCCTCAGCAATGTATTTGTCGGTCAACTTCTGAACCGCTTCCTCGCCACGACGTGCTTCATCTTCAGAAATCTCTTTGTCTTTCAACAGTTTTTTGATGTGGTCGTTTGCATCACGGCGTACATTGCGGATAGACACACGGCCTTCTTCTGCCTCACCGCGTACCACTTTAATCAAATCTTTACGGCGTTCCTCAGTCAACATAGGCATAGGGACACGGATCAAATCGCCGACAGAAGCAGGGTTCAGGCCCAAGTTGGAATCACGGATCGCTTTCTCGACTTTTGCAGCCATATTGCTCTCGAAAGGTTTCACACCAATCGTACGCGCATCCAAAAGCGTTACGTTTGCCACTTGGCTCACAGGCACCATGCTGCCCCAGTATTCCACTTCCACTTGGTCAAGCAGGCCGGTATGCGCACGGCCGGTACGCACTTTAGCCAGATTGTCTTTCAATACTTCCAGAGAACGCTGCATTTTGCCTTCAGCTGTCTTTTGAATATCATTAATCATCTTAT
Organism: Neisseria sp. 20925_1_37; assembly: GCF_041433255.1. NCBI lineage: Bacteria > Pseudomonadati > Pseudomonadota > Betaproteobacteria > Neisseriales > Neisseriaceae > Neisseria > Neisseria sp. 20925_1_37. Next base: position 124,490 of record NZ_JAPWBC010000001.1, on the reverse strand, counting down.
ACTTTCAATTTCATAGGAATAAAACAGGATTAACCGAGAATAGTACCGTTAAACCGCCCTCACGACAAGGCTTTACGCCCCAACAGCCTTGTTTTCTAACCGATATTTAACATCAAACAAAATAAAGGCCGTCTGAAAGATTTTCAGACGGCCTTTTCCTTATTCAAATCCAATTCCTACTCTCTATTTCGCTCATTCCAAAAGTAACGCCATACGAAGCATGGGAAAGCAAAAATCAGGTAGAGGCAGACAACGGTCGCGTAAAACTCCCAATCTTGAGCATGCACGGCACCGGCGCGTGATTCGAGAATATAGGCGAGGATCGCGGTAAGAAGGAAACCTGCCAGCAATTCGATCAAGTGATGGCCGATGTGTTTGCGTTTCAGGGCGATGATGCCGAAGAATTTGGTAGTAATAAATGGTGCGTTGGCAAAGATAAGTACCAACAGCAAAAGAATGTACATGGATGCGGTCATGATGGTCTTTCTGTTTTCAGACGGCCTGTGTGTGATTTTAACATGTTAAATGGGCATTATTGCCCATCATTATCCGTGGAATATTCAATATCTTGATGATACCTGCTTGATGATTGTTCAAAGGCTTGAGGTCGTCTGAACTTTGGGTATATTTCATCCGAATGCGAATCCTAACAAAAACGGCGGCTTTGGAACAGCCGCCGTTGGTTTTGTTTGAAGCTTACAGGGTATTTTCCAATGCTTTGGCACACCAGTCGATAACGGTTTGCGGCATGATACCCCACAAGAGCAGCAAGAAGGCATTGACCGTCAGGACAAATTTGGCGGCATAGTTACTGCCGACCGGCTGGTCATGATCAGGCGCATCGAAGTAGATGACTTTGACCACGCGCAGGTAGTAGAAGGCGCCAATCAGCGACATGATGACGGCAAATACGGACAACCAAACATGGCCTTGTTTCAAGAGTGCCATAATCACGCCGAATTTGGCGTAAAAACCCATCAGCGGCGGAATACCCGCCATGGAGAACATAGACAGCAGCATCAGGAAGGCAAACCATGCATGGCGGTGGTTGAGGCCTGCGAGGTCTTTGATGTCTTCACACTCAATATCTTTGGTAGACAATACCATCAAAACACCGAAGCTGACTGCCGCCATCACAGCATAGGTAATGGCGTAATACAAACCTGCGGTAAAGCCAACTGCGCCTGCCATAAACGCCAACAGGATAAAGCCCATGTGCGATACGGTGGAGTAGGCAAGCATACGTTTGATATTGGTTTGTATGATAGCGGCAAGGTTACCGACCACCAAAGATGCAACGGCAAGGATGGCCAACATCAGCGCCCAGTCTGAATGTATGGTACCCATACCGGTAACAAGGATACGGAACGCAAAGACAACGGCGGCAATTTTTGGAGCCGTGCCCACAAAGGCGGTAACAGAGGTCGGCGCGCCATCGTACACATCGGGTACCCACATATGGAATGGAACCGCACCCAATTTAAATGCAATGGCAACCACAATAAATACCACGCCTAATTTCAGCAGCCATTCATTGGCCTGCTTATTAGCCGCAGAAGCCAAGACTGAAGCAAAATCAAGGGAACCGGTGGCACCGTAAACCATGGAAATACCATAGAGCAACAAGCCGGAAGCCAATGCGCCCAATACAAAGTATTTCAGCGCGGCCTCAGCAGAACGACCGGAATCGCGACGTAGGGCAATCATGGCATACAGCGATAAAGACAACAATTCCAAACCGATATACGCAGTCAGGAAATGTGCCGAGCTGACCATGACGCTCATACCCAACAGGGCAAACAGCGACAAAGTGTAAAACTCACCTTTAAAAATTTGGCGGTCTTGGTTGTACGGTTTACTGTAAATAAACAGACTGAATGTCAGTGCATACAACACTAGCTTCGCCAAACGGGACATGCCGTCTGCAATATACATTCCATTAAACGTAAGCAGACTGCCCTGCTCCCATACTGCCAATTGGGTGACGGCCACAATAATGACCGTTCCCAAACTCATCAGATGGGTCAAATAGCGGTTTTTATCGCAAATCCACAAGTCTGCCAGCAATACGACACCTAATAGCGCAAGCAGCACGATTTCGGGCATGGCGGGCATTAAATTCAAATCAGACCAGTTCATTTACACACCTCAAATCTTGCTTTGTGCCACATGGGCAATCAAATCGTTTGCCGCTTGATGCACCACTTCGATAAACGCTTGCGGATACAGACCCATGCCCAAAACAGCAACCGCCAAAATTGCCAAAATCGCAAATTCGCGGCAATTGATGTCTTTCATTTCGGCAACGTGCGGATTGTGGATCGCACCAAAAATAACGCGTTTGTACATCCACAGGGTATAAGATGCACCGTAAATCAGGGTCATAGCAGCCAACGCGCCTACCCAGAAATTCACTTTAACCGCACCCATAATCACCATAAACTCGCCCACGAAGCCGGAAGTCGCAGGCAGACCGGCATTGGCCATACCGAACAACATCATAAACGCCGCAAACTTAGGCATTACATTGACCACGCCGCCATAATCGGCAATATTGCGGGTATGCAGGCGGTCGTACATCACGCCGATACACATAAACATCGCGGCGGACACAAAACCGTGGGAAATCATTTGAATGATTGCACCTTTCAATGCCCAGTCATTCAATTGGCCGTTCACAAACAAGAACATGCCCAAAGTGACAAAACCCATGTGGCTGATGGAAGAGTATGCCACCAGTTTTTTCATATCGGTTTGCACCAAAGCCACCATACCGATGTAAATCACGGCAATCAGGCTCAATACGATGATCACAGGGGCAAAATAGCGTGCCGCATCCGGCATAATCGGCAGGATAAAGCGCAAGAAACCATATGCACCCAGCTTCAGCGTAATGGCAGCCAACACCATCGAACCGCCGGTCGGCGCTTCAACGTGGGCATCCGGCAACCAAGTGTGCACAGGGAACATCGGCACTTTTACGGCGAATGACAAGAAGAACGCCGCAAACAAAAGCTGTTGCACGCCCAACGGAATCTGTTTGATGTTTTGGAAATCGACAATAGAGAAGCTGTTTGTCTGATAGTGCAGGTAAACCATGGCAACCAGCATCAAGAGCGAACCCATCAGCGTATAGAGGAACAGCTTGACCGACGCATAGACGCGGCGCGGACCGCCCCATACACCGATAATCAGGTACAGCGGAATCAGCATACCCTCGAAGAACACATAAAACAGAATCGCATCCTGCGCGGCAAACGCGCCATTAATCAAACCCGACATCATCAGGAATGCCGCCATATACTGCGCCGGACGTTTCTGAATGACTTCCCAACCGGCCAATACCACCAACAGCGTAATAAACGCATTCAAGATGATAAAGAGCACTGAAATACCGTCTACACCCAATTGGTAGTTGATTTTCAGAAGCGGAATCCACTCGTGGAACTCGGTAAACTGATAGCCTCCGCTCAAACGGTCGAAACCGGTAAACAGGGGCAGCGTTACCAAGAAACCGGCAAGCGCACCCATGAAGGCAAGCACACGCGCCAGCGGCGCACGGCTGTCCTTACCGGTCGCCAAAACCAGCACACCTGCGGCGATGGGTATCCATATTGCCAAGCTGAGTAGGTAGTTGGAAAACATAGTGGTTAACCTGTGGTTAAAATAAAAATGTGTTTATGTGGATATTTCTTCGTTTCAGACGGCCTGAAGGTTTAAGGCCGTCTGAAACCTTATTCTTATCGGAACAATCCCCAGAAGGTCATGCCGAGCAGTACCAATACGCCAAATACCATAGCGGCGGCGTAGGTGTAGATAAAGCCGGTTTGGGCTTTACGCACTTGCGCGGCAATCGCGCCGACCAGTTTGGCAGAGCCGTTGACGATACCGTTGTCGATAATGGCGGTATCGCCGACTTTCCAGAAGAAAGTACCCAATGCGCGTGTGCCTTTAGCGAAGACGTTGAAATACAGGGCGTCGAGGTAGTATTTGTTTTCAAACAAAACGTAAATCGGACGGAACGCCTGTGCAATTTTCGCAGGCAGGTGCGGCAGTTTGACGTACAGAAGCCATGCGCTCAAGACACCTGCGATAGCGAGGTAGAGTACAGGCGAATGCAGGCTGTGCGACACCATTGCCAATGCGCCGTGGAACTCTTCCTTCATGATGTACATGGTCGGATGCGCGTCGGCATTGACGAAAATCACATCTTTGAAGAAATCGCCGTAAAGCATAGGCTCGATGGCAACATAGCCGATGATGACGGACGGAATGGCAAGCAAAATCAAAGGCAGGGTAACGACCAGCGGGCTTTCGTGCGGATTGTCGTTTTTACCCAAGCCGTGATGCTCTTCGCCATGATGATCGTCATGATGTTCAGGCAGGCTGCGCCATTTTTCTTCGCCGTGGAACACCATAAAGTATTGGCGGAACGCGTAAAACGCGGTAACGAACACGCTGGCGAGGACGGCAAAATAGGCAAAGCCGCTGCCCGGCAGGGTGCTGTATTTCGCTGCTTCGATAATCGAATCTTTGGAATAGAAGCCGGAGAAGAACGGCGTACCGATCAGCGACAAGTTACCGATCAGCATGGTCAGCCAAGTAATCGGCATGTATTTTTTCAGGTTACCCATGTGGCGCATATCTTGGTCGTGGTGCATACCGATAATCGCGCTACCTGCGGCCAAGAACAACAAGGCTTTAAAGAAAGCGTGGGTCATCACATGGAACATCGCCACGGAATAGGCGGACGCACCTAGAGCCACGGTCATGTAGCCCAGTTGCGACAGGGTAGAATACGCAACCACACGTTTAATGTCGTTTTGAATCACGCCCAAGAAACCCATAAACAGGGCAGTAATCGCACCGATTACCATGATGACAGACAGCGCAGTGCTGCTCATCTCATAAATCGGCGACATACGCGATACCATGAACAAACCAGCGGTAACCATGGTTGCGGCGTGAATCAATGCAGAAATCGGAGTCGGGCCTTCCATCGAATCAGGCAGCCAGACATGCAGCGGGAATTGTGCAGATTTACCCATCGCACCGACAAACAGGAGTAAACAGGTTACAGTAATCAAAGACCATTCCACACCGGGGAACAGTTGGATAGTGGCCGTCTGAACATTAGGCAGATAAGCGAATACATCTTGATAGCGCAGGCTGCCGCCGAAATAGGCAAGCACCAAGCCGATACCGAGCAAAAAGCCGAAGTCGCCGACACGGTTGATCAAAAAGGCTTTCAGGTTGGCAAATGTTGCGCTTGGACGTTTGAAATAGAAACCGATCAAAAGGTACGACACCAAGCCCACAGCCTCCCAGCCGAAGAAGAGCTGGATGAAGTTGTTGCTCATAATCAGCATCAACATGCTGAAAGTAAACAAAGAAATATAGCTGAAGAAGCGTTGGTAGCCGACTTTTTCATCGTGCATATAACCGATGGTATAGATATGTACCATCAACGATACGCCGGTGACCACGACCATCATCATCGCCGTCATCGTATCGACCAAGAAGCCGACGGAGAAATCCAAGCCGCCCATTGTCAGCCAGGTATAGACGTTTTCGTCAAACTTGGCACGGCTGCCATTGAGGAATCCCCACAGCACATAAGCCGACAGCACGGCAGACACCGCTACGCCGAGTATCGTCACAGTATGCGCGCCGGCACGTCCGATTTTGTTGCCAAACAAACCCGCAATCAGCGAGCCTGCCAACGGAACAAGGGCAATTATCAAATATAAAGTCATATCGTTCATGATTACCCTTTCAACTCGTCCAAATCAGCAACATTAATCGTTTGTCGGTTGCGGTACACCAGCACCATAATCGCTAAACCGATGGCAGATTCGGCAGCGGCAACGGTCAGTACGAAGAATACGAAAATCTGTCCGGCAGTATCGCCCAAATATTGCGAGAAGGCGATAAAGTTGAAGTTCACCGCCAAAAGCATCAGCTCGATGGACATCAGCAATACCAGCACGTTTTTGCGGTTCATAAAGATACCCATTGCGCTGATACCGAACAGGAGCGCACCCAATACCAGATAATGCGTCAAGGTAATCATGCTTTGCCCTCCCCTTCCGGCTTGAGGCCGTCTGAAACTTCGCTTTCTTCGGCAGATTCGACTTGCGGTTTGACCGCTTCCATTTTCACCAGACGCATACGGCCTTGATCGGCGCGTACTTTAACTTGGTCGGCAGGATCCATACGTTTCGGATTGGTGGTTTTACGGTGAACCAGCGCAATCGCGGCCACCATACCCAACAGCAGCAATACCGCCGCCAATTCAAACGGCAACAAGTAGTCGGTATAAATACGGCTGCCCAAATCGCGGATATTGTTGTAATCGGCGGGAATGTCTTTCATCAGACCAAATGCGGCCAGATCGGTTTTCGGATTGACCAAAATCAGGATCAGGGCAACCGCCAACAATGTGCCGACCACACCGGCAACAGGCGCATGACGCCAGAAACCGGCGCGCATTTCTTCGATGTCGATGTTCAACATCATCACAACGAACAGGAACAACACCATCACGGCGCCGACGTAAACCACCACCAGCGTCACGCCCAAAAATTCGGCCTGCATCAGCATCCAAAGCATCGCGCTCACGCAGAAGGTCAGCACCAGATGCAAAGCGGCGTGCACGGGGTTTTTAGCGGTAACGGTACGAACCGCACCGTACAAAACGATGGCGGCAAGGATATAGAACAGAATCGCGGAAAAAGTCATTCGTCTGCTCCTTAACGATACGGCGCGTCAGCGGCTTTGCGTTTGGCAATTTCGGGTTCGTATTTGTCGCCAATAGCCAAAAGAATCGGCTTGGTCATGTGCAAGTCGCCTTTTTTCTCGCCGTGGTATTCGAAAATATGGGTTTCCACAATCGCATCGGTCGGGCAGGCCTCTTCGCAGAAACCGCAGAAGATGCACTTGGTCAGGTCGATGTCGTAACGCTTGGTGCGGCGCGTGCCGTCTTCGCGTTCTTCCGATTCTATGTTAATCGCCATTGCCGGACACACCGCCTCACACAATTTGCACGCAATACAGCGCTCTTCGCCGTTCGGATAACGACGTTGCGCGTGCAGGCCGCGGAAACGCACGGATTGCGGCGTTTTCTCTTCGGGAAAATAAATTGTGTCTTTGCGGGCAAAAAAGTTTTTGAGCGTTACGCCCATGCCTTTCACCAATTCGCCCAGCAGGAAGGTTTTTACTAAATTAGCCATTTTCGGATGCTCTTTTCGGATTGTTCTGTTTACAGGCCGTCTAAAAGCGGTTTTTTTAACCTGCCGCGCCCACCATTTCTAAAAACTCGGCTTCGGTCAGCTTCGGGGTATCGTTGGCCAAGTCATAATACGGAGCTTTGCAATCAATAAAGATTTGTGAGGTAGTTTCAAAGCCCGCGTTGTCGGCAAACAGCCCGGCGTTGATGTAATAATCGTTGCCAACCTGCACAAACAGGTGTGTGCCGCAGTGTTTGCAAAAACAGCGTTGCGCCCATTCGGACGACTGATAATGCGCGATGTGCTCGCTGCCTGTGATTTCGGGCGACCGGGCGGCCAAAGTAAAAGACGCGCCGCTGCCCCATGTGCGGCATTTCCCGCAATGGCAGGCGTGGAGTTCGCGGTTTTCGGCGGTTTCCAGTGATACTGCGCCGCACAGGCATTGAGCTTTCATCGGTTTCTCTCGGTTTGAAACGGTTAAAAATTTGGGGTTCAGGCTACCTGAAAACTTTCAGACGGCCTCCCTGCCCTATTTCCATAAATTCAGCGGTGAAATCATCCACACGCCCAAAATCACGATGTAGGCGAAGCCGATCGGAATCAGCACTTTCCAGCCCAAACGCATGATTTGGTCGTAACGGTAGCGTGGGAAGGTTGCACGGATCCACAGATACCAGTACAAAACCGCCGCCATTTTCACGAACATCCAGAATGCAGAAGGCGTACCGATAAAGCCCCAGCTTTGCGGGAACGGAGACAACCAGCCGCCAAGGAACATCAGCGATGTCAGCGCGGCAATCAGAATCATGAAAATGTATTCGGCAAGGAAGAACAGTGCGAATGCGAAGCCGGAGTATTCAACGTGGTGACCGGCAACGATTTCGGACTCACCCTCTGCTACGTCAAACGGCGCGCGGTTGGTTTCGGCAACGGCGGAAATCAGATAGACGATGAAGATGGGGAAGAGCGGCAGCCAGTTCCAAGAGAATACCGAACCGCCGGCAATACCTTTGGCTTGAGCGGCAACGATGTCGGAGAAGTTCATGCTGCCCGACACCATCACGACGCACACCAGCGCGGCACTCATGGCAATCTCGTAGGAAATGCTTTGCGCGGAAGCACGCATTGCGCCCAAGAACGAATATTTGGAATTGGAAGCCCAGCCCGCGATGATCACGCCGTAAACCGACAGCGAGGTAATCATCAGGATGTACAAAAGGCCGATATTGATGTTGGTCAGCACCCATTCTTCGTTGAACGGAATCACTGCCCACGCCGCGAAAGACGGGGCGAGCGACATAATCGGGCCGATATAGAATAGGGCTTTGTTTGACAGCTTCGGACGGGTTACCTCTTTAAACAAGAGTTTGAACACGTCGGCAAACGGCTGGATCAGACCCCACGGGCCAGTTACGTTCGGGCCGACACGAAGCTGCATAAAGCCGATGACTTTACGTTCGAAATACGTCAGGTAGGCAACGGTCAGAATCAGCGGAATCAGGATAATCACGATTTTGACGATGACGGATACCACCAAGCCTACGGTGATACCCAAATCGCCCAGACCGAGCGTTGCGGCAAAGAGGTTTTGGAACCATTCTTGCATGATCAAGCTCCCGCCAGTTCAATAGTATCCATCAACGCACCCAGCGCGGCATTTTCGGTATGCAGCGGCAGATGCACCACGTTTTCAGGCAAACCGGCATCGGCTTTGACGGCAACCGATACGCTTGCGCCGTTTTGTTTGGCGACAGCGGTTTGTCCATCTTGCAGGCCCAAGCGTGCCAATGTGTTTGGATTTACACGCGCGGCAGGCACGGCGGCATGGCTGGTTTCTTGCAACGGTGCGGAACGGCGCACGATAGAATCAGTGTGATAAATACCGACGCCGCCGACACGGACGAGGCGTTCTGAGGCCGTCTGAACACCCTCCCCTGTCCATGTGCTGCGGTTATCCAGTTTGGGCGGCAGGCTTTCCGCATCCAGCGCATCTTTCAAAATCGCAACGGTATCGTGGTATTCAAAACCTTTTAGGTCAAACAGGTTGCCCAATACGCGCAATACTTTCCACATCGGACGCGAATCGCCGAAGCCTTGTACCACGCCGTGGAAAGATTGCAGACGGCCTTCCATATTGATGAAGCTGCCTGATGTTTCGGTAAACGGCGCAATCGGCAACAATACGTCGCACACGTCCAGCAGCGTTTCGCTGACAAACGGTGTAAACGCCATCACGCTTTTCGCCTGTTTCAACGCGGCTACGGCTTTTGCACCGTCAACCGTATCGATTTCAGGCTCGACATTGAGCAGCAAGACTGCCTGTTTCGGCGCATTTGCCATTTCGGCAACGCTCTCGCCGGAGTTTACATTCAAGACATCCGCACCAACGCTGTTGGCGGCTTGCGGCAGAATGCCCAGCACCGCGCCGGTCGCGTCCGCCAGCTCTTGCGCGGCTGCATAAATCGCGGCGTAATCGGGATGGTTTTGCACTTCCGCGCCCAAAATCACCGCTGCTTTTTCAGCGTTTTTCAGGCTGGCGGTAACGGCGTGTTCCGCATTGGCAGACAGGTTTTTCAGACGGCCTGCCCACTCGTCGGGATGTGCGGCTTCTTGAGACAGAAGCGGCATAAACAATTCTTCTTTACTGCTGGCCAATACGCTCAAGGCCATACGGTCTTTGGCGGCGCGGCGCAGGCGGGCGGTCAGGAGCGGCTGCTCTTTGCGCAAGTTCGCGCCGACTACCAATACGGCATCGTTGTCAGCCAAAGATTCAATGCTTTGTCCCAACCATTGCGCACCTTTAAGGCCGTCTGAAAGACGTTTGTCTTGTTGGCGCAAACGGGTTGCAAAGTTTTTAACACCCAAACCATTGGCAAGCTTTTTGGCCAGATACAGCTCTTCAACCGTATTCATCGGATTGGCCCAAACGCCGACTTGGTTTTGGTTGCCGTCTTTGGCGATACATTCAATCGCGCTGCGGACATATTCCAACGCGGTTTTCCAATCCACGTCCATCCACTCGCCGCCCTGTTTGATTTTCGGGTTTTTCAGACGGCTTTCGTGATACAGGCCTTCGTAGGCAAAACGGTCGCGGTCGGACAGCCAGCATTCGTTGATGGCTTCGTTTTCCAACGGCAACACGCGGCGGACGGTATGGTCTTTGGTTTGCACAATCAGGTTGCTGCCCAAAGCATCATGGGCGGAAACGGATTTACGGCGGTTCAATTCCCAAGTACGCGCGTTGAAGCGGAACGGTTTGCTGGTCAATGCGCCGACAGGACACAAATCGATGACGTTGCCTGACAATTCGGTTTCCACTGCTTTTCCGATAAAAGGCATGATCTCGGAATGTTCGCCACGGTTGGCCATAGCGATTTCTTGCACGCCGGCGATTTCTTCAGTGAAACGAACGCAACGGGTACAGTGGATACAACGGCTCATTTCCTCGGCGGAAATCAAAGGACCCATGTCTTTGCCGATGACAGAACGTTTTTCTTCGGTATAACGGCTGGTATTTTTGCCGTAGCCCATCGCCAAATCCTGCAACTGGCATTCGCCGCCTTGGTCGCAGGTCGGACAATCAAGCGGATGGTTGATGAGCAGGAACTCCATCACGCCTTCTTGCGCCTCTCGGGCTTTTGCCGAATGCGTACGCACAATCATGCCGTCTGTAACCGGCGTGGCACAGGCGGGCAGAGGTTTGGGGGCTTTTTCCACGTCCACCAAACACATACGGCAGTTGGCGGCGATGGAAAGTTTTTTGTGGTAACAGAAATGCGGGATATAAGTACCGAGCTTGTGCGCGGCTTCAATCACCGTCGCGCCCTGCTCCACAGATACCTGTTTGCCGTCGATTTCGATTTGTAACATGGTTCGTTCCTAGTTACGGGTATTTAATAAATAATTCTTTTAGAGGCCGTCTGAAAACTTAGCACCACTTATTCGGTTTCATCGGTCCGCCGTGTTCGATGTAATGCACAAACTCATCACGGAAATGCTTGGTAAAGCTGCGGACTGGGAAGACGGCGGCATCGGCAAGGGCGCAGATGGTGCGGCCTGCCATTTGGTTACCGATAGAATCCAACAGATCCAAGTCTTCCATGCGGCCTTTTCCTTCTACGATGCGGTGGACGATGCGGTAGAGCCAGCCCGTACCTTCTCGGCAAGGCGTACATTGACCGCAAGACTCGTCGTAGTAGAAGTAGCTCAGGCGCTCAAGGGCTTTGACCATGCACACGTCTTCGTCCATGACGATAATCGCGCCGGAGCCCAGCATCGAGCCGGCTTTGGAAATCGAGTCATAGTCCATATTGGTCTGCATCATGATATCGGCAGGCAAAACTGGCGCGGACGAACCGCCGGGAATGACGGCTTTAAGTTTTTTACCGCCACGCATACCGCCCGCCATTTTCAAGACTTCGGCAAACGGCGTACCCAATGGCACTTCATAGTTGCCCGGACGCTCGACATGACCGGAAATACAGAACAATTTGGTACCACCTGCATTCGGAATACCTTTATCGGCAAATGCCTGTCCGCCGTCACGGATAATGAAGGGGACGGAGGAGAACGTTTCGGTATTGTTGATGGTAGTCGGTTTGCCGTACAGGCCGAACGAAGCAGGGAATGGCGGTTTAAAGCGAGGCTGGCCTTTTTTTCCTTCCAACGACTCGAGCAATGCGGTTTCTTCGCCGCAAATATATGCGCCGTAGCCGTGGTGGGCGAAGAGTTCAAATTCAAAATCCGAACCCAAAATATTTTTACCCAAAAAGCCTGCGGCACGCGCCTGCTCCAAAGCAGCTTCAAAACGTTGGTAACCTTCGAAAATTTCGCCGTGGATGTAGTTGTAGCCGGCTTTCGCACCCATCGCGTAACCGGCAATAATCATGCCTTCAATCAGGGCATGAGGATTGAACATGATGATGTCGCGGTCTTTAAATGTACCCGGCTCGCCTTCGTCGGTGTTACAAACCACATATTTTTCGCCCGGGAAGGAACGGGGCATAAAGCTCCATTTTAAACCGGTCGGGAAGCCCGCACCGCCACGACCGCGCAAGCCAGAGGTTTTGACTTCGTCAATCACATCGGTTTGCGAGATGTTTTCGGACAGGATTTTACGCAGGGCGGTATAACCGCCACGTTTGACGTATTCGTCCAATGTCCAGCAATCGGGATTGGCGGTATCCACTTGGTCAAAAATCACGCCTGATTGGTAAATAGCCATTTTTGGTGTGCCTGTTCGTTTTCGTATCGGTTGCAGCCGTTGTTTTCAGACGGCCTTTTATTTCAGTTCGGCAAGTTTCTTGTCAATCGCTTCTGCGGTCATAAAGCTGCACATGCTGTGGTTGTTGACCAGCATGACCGGAGCGTCGCCACATGCGCCCATACATTCGCCTTCGACAAGGGTAAATTTGCCGTCGGGCGTGGTTTCGCCGTAGCCGATACCGAGTTTTTGTTTGAGGTATTCGCCGGTTGCCATACCGCCGCGCAGGGCGCAGGGCAGGTTGGTACAAACGGTCAGTTTGTATTTGCCGACAGGCTCAAGGTCGTACATATTGTAGAAAGTAGCGACTTCGTAGGCTTGTGCAGGCGAGATGCCGATATAGTCTGCGACAAAAGCGATGGTCTCAGGAGCAAGCCAGCCTTTTTCGGTTTGGGCAATACGCAATGCGCCCATGATGGCGGAGCGACGTTGGTCGGCAGGATATTTTGCCAACTCGATGTCAATTTGTTTTAAAGATTCTGCGGATAACATTATCGGTCAACCTCCCCGAATACGATGTCCTGCGTACCGATGATGGCAACAACGTCGGCCAGCATGTGGCCTTTTGCCATTTCGTCCATGCCTTGCAGGTGGGCGAAGCCGGGTGCGCGGATTTTCAGGCGGTAGGGTTTGTTTGCGCCGTCTGAAATGATGTAAACGCCGAACTCGCCTTTCGGATGTTCGACAGCGGTGTAGGTCTCGCCCTCGGGAACGTGCATACCCTCGGTAAAGAGTTTGAAATGGTGAATCAGGTCTTCCATACCTGTTTTCATTTCGGTACGTTTGGACGGAGCGAATTTGTGGTTTGTGGTAATGACCGGACCCGGATTGACACGCAACCACTCGGAACATTGTTTGATGATGCGTACGGATTGACGCATTTCTTCCATACGGCAGAGGTAGCGGTCGTAGCAGTCGCCGTTGACACCGACGGGGATGTCGAAATCCATTTTGTCGTACACTTCGTAAGGCTGTGTCTTACGCACGTCCCATTCCACGCCAGAACCGCGCAACATAACGCCGGTAAAGCCTTTCTGCATGGCGCGCTCAGGAGTGACAACGCCGATGCCGACGGTACGCTGTTTCCAAATACGGTTGTCGGTCAGGAGGGTTTCGAGTGTATCGATGTTTTTCGGAAAACGCTCGCAGAAGGCGTCGATAAAGTCGAGCATGGTGCCTTCGCGGGATTCGTTAAGCTGCTTCAATACTTTGGCGTTGCGGAATTTGCTGCTCTCGTATTTGGGCATGAAGTCGGGCAGGTCGCGGTAAACGCCGCCGGGACGGAAGTAGGCGGCGTGCATACGCGCACCGGAAACGGCTTCGTACAAATCCATCAGCTCTTCGCGGTCGCGGAAGGCGTAAAGGATGGCGGTCATCGCGCCGATGTCGAAGGCGTGCGAACCGATGCCCATCAAGTGATTGAGGATGCGCGTTACTTCGGCAAACATCACGCGGATGTATTGGGCGCGGATAGGCACATCGATACCGGCAAGTTTTTCTACTGCCAAGCAATACGCCTGCTCGTTGACCATCATGGAAACATAGTCCAAGCGGTCCATATAGGGCAGGGCTTGCAGATAGGTTTTGGTTTCAGCCAGTTTTTCAGTACCACGGTGCAAGAGGCCGATATGCGGGTCGGCACGGACAATGGTTTCGCCCTCCAACTCCAAAATCATACGCAATACGCCGTGCGCCGCAGGGTGTTGCGGGCCGAAGTTGATGGTGTAGTTTCTTAATTTATTGGCCACCGTAGTTCTCCTCACGGACGATACGCGGCGTGATTTCGCGCGGCTCGATGGTAACAGGTTGGTAAATCACGCGTTTTTGCTCTTCGTCGTAACGCATTTCCACATAGCCGGAAATTGGGAAGTCTTTGCGGAACGGATGTCCAACGAAGCCGTAATCGGTCAGGATGCGGCGCAGGTCGGGATGGTTGTTGAACATGATGCCGTACATATCGAAGGCTTCGCGTTCGTACCAATCCGCGCTGTTGTAAATATCGACTACGGATTCGACTACGGGGAAGTCGTCGTCTGAAACCCAGACGCGTACGCGGATGCGTTGATTGTTTTTAACGGAAAGCAGCTGACTGACGACGGCAAAGCGTTTGCCCTGCCATACTTCGTTTTTGTAAGTGCTGTAATCGACACCGCACAAGTCGACCAGAAGCTCGAAATGCAACTCTTCATGGTCGCGCAATGCGGTCATGACTGAAATATAGTGTTCGGGCAGACACTCGACGGTAATCTCGCCCAAAGCCGAAATGACTTTGCTTGCCTGATCGCCCAGTACGCCGACGACGGTCTCGTATAAGTTTTGAATGCTTGCCATATCGTCCTCTCCTTACTCGTCACGCGCGATGGTGGAAGTGCGCTTGATTTTTTGTTGGAGCTGAATCAGGCCGTAAATCAGGGCTTCCGCAGTCGGCGGACAACCCGGCACATAAACGTCTACCGGCACGACGCGGTCGGCACCGCGCACAACGGAATAAGAATAGTGGTAATAGCCGCCGCCGTTGGCACACGAACCCATAGACAATACCCAGCGCGGCTCGGCAAGCTGGTCGTATACGCGGCGCAGGGCTGGCGCCATTTTGTTGGTCAACGTACCTGCCACAATCATCAGGTCGGCCTGACGGGGCGACGGACGGAAAATGATACCGAAACGGTCAAGGTCATAACGCGCCATACCTGCATGCATCATTTCCACGGCGCAGCAGGCCAAGCCGAAAGTAACCGGCCACAATGAACCGGTACGCATATAGTTCAACACCGTATCCGCGCTAGTGGTGATGAAACCTTTTTTTAAAACGCCTTCTATTCCCATTCCAGCGCACCTTTTTTCCATTCGTAAACAAAGCCTACCGTCAAAACGACGATAAACACCAGCATAGACCAGAAGCCGTATGTACCCAATTCTTTAAATACCACTGCCCACGGCAACATGAACGCGACCTCCAAATCAAACAGGATAAAGAGGATGGCGACGAGGTAATAACGTACGTCGAACTTCATCCTTGCGTTTTCAAAAGCTTCGAAACCGCATTCGTAAGGCGCATCTTTCTCGGCGTAGTGGTGTTTCGGACCCAAAATCGTGCCGAGCAGGATAAACAGCACGCCGGCCGCAAGACCGACGAGGATGAATACGAGGACGGGAAAATAACTGGCCAACATGGTCGTACCTAACTGGTTGACAGACAAATCTTAAAAATAGATTACCATTTTATCGAATTTCAAAAGCCATTTAAAGGTAAATATCAGCAAATCAGTAAAAAAACCTCAATAAATTCAATAAAGTTATGAGAACAATTCTTATTTGTATTTAATATTTCCAAATTTTAATTTCGTTTTAATCATGTATCATTTAATTCGGATTTTCCGCCTATTCGATTTATGTCCCGAATCCGCCCTCTTTCCGATTCCCAATCAAACATGAAGCCGTCTGAAATAGATTATTTTCAGACGGCCTGCGTACATCACATTATTTTAAATAGAAAAATCAATCGACACCTTTGAGCATGCGGTTCAATACCGGGGTAAGTACCAACAGGATACCGCAGGTTACTGCGCCGATGGTGGCCAGCATCCAGTAGAAATCCAATGGCGACTGAGCATTGTAGTAGTCTTTAAACAACACTCCGCCCAAGGTAAAGCCGATGGACAATGCCAAGAAATTCAACGCAACCATTTGTGTTTTAAACATGCTCGGTGCGATTTTGGTGGAAAACGACAACGAAATCGGCGACAGCATCAATTCGCCTATCGTAATCGCCAGCAACACCAGCATAAACACGATAATCGGCATCGGGGTTCCGGATGAAATATACGGGATGAAACACAAATAAGAGACGCCGGTTACCAACATGGCCAGTGCAAACTTCAACGGTGTTTTAGGTTGGCGTTTGCCCATTTTCGTCCACACCGCCGCCATCACGCCGGAGAAGAGAACCACCCACATGGCCTGTATCGAATCTTTCCATGAAACAGGCACGGTAAAGCCGAAGAAAGTACGGTCAACCGTTTCGTCAAAATAAACCGTTGCAACGGTGTACACCTGAAACCAAACCGCCCAGAACATACAAATGGTCAAAAACAACGGAATATAGGCCATGATGTAGCGTTTATTGGCTGCCTCGACCTGACTGCTTCCCAGCAGACGTGCAAAATAAGCGATAACGGTGATAATGACCACGCCCAAAAGCCAGCGTGAAAAGTTCTCAAGATTGAGCGCACCGGAAGCAATCACGCTGCCCAACACCAAAACCAGCAACACGCCGACAGCTATTGCAGTCTGAACCTTTTCAGGACGCAACGGATTGGGAGCCGGCGTATGCGGCAGGTTTTTACGGCCGCGCGAATACCACAGCAGGCCAAACGCCATACCGACAGCCGCTGCGCCGAAACCGTAATGGAATCCCATTCTGTCTTGCAAAATACCGGTCAACAAAGGGCCTAAGAAACCACCGATATTGATGGAAATATAGAAAATGGAGAAACCGGCATCACGCAATTCGCGCAGGTCGTCCCGTTCATACAAAGAGCCAACCATCGAACCGGCAGACGATTTCACGCCGCCGCTGCCCAGCGCGATAAACACCAAGCCCAACAGCAATCCCATCAAGCCCGGCACAATCGCCAATAAAATATGGCCGGTCATCACGACGATACCGGCAATAAACAGGGTACGTTCCGCGCCCCAAATGCGGTCGGCTAACCATGCGCCGAGAATGGTGGACAGGTAAACGCTGCCGCCGTATGCGCCAACAATACCGCCGGCCAAAGCCTTATCCATACCCAAACCGCCTTGATTCGCGGCGTAATATAGATAAATCAGCAGGATGCCCTGCATACCGTAGAAGGAAAAACGTTCCCACAGCTCAATGTGGAATAGGGTGGATAATTGCAAAGGATGGCCGAAGAAAGTTTTCTCGGCAGAAGACGGCTTTTGACCGGACATTATGAGTTCTCCTATATATTAGACAGGCTCAGGCTTCAGACGGCCTGTTATACCTACCAGTCATTTTTATAGAAACTATATATTACCGCCAATCTTTGCATTTGCAAAACATGTTTTAATATTTGCAAAATAATGTTTCTTTCAAACTGAAAAATGCCGTCTGAAATCTTTCAGACGGCATTTTATGTTTTACGGTTTATACGCCTTGTTTCAGGCTGGCTTCGATGAAGCCGTCCAAGTCACCGTCCAAAACGGCTTTGGTATTGCCGACTTCGTAGCCTGTGCGCAAGTCTTTAATGCGCGAGGAGTCCAAGACGTACGAACGGATTTGGCTGCCCCAACCCACATCGGATTTGCCTTCTTCCAATGCCTGTTTCTCTTCGTTGCGTTTGCGCATTTCCAATTCGTACAGTTTGGATTTCAACATTTCCATCGCGGCCGCTTTGTTGGCGTGTTGCGAACGGTCGTTTTGACATTGAACCACGATACCGGTCGGCTCGTGGGTAATACGCACGGCGGAGTCGGTTTTGTTAATGTGCTGACCGCCGGCACCGGATGCGCGGTAAGTGTCGATACGCAAATCGGCCGGGTTGATTTCGATTTCGATGGAGTCGTCGATTTCGGGGTAAACGAACACGGACGAGAACGACGTATGGCGTTTGTTGTTGGAGTCAAACGGCGAGTAGCGAACCAAGCGGTGAACGCCGGTTTCGGTACGCAACAGGCCGTAGGCGTATTCGCCTTCCACACGGATGGTGGCGCGGTTGATGCCTGCGATTTCGCCGTCGTCTTCTTCAAGGATTTCGATTTTGAAGCCTTTGCGCTCGGCGTAGCGGCTGTACATACGGAACAGCATACCCGCCCAGTCTTCGGCTTCGGTACCGCCCGCGCCTGCGGTGATGTCGATAAAGCAGTTGTTCGGGTCGGCTGGCTGGTTGAACATTCGTTTGAATTCGAGGTCGGCCATTTGTTTTTCCAAACCGGCCACGTCTTCCTGCACGGCGGCGAAACCTTCTTCGTCGTTTTCTTCGACGGCCATTTCAATCAGCATACGGTTGTCTTCGATACCTGTGGCGATGTTGTCGAGGGTCACCACGATGCCTTCGAGGATTTTGCGCTCTTTGCCGATTTCTTGGGCGCGTTTGGGGTCGTTCCAGAGTTCCGGGTCTTCGGAGAGGCCGACGACTTCTTCAAGGCGGTCTTTTTTGCCTTGGTAGTCCATATAGACGCGGATGTCTTCGCTGCGCTTCTCCAAGTCGTTTAGGGTATTGTTAAGCTGGTTGATTACTTCGGCTTCCATGATTCTTGTGTTCTTTCAAAATTTTAGGGGCGTATTGTAAGGGATTTGCCTGTTTTTTTCCATGACTGGGCCGTCTGAAAATGTGCGGCTTAGCTTTTCAGACGGCCTCGGTTTTAAATTTTTCCATCCAAAGCCGCCAGTCGTTGTCTGTCGGCGCGTTTACAGTAATCCGACTACCGTCTTCTATGCTTTGAAAACTGAGGCTTCGCGCGTGCAACATCAGGCGTTGCGTGCCGATATGTTCGGCAACGGCATGGTTTTGGCGCAAATCGCCGTAGTTGGTATCGCCGACGATGGGGTGGAAAATGTGTTTCATATGGCGGCGGAGTTGGTGTTTGCGGCCGGTGTGCGGCGTGAGTTCGGCCCACGAATAACGCGAAGTCGGATAACGCAGGGCGGATTGGAACGGCAACTCGGTTTGCGCCAGACAGCGGTAGGCGGTTTGCGCTTCCTGCAATGTCGCTTCGGTCTGCGCTTCAGCGATTTTGTCGGGCATATATTTGAGGGCGTAATCAATCAGGCCGTCTGAAGGCAGATGACCGCGAACAATCGCCCAATAGGTTTTTTCGATGGTTTTGTTTTCAAACTGCTGCGTCAATAACCGTGCGGCTTCCGTATCGAGGGCAAACAGCAAAACGCCGGAAGTCGGGCGGTCGAGGCGGTGGACGGGATAGACGTGCTGCCCGATTTGGTCACGCAGGGTCTGCACGGCAAAACGGGTTTCATGTTTGTCTAACCAGCTTCGGTGCACCAGCATTCCGGCAGGTTTGTTGACGGCAATGGTGCGGCTGTCGCGGTGGATAATATCGAGCATGGCGGAGCAATTGAATAAAAGCAGATATTGTAACGGGCTTTTGAAAATGTGGCAGGTACACTTGCCGCCGAAACCCAACTTTCAGACGGCCTGCTCCTTTCAGGTTACAATACGGCACATAAAAACACGAAGGAAAAGCCGTGAGCCTGCTCAAAAAACTGCCCAAACCCATGCTGCCCGACGAAACACGCCGCGATATTCAGGCGCGCGAGTCGTATCATGTATTGAAAATTATTTCCGAATTTGTCGAAGCCGGCGAAGAATTGCGCGCCATTCAGCCAGCCGTCAGCATTTACGGCAGCGCGCGCACGCCCGAAAACCATCCCGATTACGCGTTCACATTACGCTTGGCACGCAAACTGTCGGATGCCGGATTTTCCGTGATTTCCGGCGGCGGACCGGGCATTATGGAAGCGGCCAACAAAGGCGCGTTTACAGGTGCAAGTCCGGCGGTGGGGCTGAATATCGTGTTGCCGCACGAGCAAAAAGCCAATCCGTATCAAGATTTGTCAATTAAATTCCAACACTTCTTCCCGCGCAAAGTCATGTTCGTCAAACACGCCGTGGCCTATGTCGTCATGCCCGGCGGTTTCGGCACGCTGGACGAATTGTTTGAAAGCCTGACTTTGGTGCAAACCGGTAAAACGCCCGACCGCCCGATTATCTTAGTGGGCAAAGCATTTTGGGCGGGACTGTTGGACTGGATACGCGAGCAGTTGCTGGGCAGAAACCTGATTTTGGAAGAGGATTTAAACCTGATCCGCGTCATCGACGACGAAGACGAAATCATCGAAGAAATCTTCGCCCATTACGAAAACCGCTTGGAAGATTTGTCCGAACACCAAAATGCTTGGTCGCTGGGACTGTAAACAACTAAGGTTTCAACTGAAAAAGGGCGGTTATCCCACCTACCCTTTGCTTCATTAATAAAGGCCGTCTGAAAATGTTTTTCAGACGGCCTTTTATCTTCTTTCAAAGCGCTTAATTGTTTTCCCACTCAACATGCTCACTCAAGAAGCCGCCGCTTTGGTGCGCCCAAAGTTTGGCGTACAGGCCTTGTTTTCCGAGCAACTCGGTGTGACTGCCTTCTTCGATGATGCGGCCTTTGTCCAAGACGATGAGGCGGTCCATCGCGGCGATGGTGGAGAGGCGGTGGGCGATGGCAATCACGGTTTTGCCTTCCATCATTTTGTCGAGGCTTTCTTGGATGGCAGCTTCGACTTCGGAGTCGAGCGCGCTGGTGGCTTCGTCAAGCAACAGAATCGGCGCGTCTTTGAGCATAACGCGGGCGATGGCGATGCGTTGGCGCTGGCCGCCGGAAAGTTTCACGCCGCGTTCGCCAACGTGTGCATCATAGCCGCGTCGGCCTTTGGCATCGCTTAAGTTAGGAATAAAACCGGTGGCCTCGGCGCGTTCCGCAGCGGAAATCATCTCGGCTTCGGTCGCATCGGGACGGCCGTAGATAATGTTGTCGCGCACGGAGCGGTGCAGCAGGGAGGTATCTTGCGTCACCAAACCGATTTGGGCGCGCAGGCTTTCTTGGGTAACGCTGTCCACGTTTTGGCCGTCGATCGAAATCGTGCCGCTTTGAGGTTCGTAAAAGCGCAGGAGCAGGTTGACGATGGTGGATTTACCCGCGCCGCTGCGACCGATCAAGCCGACTTTTTCGCCGGGTTTGATGTTCAGATTAAAGCCGTTGAGGAGTGGTTTGCCTGCTTCGTAGGAGAAATCGACGTGATCAAACTTGATTTCGCCTCGGGTGACTTTCAGCGGCAGGGCTTGCGGCTTGTCGAGGATGGTGTGGGGTTTGGACAGGGTGGCCATGCCGTCGTTGACGGTACCGATGTTTTCAAACAATCGGGCGGATTCCCACATGATGTATTGCGACAAACCGTTCACACGCAATGCCATGGCCGTGGCGGTGGCTACCGCGCCTACGCCGACTTGGCCGTGATACCAAAGCCAAATGCCCAAGGCGGTCGTACCGACGGTCAGCGAGCTGTTAACGATAAAGCTGCAGGTGTGCAGCAGCGTTGCCAAACGCATTTGGGCATGGACGGTTACCATAAACTCTTCCATCGACTGCTTGGCATAAGCGGCCTCGCGCGCGCCGTGGGAGAAAAGTTTGACGGTGGCGATATTGGAGTAGGCGTCGGTAATGCGGCCGGTCATCAGCGAGCGCGCATCGGCCTGACGCGCAGCGGTTTTGCCGAGTTTGGGAATCAGAAAGCGCATAATCATCGCGAATCCAATCATCCAGCAGATAAACGGCACGATAAGCCAGGCATCGAATGAAGACAGAATCACGCCGGAAGTGATGAAGTACACCAACACATACACAACCATATCGGCGACGGTCATCACGACATCGCGCAACGCCAGCGCGGTCTGCATGACTTTAGCGGACACGCGTCCTGCAAATTCGTCCTGATAAAAGCCCAGGCTTTGACCCAGCATCAGGCGGTGGAAATTCCAGCGCAGGCGCATGGGGAACACGCCTTGCAGGGTTTGCAGGCGTACACTGGACGCGAAAAAGGTCCAAACGGCAAAAAATGCCACCATGGCCATCATGCCGATTAATGCATGGCCTTTTTCAACAAAAAGCGTTTGCGGAGTATAAGTGCCGAGCCAGTCGACTACCTTGCCCATAAATTGGAACATCAAGGCTTCCATGATGCCGACGCCGACCGTAAACACGGCCAACACGGCGATCCATTTACGCACGCCTTCAATGTTGCTCCAAATAAACCGCCACAACCCTTTTTCTGGCGTTTTTGGGGCGGCTTCGGGATAAGGGTCGATGCGAGACTCGAACCACGAGAATATTTTTTTAATCATTGTTTTTACAAATGTGATAAGACGGTCAGGCCGTCTGAAAAGAGGTGTTCAAATACATTCAGGACTGTATTTTACGGGAAAAATCCAACTGATGACAGCGGACACCGTCAGACCGACCAAACCAATCTATCGGCTTGACCATCTAAAAATCCCTTTTCCTTTACCCAAAGCAAAGGCCGTCTGAAACTTTTCAGACGGCCTTTGTTGGATTTAGGTTAACCCTAAAATCACTCTTTACGTTGACGGCCCAAATCGGCAGCGGCAGTAAACAAAACGTCGGTGGAAGAGTTCAACGCAGTTTCTGCAGAGTCTTGAATCACACCGATAATGAAGCCGACAGCAACCACCTGCATGGCCACATCGTTGTTGATACCGAACAGGCTGCACGCCAAAGGAATCAGCAACAACGAACCACCGGCCACACCGGACGCGCCACACGCGCTGACGGTAGCCACCAGGCTCAGCAGCAGGGCAGTGGCGAAGTCAACCGTAATGCCTTGCGTGTGCGCCGCAGCCATCGCCAAAACGGTAATGGTGATTGCTGCACCGGCCATATTGATGGTTGCACCCAATGGAATGGAGATAGAGTAAGTGTCTTCGTGCAGACCCAGTTTTTTCGCCAATGCCATGTTCACAGGGATGTTGGCGGCGGAAGAACGGGTAAAGAAGGCATACACGCCGCTTTCGCGCAGGCAGGTAAACACCAGCGGGAAAGGATTGCTGCGGATTTGCGTCCACACAATAATCGGGTTGACCACCAAAGCGATAAACAGCATACAGCCGAGCAATACGGCCAACAGCTGCATATAGCCGGCAAGTGCTTCAAAACCGGTTTCCGCAATGGTAGAGGACACCAAGCCAAAAATACCCAGCGGCGCAAAACGGATAATCCATTTCACAACGGTCGAAACGGTATCGGCCAAGTCGGCCGCCACTTGACGGGTCGTATCCGAACCGTGATGGCGCAAAGCCGCGCCCAATACCAAAGCCCAAGCCAAAATGCCGATATAGTTGGCATTAGCCAGCGCGTTAATCGGGTTGGCCACCAAATTCATCAGCAGCGTTTTCAACACTTCGATAATGCCGGAAGGCGGCGCAACGGATACATCGCCTGCCGTACGCAGAATCAGCGTGGTCGGGAATGCCATACTGGCGACAACCGCCACCACAGCGGCTGCGAACGTACCAAAAATATACAAAATCAAAATCGGTTTGATGTGGGCCTGATTGCCTTTTTGGTGTTGCGCAATGGCGGCAGTCACCAAAACGAATACCAAAATCGGTGCGATAGCCTTAAGCGCACCGACAAACAGGCTGCCCAGCAGTCCTGCACTGATACCGACTTGCGGCGCAACTGCGCCCACAAGAATACCTAAAACCAAGCCGATGGCGATTTGTACCACCAGGCTGACGCTGTTGATCGCGTTTAAAAGCGGATTGCCACTTGCCATATCCGTTCCTTCAATTTAAAGATATGTTAAAAAAGTCTTACATTCTAAAATAAAAAATCATTTGTCGGCGAGGTTTTCATGCACACCTCACAAAAACAGCATTAAAGTTTAGCATTTATGACACAGTTGGCACTTTATGCCAAAAATACAGTCAAAACTGCTCAAACCCTATTTTAAAGTATGCCCATACCGTTGCTTTACTTCTCTATATCTTGCTTTCAGACGGCCTGAAATCTGCGCCATAAGGCCGAATACAAAGGCAACTTCATCAACCAAAATACAAAAACATAAATATTACAATCGTATAGAAACAAACCAAAATCCGCCCTTACGTCACATTTTGCAACATTATCGCGCTAAATTTCCGTTTATAACCATAGCCTGAAACCTTGCAGAAATAATGTTAAAATCCCCAAACTGAAGAATTGTCGCTGTCGAACACACATCATGACCAAACTGACCTACCCTGTTTTATTTGCATCATTGGCGCTCGCCTACGGACACGCGTTGGCAGTAGATACTTCCGTTCCCAAAGCGGAAGACTACGAGGCCGTTCCCGAATCCGAAATGCCCAAGCAGCCCAAAGACGACCAAACAGGCAAACTCAAGCCCAAATTTCCCGTCAAAATCGACACCCAAGACAGCGAAGTCAAAGAAATGCTTGAAGAATACCTGCCGCTGATTACCCAGCAGCAGGACGAAGAGCTGGACAAAGAGCAGGTCGGCTTCCTCGCCGAAGAGGCTCCCGACAACGTCAAAACGATGCTCCGGACCAAAGGCTACTTCAACAGCAATGTCAATATTCAAGACCACGGCGAAAGCTACACCGTCAACGTCACCCCCGGCCCGCGCACCAAAGTCGACAACGTCAGCGTGGCCATCCTCGGCGACGTATTGAATGACGACAACTTGGCCGAGTACTACCAAAATGCGATGGAAAACTGGCAACAGCCCGTTGGCGAAAACTTCGACCAAGACGGCTGGAGTGCAAGTAAAACCTCCGTCCTCAGCGCGGTAACACGCAAAAAATACCCTTTGGCGAAACTCACTACCACCCAAGCCACCATCAATCCCAATACCCAAAAAGCCGATTTGAACGTCATCGTAGAGAGCAACCGCCCCATTTACTTCGGCGATTTCCAAATCACCGGCACACGCCGCTACCCTGAGAGCGTGGTTTCAGGCATGGCGCGCTTCCAACCTGGTTCGCCTTACGACTTAGACAAAATCCTCGACCTGCAACAGGCGCTCGAACAAAACGGCCACTATTCCGGCGCGTCCGTACAAGCCGACTTTGATCAACTGCAAGGCGACCGCGTTCCCGTCAAAATCAACGTGACCGAAGTCAAACGCCACAAACTGGAAACCGGTATCCGCTACGACTCCGAATACGGAATCGGCGGCCGCATCGCCTACGACTATTACAACCTCTTTAACAAGGGCTACATCGGCTCGGTCGTTTGGGACATGGACAAATACGAGACCACGCTGGCCGCCGGTATCAGCCAACCGCGCAACAACCGCGGCAACTACTGGACCAGCAACGTTTCCTACAACCGCTCGACCACGCAAAACCTTGAAAAACGCGCCCTGTCCAGCGGTATTTGGTATGTCCGCGACCGCAACAATATCGATGCCCGCTTCGGCCTCGAATTCATTACCGAAGACCGCAAAGTCCCCGACACCAGCTACGATTTGGGTCGAAGTCATGCCACTATGCTGACTGCCTCATGGAAACGGCAAAGCATCGAAACCGAGCTGCACCCTCAAAACGGCTACTACCTCGACGGCAAAATCGGTACAACTTTGGGCAAATTCCTCTCCTCCACTCAAATAGCACGCGCCACGGCACGCGCAGGCTATTTCTTCACACCTGAAAACAAAAAAATCGGTACGTTCATCGTACGCGGACAGGCAGGCTACGTTTATGCCCGCGAAGGTGAAGAAGTACCGTCCAGCCTGATGTTCCGCACCGGCGGCGCAACTTCCGTACGCGGTTACGAACTCGACAGCATCGGCTTGGCCGGCCCCAACGGCTCCGTCCTGCCGCAACGCGCCTTGGTGGTCGGCAGCCTCGAATATCAATTCCCGGTCACCAAAAGCTTCTCCGGCGCCATCTTCCACGATGTCGGCGATGCGGCAAGCAACTTCAAACACATGACCTTAAAACACGGTACCGGTTTGGGCGTGCGCTGGTTCAGCCCGGTTGCGCCGTTCTCCTTCGACATTGCCTACGGCCACCACGACAAAAAAATCCGCTGGCACATCAGCTTAGGCACAAGGTTTTAACAAACATACACCATCCATTCTTTCAGGCGGCCTCAGCCATTTCAGGCCGTCTGAACAACAGACAAACAGAAAAATATCATGACCGATACTGCAAACACTTCCACGCCGCCTGAACAACAGCCTGCCCCGTCAAAGCGCAAAAAACACCTGTTGCGCGGCTTTGTCCTGTCCGCCTTGGGCGTATTGACCGTTTCCACCGGCGCAATCAGCTGGCTGGTCGGTACGGAATCGGGTTTGCGTTTCGGTTTGTACAAAATCCCGTCATGGTTCGGCGTCAAAATCTCCTCGGACACACTGAAAGGCACGCTGATTGAAGGTTTTGAAGGCGACAAATGGTTGATTGAAACAGAAGGTGCGGATGTCAAAATCAGCAGCTTCCGCTTTGATTGGAAACCGTCCGAGCTGTTCCGTCCGTCCTTGCACATTACCGAAGTCGTGGCCGGCGACATCGCCATTGTGACCAAGCGCACGCCGCCCAAAGAAGAAGAGCCTTCGAAAGGCCTGCCCGACAGCATAGACCTGCCCGTTACCGCCTATCTCGACCGTTTGGAAACCGGCAAAATCAGCGTGGGCAACCGTTTTGACAAGCAGACCGTCTATCTCGACCATCTGCACGCAGCCTATCATTACGACAAAAAAGAACACCGCCTCCACATCAAAACTGCCGACACGCCCTGGAGCAGCTCGACAGGCGCGGTGGTGCTCGGTTTGAACAAACCCTACGTCCTCAATACCGCCATCTACACCAAAGGCCAGCTTGAGGGCGAAACCATACACGGCACGGTGCGCCTGTGGGGCAGCCTGCAAGACGTGTACACCGACCTGCTGCTCGACGGCGACAACGTTCATTTGTCTGCCAAATCCACCATCCACCCATTCGCCGACAGCCTCAACGAAACCGTCGGCGAAATCCTGGTTAAAGGTTCCAACATCAATCCGCAGGCCTTCCTGCCCACCCTGCCCAAAGCACGTCTGAATTTCGACGCCACCACTATTCCGTCCTTTACAGACGGCGTTGCGTTGGAAGGCTCGATTGACTTGGAAAACGACCAAGCCGGTTTTGCCGATGAAAACTATATCCCCGTCAAACGCATCCTCGGCGAATTCATTGTCGATGACAAAGGCACGGTCAAAATCGAAGACATCGGCGTCGGCCTGCTCAAAGACGGCAGCATCGACGTATCCGGCACTATCGACACCGCCCAAGACCAGCTCAAACTCGCACTGGGCATCAACAATACCGGCGCAGACGACTTTGTGCGTCAAAACATTGCAGGCCGTCTGAACGGCAGTATCGACGTCAAAGGCGAAACCTCCTCCCCCGTTGTCAACTGGAATCTCGACAGCGGATTTGCGCGTACAGACGGCATGCTGTTTTTCCAAACCGACAAACAGCTCGGCCAGCGCACGCTCAAGCTCGACAAAGTCCGCCTGGTTCCGCAAAACGGCGGCGAACTCAACGCTAAAGGCTCGCTCGAACTCTTCAAAGACCGCAAACTGCAATTGGACATCGTCAGCAAAGCCTTCAACCCTGCGCGTATCGATCCGCAGCTTCCGCAAGGCAGCGTCAACGGCAACATCAACTTAAACGGCATACTGGCGCAAGAAAAATTCGCCGGCAAAATGCAGTTTGCACCGAGTACGCTCAACGGCGTTCCGCTCAGCGGCAAAGCCGACGTCGCCTATGAAAACAAACATCTCTCGCGCGCCCTGACCGACCTGACCCTCGGCAGCAACATCGTCAAAACCAACGGCAGCTTCGGCAAAAAAGGCGACCGCCTCAACCTCAATATTACCGCCCCCGATTTGTCGCGTTTCGGCTTCGGCTTGGGCGGCCTGCTCAACGCGCGCGGCTATATCTCCGGCAGCTTTTCAGACGGCCTCAAAACCCTTGAAGCCGATTTGAACGGTGAAGCGCGCAACTTCAAAGTCGCCGATACCGTCAACATCCGCGCCCTCGACTTCAAGCTTAAAGGTTCGCCAGATACCAACCGTCCGTTGAGTGCCGATATTAAAGGCGAACACATCGCCGTCTCCGGCGGCGCGGCCATGATTGACAACGTCAACCTGCTCATCAGCGGCACAGGCTCGCACCACCACATCCGCGGCAACAGCAGCATGGCGGTGGACAACAAACGCTATAAGCTCGACCTCGACGCCACCGGCGGCCTCAACAAAGACCAAACCCAATGGAAAGGAACGGTCGACACGCTCGACATCAACGGCGCGTTCAACCTCAAACTGCAAAACCGCCTCAACCTCGAAGCCGGCAGCGAACGCGTTTCCCTCAGCAGCGCGCGCTGGGCGGCCATGGGCGGCAACCTCAACCTGCAAAATTTCGTTTGGGACAAAAAAGCCGGCATTACCAGTAAAGGCAGCGCACAAAATCTGCACATTACCGAATTACACAACTTCTACACTCCGCCTATCGAACACAACCTCGTCTTGGGCGGCGACTGGGATTTGGCGTACAGTCAAAACGCGCGCGGCTTTCTCAACATCAACCGTCAAAGCGGCGACATCATCCTGCCGAGCAAAGACCCGAAAAACAAACAGCCTTTGGGGCTTTCCGCACTCGCCCTGCGTACCCGTTTCCAAAACGGCCGCATCGACAGCACGCTGGAAGGCAACACCCGCTTCGGCAAAGTTGACGGCACGCTCGGCATCGCCCAGCAGTTCGGCAACAACATCAACAACGCCCCTGTCAGCGGCAAAGTCAATATCAGCGTTCCCGATTTAGGCTCGCTCAAATCCTTTATGCCGGCGACAGCCCAAGGCATTGCAGGCCGTCTGAACGCGACCGCCACCATCGGCGGCCGACTCGGTTCGCCCACCGTCAACAGCAACCTCGACCTCCAAACCAATTACGGCCGTGCCGACGGTACCGTCAACATCGGTCAGGGCACCAGCTTCGATACCGCCCCTCTGAGCGGCAAGCTCAACCTGAACGTTGCCAACCTCGAAGTCTTCCGCAACTTCCTGCCCGTCGGCCAGACCCTCAAAGGCCGTCTGAACGCCGCCGTCAACTTGGCAGGCCGTCTGAACGATCCGCAACTGAGCGGCCTGATTAACGGCGACAACCTCTATTACCGCCATCAAACCCAAGGCCTGATTCTCGACAACGGCGTATTGCGTTCACGCCTGCAAGGTCAAAAATGGGTGATCGACAGCCTCAAATTCCACCGTGGCGGCACGATTGAGCTCAAAGGTGCGGTCAACCTTGCCAACGCCAACCCTGATGTCGACGTGGACATCGTCTTCGACAAATACCGCACCCTCTCGCGTCCAAACCGCCGACTGCAGCTCTCCGGAACGGCCAAAGTCCTCTACAATCCGGAAAAAGGCGTATCGCTCAATGGCACGCTCAACACCGACTACGGCATGTTCGGTTCGCAAAAATCCTCCATGCCGACCCTCGACGATGACGTGGTCGTCCTAGGCGAAACCAAAAAAGAAGCAACGGCCACCACGCCCATCAACATGAACCTTACCCTGAACATCAACGACAATGTCCGTTTTGTCGGCTACGGCGCAGACGTTACCATCGGCGGCAAACTGGCCATCACGTCCCGTCCGGGCGAAGCCGTCCAAGGCGTCGGTACCGTGCGCGTTGTCAAAGGCCGCTACAAAGCCTACGGCCAAGACCTCGACATCACCAAAGGATCGGTTTCCTTTGTCGGCCCGCTGACCAATCCAAACCTCAACATCCGTGCCGAACGCCGTCTCTCCCCGGTCGGTGCAGGTGTCGAAGTCCTCGGCAGCCTCAGCAATCCGCGCGTGACCTTGGTTGCCAAAGAAGCCATGAGTGAAAAAGACAAACTCTCCTGGCTCATCCTCAACCGTGCCAGCAGCGGCAGCGACGGCGACAACGCCACGCTCTCCGCTGCCGCCAGCGCGCTGCTTGCCGGCCAAGTCAACGACCGCATCGGCCTCGTGGATGATTTGGGCTTTACCAGCAAACGCAGCCGCAACGCCCAAACCGGCGAGCTCAACCCTGCCGAACAAGTCTTGACCGTCGGCAAACAGCTCACCAACAACCTCTACGCAGGTTACGAATACGGCATCTCCAGCGCCGAACAATCCGTCAAACTCGTGTACCAACTGACCCGTGCCATCCAAGCCGTTGCCCGCATCGGCACGCGCTCCTCCGGCGGCGAGTTGAAATACACCATCCGCTTTGACAACTGGTTCGGCAAAGACGAACCCGAGCCGGAAGAACAACACTAAAAGCCGTGAAAAAGGCCGTCTGAAATTCATCTTTCAGACGGCCTTTTTCTTGTTCTACCGTATATTAGAATCTTAAGCTATGCCTCAAAAAACAAAGGTCAACGGCGCAAGTTTAAAAATAAATGCAGCTAAAAAAGTGAACGGCAAACCATGGCTTATTCAAGGTTAGCGATAAATCAAACAGATACAAAAAGGCCGTCTGAAACTGACAGGGGCAGGTTTCAGACGGCCTTTTTTTAATCATCGAAATATCTTGTGCATGGCGTTGCTGATTAATTCGAGCTGTTTCTTATATTCGCGGCAACGGGGGCAGAGCGACAGGTGGATGGCAAGGGCAATGCGGTTAAAAAGACTGAGATGCACTTGGTCTTGCTGTTTGGAAATCAGATCGGTTATTTTGCGGCATTTTTTCATGGCGTTTTCCTGTCAGGCATGGGAGAACCATTTGATTTGCAGACACTGGCGCAAGGTTTCACGAGCGCGGTGCATGATGGTGTGGTAGTTGGCATGGCTGATGCCGCATTGTTCGCGGATTTCATCGCTTGAAAAGCCGAGAATCTCTTTCATGGTAAACACGCGGGCGGTATTTTCCGGCAGATGGTAGAGGCAGGTCTGCAAAACTTGGTAGAACTCTTTATTGTTCAAACTGGCTTCGGGCGAGTCCCAACCCTGAGGTTGTCCTTCGTCTGTCCAATGCCCGTCGGCGGCAAAATGTCCTTCAAAGGCTTCATCCAAAGCTTCTTCGTCGCGCGTGACGAAAACTTGGCGTTGCCGCCCGATTTGGCGCAGGCAGTCGGTAATTTTGTTTTTTAAGATTGCAAACAGCCAGCTGCTCACTTGGGCGCCGCCTTTGAAACCCTCGGCCGCACGGTAGGCAGAAAGCATGGTTTCCTGTACGAGGTCTTCCGCCAAATCGGGGCGGTCGGGCAGCTGGATATGGGCAAAGCGCAGCAGCAGTTTACGGGATTCGGCAAGCTCGGCATCGGTCAGTTCGGGTAGGGCCATAATGTATCAGTATGAAATGAATGATAAACATACTTCTGATTTTACGCTGATATGGAAAGAGCATGCGATTGAATCTATAAACGATTTCAGTAGTATTTTTTGTTTTACCGAAACCGACTGCGCCCGTTTCAGACGGCTTTGATTTATGCTGCAACCAAAATGCCCTGTTCCAGCCATTCTGTCCATTTTTGCCTTAATGCGTCCTGCCAAGTGTTTTCAGACGGCATGAACTCTGCCAGCATGGTTTGCAGGCCATTTAGGGAAGTGGGCGTTTCTGCCAGTGTTTCCAGCAATAATGCGCCGAATCCATCAAGCGTTTGATACATCACGTCGTCTTCCTTATCGCGCCACACCAAAACGGCGGTTTCCGCCTCCTGTAATTCGTCCGTCACGTCATACTGATAACGGCGCACAAAGGCAGCGGGAGAAAGGGTGTAAGCCAAATCATCTGAATCGGCATGAGTTGTTTGGCTGTCGGTTTGAGCGGTTTCGGCGAGCAGCTGGGTGTGTTCAAAGTCCATCAATGCTAAGAGGTCGTCTGAAAGCGGCAGGCTTTGGCAATATCGGAGGAACTCGCCGGGGATTTCTTGAAAATAGGGCGTTTGAGCGCGCGCGTTGCGGACGAAACCTTCTTTCAGACGGCCCCATTCTTCGCTGTCAAAGTATTGCAGCGTTTCGGTATAGCAGCGGTCGATAAAGCTGTGGATATTGTTGCGTATCAGGCGGATATAGACGTTCAGGCGTTCTTGCGGCAGTCCGTCGGCGGCTTCGCCTTCGCGTATGGCTTGGGCAAAGCGGTGTTGGTATTGGGCGGAAGTTTCAGGCTGCACGGCGGTATTCCTTTCCGGCACGCATTTGATAGTCGGCGATTTTGGCGACTTCGGCTTCGAGTTCGGCAAAAGGCGGGAAATTGAAATCGCGTTCCAACAGGGTAGGCGGAATCGTCGGCAGTTTGGCATAGGCCAGTTCGAGCAAATCCCAAACGGTCGGCAATACTGCCGCGCCATGCGTATCAATCAATAATTCCGGCGTTTCCACATCATGTCCGGCAATGTGGATATAGCACACGCGCTCTGCATCCACATTTTCTAAAAAGGCTTCGGGCGACAACAGGCCGTGATTGACGGCGTTGACGTAAATATTGTTCACGTCCAAATGAATGCCGCAGTCGGCTTCACGGGCAACCGCGTTGAGGAACTCGACTTCGTTCATCTCGGCAAGCGGAGAATGCAGGTAGTAGGAGGTGTTTTCCACGGCAATACGGCAGCCCAACCGATCCTGCACTTCGCGGATACGGCGCGCGGTATGTTGTACCATTTCTTCAGTGAAAGGCAGCGGCAACAAATCGTAAAGATGACCGCCGTCGTGGCAGTAGCTCAAATGGTCGGAGAAAAACGTGCAATCGTAACGGCGCATCATTTCTTTGATTCCGTCTATCAAGGCGGTATCCAGCGGGGCTTGTCCGCCCAATGACATGGATAATCCGTGCAACGCCAGCGGCAGCCGTTCCGCCACGCGGTCAAACTGTTTGCGCGCCCTGCCGCCCATTTTCAGCCAGTTTTCGGGGGCGGCTTCGATAAAGCGTATTGGGCTGTCGTCTGAAAGCGAGAGGAAGTCTTCCGCCAAGTCGCGGCGGTAGCCCAAGCCTGCGTGTTGAATCATGGTGATGTCCTGTTATGGTGCCGTATGAACGACAAAGTCGCATTTTCGTTTATAAAATGCGACTTTGTTAAAGGTATGTTGCAGGATTATTTAGAACCGCATTTACCTTCGCCGCATTTGCCTTCTACTACTTTGGCAGCTTTGGCTTTAGATGCTTTGCCTTTTTTGGCGTGTGCTTTTTTCATGGCCGCGCCGCAAGAACCTTCACCGGCTTTGGCAGCCGCGCCGCAAGTACCTTCGGCAGCTTTAACAGTTTTCTCAACGGCCACGTCGCTGGCGGCTTTATCAGCGGCAACAACACCGGCAGCCAGAGACAGGGACAGTGCACCGGCCAGAGCAGCAGCTACATTTTTTTTCATTTCAACTTCCTTTTTAAAATATGGGTTTTAAAACAAATCAAGGGATAATATCGGGCATTTAAAGTCGGCCCGCGACCGTTAATCCTTAAAGAAAATGCTTGATGCGGCAACAGCGTTTCTTCAGCAGGGCATCCAAAGACAGACGGCCTGCGCCCTGCAATAGGACAGGAAATAAAACAACCAAATAAATCAGTGCCATTTTATAACCGTTGTCGCACACATTGTACCCTAAGCCGGCATGTACGGCAGACCATGCGACAGCCGTTACGACCATCAATCCCAACGCGGACAGCCGCGTTGCCAAGCCGACGATGAGTAGCGCAGGCAAAACCAGTTCCGCCCACATGGCCAAATTCCAGTTGACCGTATCCGACAATAAATTGAACGGAAAGGGAAATTGACTGTTTATTTCTGCAAACCAGTTTTCCCCGTTCCATTTTTCCAGGCCGGATTCAAGAAATTCATACGCGGCAAAAAGCCTGAGCGTCAACAAACCGAAAGCAGCCTGCCAAGAGGGGTTGGATGAGGTGTTCATTTATTTTCCTAATCGATGTGTGTCAAATGGGCTGGGACGAAAAATCAATCGGCACCATCCCATCTTTCATGCCTGTTTAGACGCGGCTGCTTTAAAAAACTGACAAAACAAATAAAGTTATTTTCTTATTCATTGTTTTATAAAGATTAAAAATTCAAAAGGCCGTCTGAAATACCATGCTTGATTGGGTTTCAGACGGCCTTTGATGATGAACGCGGTCAATCAATCCGCTTGTTTACACAATTCAACAATTTCCGCGCCGTATTTGTCGGTTTTCTCCTCATTCATGCCGTGGATTTCCGCCAACCCCGCCAAATCTTGCGGCCGTCGGGCGGCAATGGCGCGCAGGGTAACTTTGCTGCATATCTGATAAGCTTCGAGGCCTTCATGGCGGGCAGTATCGATATTCCACTGAAGCAGACGACGCATCAATCGGCGTTTGCGTTTGTCCTCTTCACTCAGGCCGTCTGAAAACGGGCGGCAGATGTTTAAAATGCCCTTGCCGTATTGCTCTATACGTTTTTCGCCGAGTTTATACACACCTAAAAGGTCGATGGGTTCGGCAGGCGTATTGGTCAGCAAATCGTCCATGCTTTCGTTGGAGAATACCGTACTCAGCGTTACTTGATCGGCACTTGCCTGCTGCTCGCGCCAAGTTTCCAAAGCCT
Organism: Neisseria sp. 20925_1_37; assembly: GCF_041433255.1. Lineage (NCBI taxonomy): Bacteria > Pseudomonadati > Pseudomonadota > Betaproteobacteria > Neisseriales > Neisseriaceae > Neisseria > Neisseria sp. 20925_1_37. The sequence goes on along the minus strand of NZ_JAPWBC010000001.1, from coordinate 89,894 downwards.
GTTTTAAGGCCTGTTCGCGCTTGCCCAAGCTGTGGATAATTTGTGCACTGTCTGTGGAAACCGTACCGGCTTCGGCAGTTTCGCAAACGTCGAGTATCTCCAAACCGAATTTATTGATTTTCGCCTCGCCCAAGCCGTAGATTTGATGTAAATCCTCCAAACTTCGGGGCATTTTCTCGACAATATCGCGCAGGGTTTTGTCGCCGCAAACCACATAGGCCGGTACTTCCTCCGCCCGGGCGCGTTGTTGCCGCCATTGGCGCAATGCCTGCCACAAACGCTCTTCGCGTTCCGTACGCAACCAATCGTCTTTCGGCTTTTGAGTGGCCGTTTTTTCGCGGCGCAGGGGACGCAGCATGACTTCGGTTTCACCCTTGAGGACTTGTTTGGCCGCTTCGGTCAGCTGCAGGGCTTGGTGCTGCTCGACATTGACAGTGAGATAGCCCAGACTGATGCACTGGCGGATAACGCTGCGCCATTCTTTGTCAGTCTGTTCGCTGCCGATACCGAATGTGGATAACTTGTCATGGTCGTTGCGCAGTATCCAATCATCGCTTTTACCGCGCAAAAGGTTGGTGATGTAACCGGCGGCAAAACGTTGTCCGGCGCGGTACACACAGCTGAGTAATTTTTGCACCAACACCGTGCCGTCAAACCGCACGGGCGGATGTAGGCAGTTGTCGCAATGGCCGCAGGGTTCGGATTCTTCGCCGAAATGTTTGAGCAGCAGTACGCGGCGGCAGGCGGCGGTTTCGCAGACGGAAAGCATGGCATCAAGTTTTTGCATTTCGATTTGCTTTTGCACCTCGTCGCTGTTGCCTTCGGCAATACGTTCGCGCAGCAACACCCAATCGTTCAAGCCGTAACATAGCCAGCTCACGGCAGGCAGCCCGTCCCGGCCGGCACGTCCCGATTCCTGATAGAAATGTTCGACACTCTGGGGCATATCGAGATGGGCGACAAAGCGCACGTCGGGTTTGTCTATACCCATGCCGAACGCCACGGTCGCCACCACAATAATATTGTCTTCATGCGTAAAGCGGCGTTGGTTTTCCTCGCGCACATCCATGCTCAAACCGGCATGATACGGAATCGCCTCCAAGCCGTTTTCACACAAAAACTGCGCCACATCCTCGACTTTTTTGCGGCTTAAACAATACACAATGCCGCTTTGCCCATGCATCTGCTTGCGGATGAAATCCAGCAATTGTTTCTTGCCATTATTTTTTTCGATAACCTGATAATAAATATTCGGGCGGTCAAAGCTGGAGATAAATTCGGGCGCATTGTCCAAGTGCAGATAATGCTTGATGTCGGCGCGCGTGGCCGCATCGGCGGTAGCGGTCAGGGCGATACGCGGGATGTTCGGATAGCGTTCTGCAAGCATGCCGAGCTGTTGATATTCGGGGCGGAAATCGTGTCCCCATTGGCTGACGCAATGCGCCTCATCAATGGCAAACAGGCTGACGGTTTGTTGGTCGAGAAAACGCAAAAAGCGATCGGTAACCAAGCGTTCCGGAGCGACATAAAGCAGTTTCAGACGGCCTTGGGCAAGCTTGTCGGCAATATCGCGCGCCTCATCTGCCGACGTACTGCTGTTGACTGCCGCCGCTTCAATCCCGGCCACATGCAGGCTGGCTACTTGGTCGTTCATCAGCGCAATCAGCGGCGATACGACAACCGCCACGCCTTCGCGCATCAGCGCCGGAATCTGGTAACACAAAGACTTGCCCCCGCCCGTCGGCATCAGCACCATCAAACTCTCGCCACCGGCCAAAGCATTAACGATAGCCTCCTGCTTGCCACGAAATTCGGGATAACCGAATACTTCGTGCAAAATCTGTTTGGCGGTCGGCTGAGGCATAATGGTTCCGTAGAATAGGGGAAAGCGTTATTTTAACGGTTTTACACCCGCGTATGTGCGGAACATTTTGCCGCCGCTTTTTCAGACGGCCTTTCAAAGATAAAATCTTTAAGCTTTTTTGACGAACTCAGATTTCAAGTTCATCGCGCTGCCATCGATTTTGCAACCGATATTATGGTCGCCCTCTTGTAGGCGGATACCTTTGACTTTGGTGCCTTGCTTGATGACCATAGAGCTGCCTTTGACTTTCAGATCTTTAATCAAGACAACCGTATCGCCATCTTGCAAGACCGCGCCGTTGGCATCTTTGACTTCCAAGGCATCATCGCCGGCAGCCGCAGCATCGGCCTCGTTCCACTCATGGGCGCACTCAGGGCAAACGTATTGAGCGCCGTCTTCGTAAGTGTATTCGGAGTGGCATTTGGGGCAGGGAGGTAGGGACATGAGGTTTCCTTATAAATATGATAAAAGAAGCGTAAAACGCAAATAATACAATGTCTAAATTATTGAGTCGCCTTGCTGCCGCCTGCGCCGTAGACGGCATTCCAAGCCGCGTCCAACATCTGGCCGGCTTGTTGCAGCTTGGCATTTTGCTGCTCTTTCTGAGCCAAGGCCGTCTGAATTTCGCCTTTCAAACGGTCAATATCGGATTGCGCTGCCTGCAAACGGCGCTGCGCGCTTTCCAAATCACTTTGCAGGGAAATGATTTTGCTGTCGTTGCTGTTTTGCTCATTCAAAGCGGCACGGTAAACCGATTGGACGGACAGCAAACGGTCTTCCGCCTCACCGGCATACGCAGCGGCGGCGGATAACATCATCAGGGCAAGTAAGGTTTTTTTCATGGGTTTTCCTTTAAAGTTGTTTGATTTGTAAAGTAAAGCGCAGAGCCGATTTTTCAGCCGCCAAGTTTACATAAATATGCTTGTTGGTCTTTGTTCTTGATGGCTTATTTTATCCAATCCGGACATTCAGGCTGCCGATAAAAGTTAATTCAATCGGCAGTTGTGACAGGCAGGCGGCTATTATTTTCTCATATTCTCCGCCTTATTCCATTATTTTCTGGTTTTATTAGAAAAGGCCGTCTGAAAAATTTTCAGACGGCCTTCCCTTCAATTACGTTTTAAGAACGACTCATCCCCTGTGCTTGTGACTGAGCATACTGTCTTTGTTGTTCTTCATACTCAAAACGCTGCGTCGCTTCCTGAACCTTTGCAAGGCTTTCTTCTATCGGAATATAGGCTGCTGTCTGCATATCCATAGATACTCGATTCAATACGGGATTACGCTCACCAATCAGATACTGTCCGTCTTTTACATTAAACAGCGTGACATCTGTCATTTTTTTGGAATAACCCAACGCAGTAAGAGCCATTGCGGAGTTTTGCAGTTTTGCTTCCTCAATCGGTATCCCAGTTTTCTCATGGTATTCGGTTAGATGTCCTTTTACTGCATTGAAAAGATTTTGGGTTTCAGGAGCAAGGGATTGTAGTTTGGATACAAAAAAGGACTGTGAATATTGTAGTAGCTGTTCTTTCTCATTTTTAAATGATAATTTCATTTCCTCAGTAAAAACGCGATTATCATCCAAATTATTTATTGTCTCTCCTCTTTTTACTGCATCATAGATCCATTTTTCCAATGGATCTTTAGTTTCTCCTTTGATTATTGCTTGTTCCCATTTGAAATATTCCTTTTGTCCAACGGCGTTATTCCATTTATCCATGTTAACTTCTTTTCGCCAATCTTCCATACTCATGTTAGCAGGCTTATTAGAAATATCTTCATGATCATCAAGTATTGCTTTAGCTTGATCACGTCCTATTACCTTGGATAATTCATGAAATTGATCCTGAGATACAGAGTAAGCAATACCAGAATTAGATATTAATATATTTTCAGCTACTTGTTGAATATTTTGAGTCATAACTGCACTTAAAAGAGCATGTCTATATGCATCATAGCTATTATTATGTGGGTCTATATCATCTTCCCCTGCAAAGCCACCATATTCATTAGCCTTTTTTACTGCATGCGACACAAAAGTACCAGCTACATACTCCTTAACAGTACTAGGACTAAAATAGTAATCACTCATTTTCACACTTCCCTAAATTAAAGTTAGAAAAATTTGAATTATTTGATATTTCTGCCTGTAAACAAATATTTTCATTTACAGGATAACAAACTTCGGGTTGTCTGTTCATAGGCCACGATTCAATGTAATAAACCTTCTCAAATTTTCCATTTTTTTTACCCCAAAATATTGTTTTATCTTCGGCCATTTTGTAAAAAAATAAATCTTGTCCTAATTTATTCTCAAAATCAGTTTCCAATACATAAGGTTTTTGAATACAAACTTCATCATACCCATTAAAAATCTCGATTAAAGGGATACTATTTTTTCCTTGAATTAATGGAAATAAGTTATTATTCCTATTAAAAAATCTAAAAAATAGACAAATAAACACTATTATTATAAATATGAGTATTAGAATAACTTTAAAAGAAATATTTTTCATAATCATACCATTATAAAAACATAATGATTATACGCCTGAAGACTAAATCTTGACAACCCAAAAGGCCGTCTGAAAAATTTTCAGACGGCCTTTTATCATTCATGCCTTACGAACGGATCCGTTTCAACACTTCTTCTTTGCCGATTAATGCCAATACGGCATCGACGCTTGGGGTTTTCGCCGTACCGCAGACAGCAAGGCGCAGGGGCATACCGAGTTTGCCCATTTTGATGCCTTCTTCGTCGCAGAAAGGTTTGAAGAGGTCGTGGATGGCTTCGGCGTTCCAGTCTTCCAGCCCTTCGAGGCGTTCGGCAAAGCGCAGCATACGGGCGGCGGCTTCGTCGTCCCAGTGCTTCTGCACGTCTGCTTCGGCCGGCGTTTGTTTGACGTAGAAGTAGAGGCACTCGTCGGCAAGCGTGTTCAGGTCTTGGGCGCGGTCTTTGACCAATGCCAACACGTCTTCCAAAGCAGGCTTGCTTGTTTCGTGGATATCGCGCAGGGCAAGACGCGGTTTCACCATTTCGGCCAGTTTTTCGTTGGCGGTGATTTTGATGTGTTCGCCGTTGATCCAGTAGAGTTTCTTCAAATCCATGCGGCTTGGGGATGGGGAAACGTCTTTCAAATCAAACCATTCGATGAATTGTTCCATCGTGAAGAACTCGTCGTCGCCGTGCGCCCAGCCCAAGCGTGCCAGATAGTTGAGCATGGCTTCGGGCAGGATACCCATTGCGCCGAAATCGGTGATGGCAACGGTATCGCCGCTGCGTTTGGAGATTTTTTTGCCTTGTTCGTTAAGAATCATCGGCAGGTGGCCGTATTCAGGCAGGGTAGCGCCGATGGCCTTTAATATGTTGATTTGTTTCGGGGTGTTGTTCACATGGTCGTCACCGCGGATAACGTGGGTAACGCCCATGTCGTAGTCGTCCACGACAACGCAGAAGTTGTAGGTCGGCGTGCCGTCGGCGCGGGCGATAATCAGGTCGTCGAGTGCTTCGTTGGGGATGGAGATTTCGCCTTTGACCAAGTCCGTCCATTTCGTAACGCCGTCCAAAGGCGTTTTGAAGCGGACGACGGGTTGAACGTCGGCAGGGATTTCGGGCAGGGTTTTGCCTTCTTCCGGACGCCAACGGCGGTCGTAAGTCGCCGTGCCTTCTTTTTCGGCTTTCTCGCGCATGGCTTCCAGCTCTTCTTTGCTGCAATAGCAGTAGTAGGCATGGCCTTTTTCTAAAAGTTCGGCGATGACTTCTTTGTAGCGGTCGAAACGGCGGGTTTGGTAAACGACGTTGTCGACGTTGTCGTAGCTCAGGCCGACCCATTTCATGCCGTCGAGGATGATGTTGACGGATTCGGCAGTAGAGCGCGCCAAGTCGGTGTCTTCGATACGCAATAGGAACTCGCCTTTATGATGGCGGGCAAACGCCCATGAAAACAAGGCGGTGCGTACGCCGCCGATGTGCAGGTATCCGGTGGGGCTGGGGGCGAAACGGGTTTTGACGGTCATGATGGCTCCAAAGTCTTTGAAAACAGGTATTTTACTTTTTCGGCGTGGTTTAAACAATGTAAGGCCGTCTGAAAATAATGTCGGCGCAGAAGGACCGTCTGGGAACTTTTCTCCTGAAAACAAATCAAATATAATGATAATTATTTTTTTTTAAAGGATCCGCTCATGAACAAACGCACTTTATTTGCCGCCCTCGCCCTCCTGCCCCTTTTTGCCCAAGCCGAAATCAAAACTATCAAAGACGTATTGGGACGCGAAGTCAAAGTCGATGTCCCTGTCAAACGCGCGGTTTTGGCGTTTTACTATCCCGACTATATCGCGGTAACGGGTGCGGACAAATTTAAAAACGTCATCGGTATTTCGCGTGAGTTTTGGGAGAAATTCAATCCCGGCAGCTGGGCGATGTTCAAACAGAAGCTGCCTACGCTGCAAAACATTGCGGACATCGGCAACATCAGCACCGGCACGTTTTCACTGGAGAAAACGCTCGCGCTCAAGCCGGACGTATTGATTCTGGCCGACTGGCAGTATAAGGCCATCGCCACCCATCTGCCGCGCATTAAAGCGGCAGGCATACCCGTCGTCGTGGTCGATTTCAACGCCGAAACCGTCGCGCGGCACACGCGCAGTGCGGAAATTTTCGGCGAACTCAACGGTACGCAGGCGCGCGCCCAAAAAATTGCCGCCGAATACGCCCGAGGCATTGCCGATATCCAAAAACGCGTCGCGCGCGCCAAGCAGTCCAAACCGAAAATCTATATCGAGTTCGGCGACAAAGGCCCGTCCGAATACAGCTACACCTTCGGCAAAGATATGTGGGGCGCGATTGCCGACACAGCAGGCGGCAACAATATCGCCGCGCCTTACGTTAAAAACTGGGGACCGATAAACCCTGAAAAATTCCTGACGGCCAAACCCGACGTCATCGTCATTTCGGGGACGGAAAACGGCCATAAAGACAAGCCTGGCATTATGGCGATGGGCATAGGCATCAGCCAGGCCGATGCGCAACGCCGCCTGGCCGGATTTGTCAAACGCAAAGGCTGGGCAGACATTCCTGCCGTCAAAAACAAACGCGTTTACGGCATCTACCACACCGCCTCCCGCTCGCTCACCGATTTGGCCAGCGCGCAATTTATCGCCAAAACCCTGTATCCGCAGCAGTTTGCCGACATAGACCCAAACAAGACCTATCTGGACTTCTACCGCAAATACCTGCCCGTCGTGCCGGACGGTACGTTTTACATCCGATTGAAATAGCGGCTGCAAAAATCATAGGCTCAGGCCGTCTGAAGATTCAGACGGCCTGAACATGTTATGCCGATAAATATTTAATGAGTATAATTACTGTTCTTTCAACAAAATTACTGGGTACGTATGAACGGACAAAACCAAATCGACCGGCCTCAGGCTCCGGTCGTCAGCATCAGCGAATGGTTGGTTGGTAACCAGCTTGATTATGATGATTCCGCTGGTCAATCTGATCATGATGTTTGTGTGGGCATTCAGCTCAAACACCAATCCGAATAAAGCCAATTATTTCAAGGCTGCCTTGATTCTGTTTGCCATCGTAATGGCAATTTATCTGGTGCTGGCCGTAGTCTTTTGGGGTAGTATAGCTGCAAATCAATATCAATAAGTAAGAATACATTTAGGCCGTCTGAAACCTAAAAGGCTTCAGACGGCCTTTTACATGGATTACCGAAAGCTCAACCACCTATCCAATTCCAAACCGCATCGCTCCATTTGCCGATACGGTAGAGAAACAAAGAATAGCTCTCCTGCATCAGGAACTTGGCTTTCTTACTGCGCTCATCAAAGCGCGTGGTCGGTGTGGCGGAGAACTGCGCGTCCGACAAGCCCAAATCGGCGGCCATTTCTTCGGCGCGCGCCAAATGATACGGGTCGCTGACAACGATAATGCTACCGACTCCGTTGGCGTGCATGATGGGGACGATATTGCGCAGGTTTTCGTAAGTGTTGCGCGACGTGTTTTCAAACAGGATATTGTGCGCCGGTATGCCCTGCTTGAGCGCGTATCGGCGCCCCACTTCGGCTTCAGTCATGAATCCTTTTTTGGGCGTACCGCCGGTGAAAATGATTTTGCCGACCCGATGGCTTTGGTAGAGCGTGATGGCGTGGTTGATACGCTCACGGAACACCGGCGACGGGCGTTTGTCCCACGCCGCCGCTCCCAACACCACCGCCGCATCGGCATGAGCGTCCTTCGGCAAGGTTTGCAAACCTGTCCGGTAAATCTGCCATGTGCCACTCAAAAAAATACCGCACACCAACAAAACGCTCAAAGCAAGGCCGCGAAATAGGTAGTATCGCAAGCCATTGCGGCTTTTAAGCAGGGAAATCATCTTCAGACGGCCTTATCCAACCCCGTCAGCCGAGTAGGGCGGCAATGTTTTCCAACGGACGGCCGATGGCTGCGCGCGTAGGCGTTACCAAAACGGGACGCTCAAGCAGGGCAGGGTGTTCGGCGATTGCCTGAAGCAGGGCGGCATTGTCCAAATCGGGATTGTCCAAACCCAATTCTTTGTACAAATCGTCTTTCGTGCGCATCATGCCGCGCACCGACTCGATGCCGAGTTTGGCAAACATATCCTGCAAAGTCGCCAAATCGGGCGCGGTATCCAGATATTTGACCACGTCGGCGGCAACGCCTTTTTCTTCGAGCAAAGCCAGCGCGGCACGCGATTTGCTGCAACGCGGGTTGTGATAAAGTGTGAATTCAGACGGCATGAAAATCTCCGTATTATTGCAAAATCATTCAATGATGGCGGTTATTATCGTCTGCAACTGATTTTTACTCAAACTTTTTACCTGATATCTTGATACGAATCGGTAGGCATGCCCACCAAACCGTTTTACAATAAACACAATTTCGATTGGCAACCTCAAGGATACAACCATGAAAGCCTTAACCGCCCTTCTACTGTCCGCCACCGTTTTTACCGCTGCACCGGCCTTTGCCGCCGACGAAACGGCAGGTTGGCAGGACAACAAACCGCAAAGCCTGGAATCGCTCAAAGCCCCCGTGCGCGTGGTCAACCTTTGGGCAACCTGGTGCGGCCCCTGCCGTAAAGAAATGCCCGCCATGTCGGCATGGTACAAAGCGCAGAAAAAAGGCAGCGTCGATATGGTCGGCATCGCGCTGGATACGACCGACAACATCGGCAAATTCCTGAAACAAACGCCAGTCAGCTACCCGATTTGGCGTTATACCGGTGCCAACAGCCGCAACTTCATGAAAGCCCACGGCAACAACGTCGGCGTATTGCCCTTCACAGTCGTCGAAGCGCCGAAATGCGGCTACAAACAAACCATCACCGGCGAAGTCAACGAAAAAAGCCTGACCGCCGCCGTAAATTTGGCCAAAACCAAATGTAAATAAAACAGCGGATAGGGTGCTTAACCTACGCTGATACCGAGGTCGTCTGAAACCCAATCGTTCAGACGGCCTTTATTTCAAACCATGTTGTTTTGTGTTGCAAACCGGCAGTGTATCCACAGGCAGAACCGGGGTTTCACTATCAAAAAGCAGCCGAAATATTTATAATCTGTGAATATCCCCATTTTTTCAGACGGCATGTTGCCCTATCGATGACGCCGGCCGTCTGAAGCCCTATTTTCAGGAAAACCCATGATCCGTTTCGAACAAGTTTCCAAAACCTATCCCGGCGGTTTCGAAGCCCTGAAAAATGTCAGTTTCCAGATTAACAAAGGTGAGATGATTTTTATCGCCGGCCATTCGGGCTCGGGCAAATCCACCATTTTGAAGCTGATTTCAGGCATTACCAAGCCTACCAAAGGCAAGGTTTGGTTCAACAATCAAGACCTCGGTACCTTGAGCGACAATCAGATCGGCTTTATGCGCCAACATATCGGCATTGTCTTCCAAGACCACAAAATCCTCTACGACCGCAATGTCTTGCAAAACGTTATCCTGCCTTTACGGATCAGCGGCTACCAGCCGCGCAAAGCGGAAGAGCGCGCGCGTATTGCGATTGAGAAAGTCGGCTTGAAAGGCCGTGAAAACGATATGCCCATCACTTTGTCCGGCGGCGAACAACAGCGTTTGTGCATCGCGCGTGCAGTGGTTCACCAACCCAGCCTGCTGATTGCCGACGAGCCGTCCGCCAGCCTCGACCGCGCCTATGCGCTGGATATTATGGAATTGTTCAAAACCTTCCATGAAGCAGGCACGACTGTGATTGTTGCGGCGCACGATGAAACGCTGATGGCGGATTACGGCCACCGCGTCTTGCGCCTGCAGAAAGGACGCCTCGCATGAGTATGATTCATTACATCTCGTTACACGTCGAATCGGCACGCGCCGCGCTCAAAGAGCTTTTGCGCCAACCCATCGGCACGCTGCTGACCCTGCTCATGCTTGCCGTTGCCATGACCTTGCCGCTGTTTATGTATTTGGGCATCCAAAGCGGTCAAAGCGTATTGGGCAAACTCAACGAGTCGCCGCAGATTACGGTTTATATGGACACCGATGCGGCAGATTCTGATGCCGATACGGTGAAAAACCTGCTCCAACGCGACAGCCGTATCGATAAAGTCCGCTTTATCAGCAAGCAGGAAGGTTTGGAAGAATTGCAGACCAATCTCGACCAAAACCTCGTTTCCATGCTCGATGGCAACCCGTTGCCCGATGTCTTTATCGTTACGCCCGACCCTGCCACTTCTCCGGATCAGATGCAGGCCATCTATAAAGACATTACCAAACTGCCGCGCGTCGAATCGGCAACCATGGATACGGAATGGGTACAAACCCTTTATCGTATTAACGAATTTATCCGCAAGATTTTGTGGTTCCTCTCGCTGACTTTGGGCATGGCCTTTGTCTTGGTGGCACACAACACCATCCGCCTGCAAATCCTCAGCCGTAAGGAAGAGTTGGAAATCACCAAGCTGTTGGGTGCGCCCGCTTCCTTCATCCGCCGCCCTTTCCTTTATCAGGCAATGTGGCAGAGTATTTTCTCCGCCGCCGTCAGCCTGGGCTTGTCAGCTTGGCTGCTGGCCGAAGTACGGCCGCTGGTGGACGCGATTTTCAAACCCTACGGTCTGAACATCGGCTGGCGTTTCTTCACATTTAGCGAAGTGTCGCTGGTATTCGGCTTCGTCATCGCGCTGGGCGTATTCGGTGCATGGCTGGCCACCACGCAACACCTTTTGGGCTTCAAAGCCAAAAAATAAGCCTTGGCAAACAGGCCGTCTGAACCATTCAGACGGCCTGAAATCTTATCCTTTCGCAACTTAAACAAACCTTGTGAAAATTTAATACTGCCAAATCTAACAGCAAGGGCATAATCCCTTATAATTGATGGTTTATTATCCATCTCATTTCATTTGTGCGGCATAAACCGTGCAGACAAATAACGAAAGACATCCTGTGGACAAACTCAAAATCTCTGCCAACGGCCCCCTCAACGGCGAAATCATCGTATCCGGCGCAAAAAATGCTGCCCTGCCGCTGATGTGTGCCGGTCTGCTGACTTCCGGCACTTTACGCTTGAAAAACGTACCCATGCTCGCCGACGTCAAAACCACCCAAAAACTGCTGCAAGGCATGGGCGCACGCGTTTTGACCGACAACATCTCCGAATTTGAAATCAACGGCGGCACCGTCAACAACACCTGCGCACCTTACGAGCTGGTAAAAACCATGCGCGCATCCATCTTGGTTTTGGGCCCGACCCTCGCCCGCTTCGGCGAAGCCCAAGTCAGCCTGCCCGGCGGCTGCGCCATCGGTTCACGCCCGGTTGACCAACACCTCAAAGGCCTCGAAACCATGGGTGCGGAAATCACCATCGAACACGGTTACGTCAAAGCCAAAGGCCGTCTGAAAGGCACGCGCGTCACCATGGATGTCGTAACCGTAGGCGGTACCGAAAACCTGCTGATGGCGGCCACGCTCGCCGAAGGCACCACCATCCTCGAAAACTGCGCCATCGAGCCCGAAGTCGTCGATTTGGCCGAATGCCTCGTCAAAATGGGCGCAAAAATCAGCGGCATCGGTACAGCAACCATGACCATCGAAGGCGTAAAAGAGCTGCACGGCTGCGAACACAGCGTCGTTCCCGACCGTATCGAAGCCGGTACCTTCCTCTGCGCCGTCGCCATGACCGGTGGCAAAGTTGTCCTGCGTAATGCCGCACCGAAAACCATGGAGGTCGTATTGGACAAACTGACCGAAGCCGGCGCCATCATCGAAGCAGGCGACAACTGGATTTCCATCGACATGCAACAACGCCCCAAAGCCGTGGATATCCGCACCGTCGTCCACCCAGGCTTCCCAACCGACATGCAGGCGCAGTTTATGGCCATGAACGCCATTGCCGAAGGCAGCAGCCGCGTGGTGGAAACCATTTTTGAAAACCGCTTCATGCACGTTCCCGAACTCAACCGCATGGGCGCAGACATCACCACCGAAGGCAACACCGCCTACATCAAAGGCGTAGAAAAACTCTCCGGTGCCGTCGTGATGGCAACCGACCTGCGCGCCTCCGCCAGCCTCGTCATGGCAGGTTTGGTCGCAGATGGCGAAACCATCGTCGAACGCATCTACCACCTTGACCGCGGCTATGAATACATCGAGAAAAAACTCGGCGGCGTAGGCGCAAAAATCGAACGCGTACGCGGTTAATCCCATACGCAGCCGATAAATAAAAGGCCGTCTGAAAACAAAATCTAGCAAACTCGCTATGCTTGTTTTCAGACGGCCTATCTAATTGTGAAATAAAAAGCAGGTAACAAGATAAGGAATAGGATTTTCCGATTCGTAAACTGCTCAAAAACCTACCTTCCAATCTTTTCAAAATTCATCTGGTTTATATAAACAACATCATTAAAGCAATAGAAAAGCCGATAATTATTCACTACTAATCTTCCACATAATCAATATACATTATGAACGATTCATCACTCACGACAAAGAAATGGCTAACCCGTTATGGCCATAAACTATGTTTCTTTATTGCCATTTTCATTTGGATTTATTCCTTATTTCAAAATGTATTTACTTTTGGAAAAGAAGGACAATATGAGGGATTTTTTGTTCTAATTATTGGAACAATATTTGGACCTGGTTTAGGCCACATTGGATATTTTGCTGTTTATGCAAATTATATTTGGTTCATTTTAATATTTATATCTCTTATCCGACCGCAAGCAAAGAAATTTATATTTACTTTGCATGGATTATTATGGGTTGTGGCGCTACTTACATTTACCTTAACCGAAGTAATTGTGGATGAAGCGGGAGGACATGCAAAACCAACTTACGGATTAGGATTGTATTTATGGTTTACAGCATTTTTATTGACAACCATCGCAGAATTTCTAAAACGGCGTATTTATCAAAATTTGAAAGAAAATACAAAAGAATAAAGTAACAACAAATATTCCTGTATACTTTGAATCAAGATTCAAAGTCTTATTGTAGAAGGAACCCTTATGAAACCTTTTATCTTGCTATTCGGTCTCTGTGCCGCTTTATCATTAACTGCCTGCAAGAAGGAGAAAAACATGTACGAGGAATACGGATTTAAAGAATCGGACTTCCCTACCTATAAACTGCCAAAAGGAGATGCTCCTCCAAAGGATGTCAAAATTAACCCAAACCGTAAAGAACATTATCAAGCAGTGGTTAAAATCAAAGATGCGCCTCTAGCTTTCCAGATTGTGACGGGAGATGAACTTTACCAATCGGAAAACTGCAAATATGTAACCAATCGTTGGGTAGGTGCGACAACGTGGCCTCAATACCGAAAAAAACTGGAGATGACTAAAATTGATAATAATACATATGCTACAGACTTTTATTCGGATACTCCTTTAGATGAAGATTACTATGGGGAAGGCGTATGTAAATGGCAGTTTTTAAGTGCTGCCATAGTAATGGAACCGACAGGAAAAGATAAGCGAGAAACAGCTTTGATCGTCCGTATTGATTCAGAAGATTTAAAAAAACTGACTGCGCAAAATCCTGAATTAATCGTTAAGCATGAATATCAGAAAAGTAATTTTCCAATAGCAAAAGATTTGAATTTTGAAGATGGTTGGTCTGATGATGGTAGCTCTATAAAGAGTGGATTAATTGTCGCTCCAGAAGATAAATTTTCAGTTGAATTGACATTGAGAAAGGTTGAAAAATGAGAGCATTGAATAGTCAGGATTTTGCCCTGCTGTCTGATCACATTTATGGGAAGAAAGATGAAAACGGCGAAAAAAAACTGGTTTTTGATAACGAAAAAAATAAAGAAATAACTTTAAACGGTATTAAATATGCTGTTGAAAGAATCAGTGACAATCCAAAAAATGGTTATTTTGGTGCCATTTACCGCCGCTTAGACACCAACGAGTTAGTAGTCGTCCACAGAGGCACGGAGTTTGAAACACGCCAAGACCGAGAAGCCGATATGCGCATGGTCAAAGATCATACTAACCCGCAATATAACGATGCAAAATTATTGACACAAGAAGCCGAAAAATTAAAAAACGGAAAATATAAGAATGCCTCAATCTATCAAACCGGTCATTCACTAGGAGGAGCACTTGCCCAGCTATGTGGTAATCGTTATAGCCACCGTACCGAAACTTTCAATGCCTTTGGTGCAGCAGGCTTGAAAGAAGCTCTCCCAATCAATCCTTTGGCAGACAGATTAATCATCAATCACCGCATGGGTGGAGACTATGTCTCATCTGCAAGCAATCATTTAGGCAGAAGTATTTTGTATACTACAAAAAACGAAGTAGATAATCTGCGTAAAGACGGCTTTAGCACACAAGATCCGTCAGATGACAAATTTTTGGCCAACGCAGGTTTCAGAATGCCTTCAAGTTGGGGTAATTGGGGCAGTGCATCAGATTTATATACTTCTCATGCTGTTAGCAATTTTACGCACGAACATGGTTTGTCTGTTTTATCCCCAAAATCCCCTGCTCATAAACTAGCTGAAAATAATATGGCAATGATTGGGCGGTTTAACAATTATGTAAAAGAAGAAATTCGCAAATCCCCTGATAAATTTGAAAAATATATCAATCTTGCAGACCGTTTTATTGCAGAAAACCAACCGCAGTATTCAAATCCATATGAACAACAGGATCGTCCTCAATACGCCTTTTTAGATCCGCAAATAAATGCTAGCAAACTACAAAACTTTTCCCCTGAAAATCAAAAGTTCTTCAATACTGCAATGGTGCACCTAACGACGTATCATAAGACAAACAATCTGCCTATTGATGAGGGAAAACTACAAAATTCCGCGATGGCACTTACCGCCTTGGCTCTGTCAAAAAATATCACTGATCTTACTTTATTTAGTGTAAAAAACGACCAGTATCTAATCGGGAACAGAAATCCTACATTAAATCTTGCTTCTATGGATATAGGACTATCTGCATCTATTCCCGTGGAAAAGAGCTTTAATCAAATCCAGCAAACGGCACAACTCTCTGAATATGAAGAGCAACAAAAACAATTAGTGCAATCTCAATCACGTGGAATGAGCATTGGGTAACAATCTTTCTGCTAAGTCTCAAAAGGCCGTCTGAAACACCGGCAATCGGGTTTCAGACGGCCTTTGCGTATTGTTTTGCGGTATAATTCTCGACATCTTTATCCATTGTTTTTCAAAGCACAAACCATGACACGCAAAATCCTTGTCACTTCCGCGCTGCCGTATGCCAACGGCAGCATCCACCTCGGCCACATGGTCGAACACATCCAAACCGACGTTTGGGTACGCTTCCAAAAACTGCGCGGCCACGAATGCTACTACTGCTGCGCCGACGACACCCACGGCACGCCCGTGATGCTTGCCGCGCAAAAACAAGGCATCGCGCCCGAAGACATGATTGCCAAAGTGCGCGAAGAGCATCTCGCCGACTTTACCGGTTTTTTCATCGGCTACGACAATTATTACAGCACCCATTCCCCTGAAAACAAACAGTTTTCCCAAGACATTTACCGCGCGCTGAAAGCCAACGGCAAAATCGAAAGCCGTGTCATCGAGCAGCTTTTCGACCCTGAAAAACAAATGTTCCTGCCTGACCGCTTCGTCAAAGGCGAATGCCCGAAATGCCACGCCCAAGACCAATACGGCGACAACTGCGAAGTCTGCGGCACGACCTATTCCCCGACCGAACTGATCAACCCGTATTCCGCCGTTTCCGGTGCCAAACCCGAATTGCGCGAATCCGAACACTTCTTCTTCAAACTGGGCGAATGCGCCGACTTCCTCAAAGCATGGACTTCCGGCAACAACCCGCACGACGGCAAGCCCCATCTGCAACCCGAAGCCCTCAACAAAATGAAAGAATGGTTGGGCGAAGGCGAAGAAACCACCCTGTCCGATTGGGATATTTCCCGCGATGCACCGTATTTCGGTTTTGAAATCCCCGACGCGCCGGGCAAATACTTCTACGTCTGGCTGGACGCACCCGTCGGTTACATGGCGTCGTTTAAAAACCTGTGCGACCGCATCGGCATCGATTTCGACGAATACTTCAAAGCCGACAGCCAAACCGAGATGTACCACTTCATCGGCAAAGACATCCTCTATTTCCACGCCCTGTTTTGGCCTGCCATGCTGCATTTCTCCGGCCACCGCGCCCCGACCGGCGTGTACGCACACGGCTTTTTGACCGTAGACGGACAAAAAATGTCCAAATCGCGCGGCACGTTTATCACCGCCAAATCCTATTTGGAACAAGGCCTGAACCCTGAGTGGATGCGCTACTACATCGCCGCAAAACTCAACAGCAAAATCGAAGACATCGATTTGAACCTGCAAGACTTTATTTCGCGCGTCAACAGCGACCTCGTCGGCAAATACGTCAACATCGCCGCCCGCGCGTCAGGTTTCATCGCCAAACGCTTTGAAGGCCGTCTGAAAGATGTTGCCGACAGCGAATTGCTGGCAAAACTGACTGCGCAAAGCGAAGCCATTGCCGAATGCTACGAAAGCCGCGAATACGCCCGCGCCCTGCGCGACATCATGGCATTGGCGGACATTGTCAACGAATACGTTGATGCCAACAAACCTTGGGAACTCGCCAAACAAGAAGGCCAAGACGCACGCCTGCACGAAGTATGCAGCGAGCTCATCAACGCCTTTACCATGTTGACCGCCTACCTCGCCCCCGTATTGCCGAAAGTGGCCGAAAACGCCGCCAAATTCCTGAATTTGGAAGCCATCACTTGGGCAAATACATGCGAAACCTTGGGCGAACATGCCATCAACAAATACGAACATTTAATGCAACGAGTGGAGCAAAAACAAGTGGACGATTTAATCGAAGCCAACAAACAAAGCATCGCCGCAGCAGCCGCGCCTGCCACCGAAGAGAGCAAATACGAAAAAGTCGCCGAACAGGCCAGCTTCGACGACTTCATGAAAATCGATATGCGCGTCGCCAAAGTATTGAACTGCGAAGCCGTCGAAGGCAGCACCAAACTCCTGAAATTCGACCTCGATTTCGGTTTTGAAAAACGCATCATCTTCTCCGGCATCGCCGCGTCTTACCCAAATCCTGCTGAATTGAACGGCCGCATGGTCATCGCCGTCGCCAACTTCGCCCCGCGCAAAATGGCAAAATTCGGCGTATCCGAAGGCATGATCCTCTCCGCCGCCACAGCCGAGGGCAAACTGAAGCTCCTCGACGTTGACGCAGGCGCACAGCCCGGGGATAAAGTGGGCTAAGGCTTATCCAAACCATAAGGAGAAACCATGTTAAACCTTTCCGCACCGGTACTTAAAGAAATTGAGTTGCTTCATGATGCAGGCTTATCGGTTGGCGCTATTGTTACAGTGTTGCGTCTGAAATTTCCGGTAGAGCTCCATGATCGGGAGGACAAACAAATTGAAGAAGCCGTGCTTCTCATGATCAATCCGCCGCGAAAAGCACCTTCTCTTTCCCGCTAAGGTAGCGATACCGGTTGAAAGGTAAATTTGGTTATGCTTCAACAAAAGGCCGTCTGAATTTTTCAGACGGCCTTTTTATTTATCCAAACACTTATTTCCGTTAAAACTTTATCTCAACAATTCATCGGTAACGCGTTGCAGAAATTCGATGCGCTCGGGTTTGGCTTCACCTGATTCGGCAGCGGCTTTGACGGCGCAGCCGGGTTCGGCGCGGTGGGTGCAGTTGTGGAAACGGCACTGGCCGATAAGATGGCGCAGGTCGGGGAAGTATTGCAGTAAATCGGCGGCTTGGAGATGGTGCAGGCCGAATTCTTGCAGGCCGGGGGAATCGATGAGTCGGGTTTCTGCGTTTAAATCGTACAGTTGGGCATGGGTGGTGGTGTGTTTGCCGGAGTCGAGCGCGGTGGAAATGTCGCCGGTTCGGGCGGCTTGGTTGCCGAGTAGGGCGTTGGTCAGGGTGGACTTGCCCATGCCGCTTTGTCCGAGCAGGATGTTGGTTTGCCCTTCTAAAATGGGGCGCAGGATGTCGGCGTTTTCCAATGCGTTGGTTTCGACCACAGAATAGCCGAGGGTTTCGTAGAATTTGAGTTTCTCACGCCATTGGGCGGTTTCGGGGAGGTCGGCTTTGTTGAGGACGATAACGGCGTCGATGCCGGCCGCTTCTGCCGCGAGGAGGGCGCGTTGCAACAGGGCTTCGCTAGGTGAGGGGCTGGCGGCGGTTACGATGAGGAGTTGGGTAACGTTGGCGGCAATCAGTTTGGTTTTCCACGCGTCTTGGCGGTAGAGCAGGCTTTCGCGCGGGAGATAGTCTTCAATCACGACTTGTTCGCCGTTGATGGGGCTGATGTGGACTTGGTCGCCGCAGGCGAAATCGACGCGTTTTTTGCGGGTGGTGGCGTCATATGTTTGGCCGTCGGGGGTGCGGACGATATAGCGGCGGCCATAGCTGGTAATGATTTGGGCGGTATCGGTCATGATGGGGTTTATTGTTTGGAATGGTGTGATTGTACCGAAAGTCGGCTATGGCCGTCTGAAAACTTGTTTGCACCTTTTAACTTTCTTTGGCTTGGTTTTTTGGTGTTTCTGCCCTATATTTGCAATGTATTTGTTTTCAGGAGATTTTTTTATGGATTTCAGTCAGTTGCTCAATCAGGTTTTGGGTGCGGCTCAAAAAGGCGGCAAAGCGGTGGCGGACAGCCCGCTCAATTCTTTCGGCGGCGGTGCGCTGACGGGTGCTTTGGCATCGATGCTGTTGAAAAAGAAAAATACGAAGAAGCTGGTAAAGGCTGGCTCGGTCGCTGCTTTGGGTTTTCTGGCTTATAAAGGCTATCAAAACTGGAAACAAAACCGCCAGCAGGACGAATTGCCGCAAAGTGCGTTCCAACCTGCCGGTCTGATTGGTGAAAACCACAGCCGTGTGATTTTGCAAACGATGATTGCGGCGGCGGCTTCAGACGGCCTGATTGACGATGCGGAACGCGCGGCCATTGAGCGTGAAAGCGGCAACGATGCGGAAATGGCAGCATGGCTGCAGGCTGAATATGCGCAACCGGCCTCTATCGAGCAAATTGCCGCTTCTGTCGGCAGCGACGAGGCTTTGGCAGCTGAAACTTATCTGGCGGCCAGATTGGTCTGCGCGGACTTGTCACGCAAGGAAATCGTGTTTCTGAGCCGTTTGTCCCAAGCTTTGAATTTGGACGACCAACTGGTCGAAAGCTTGGAAAAACAGCTCGAATTGGCTTAAGCTTGATTTAAAAGGCCGTCTGAAACCTGATTTCAGACGGCCTTTCGACTTCATTTCGGAGTAAAATAACTCTTTCGACATATTAAAGGCTGTCTGAACATGAACAAACTTTTTTCCACATTCAAAACGTTTTTAGCCGCTTCGTCCGTCTTGGTATTGGCTGCCTGTCCGAGCGGCAACGCGCCGCAATCCAAACCTTCTACGCAGGGTCAAAATACGGTTTCGCGTCCTGCACCCAAACCGAAAGCCACGGTTGCGCTGGCTTTGGGCGGCGGCGCATCCAAAGGCTTTGCCCATATCGGGATTATTAAGGTTTTGAAAGAAAACAATATTCCGGTAAAAATCGTTACCGGCACATCCGCCGGCTCGATTGTCGGCAGTATGTACGCTTCGGGAATGTCGCCCGACCGCCTCGAATTGGAAGCGGAAATTTTGGGTAAAACCGATTTGGTGGATTTGACCTTGTCCACCAGTGGCTTCATCAAAGGTGAAAAACTGCAAAACTACATCAACCGCAAAGTTGGCAACCGACCGATGCAGCAGTTCCCCATCAAATTTGCCGCCGTTGCGACCGATTTTGAAAGCGGCAAACCGGTGGTGTTCAACGTAGGCAATGCCGGACAAGCCGTCCGCGCTTCTGCTTCGATTCCGAACGTGTTTCAACCTGTCGTTATCGGCAGCCGCAAATATGTAGACGGCGGCCTGTCGCAGCCCGTACCGGTCAGCGCGGCGAAAAAAATGGGTGCAAACTTCATCATTGCCGTCGATATTTCCGCCCGTCCGGCCAAAAATGTCAGCCAAGGCATGTTCTCCTATCTTGACCAAACCTTCAACGTGATGAGCCAAACCGCCTTGCACCAAGAATTGGGACAAGCCAATGTGATCATCAAACCGCAGGTTTTGGAGCTAGGTTCGGTTGGCGGTTTCGACCAAAAACAACGCGCCATCCAACTGGGCGAACAGGCCGCACGCGCCGCCCTGCCTGAAATCAAACGCAAACTGGCGGCATATCAGTATTAATTATCCGCCGTTTGAACAGGCCGTCTGAAAGTATGTTTTTCAGACGGCCTTTCTTGTGCAAATCTGCTAAAATCACGCGTTTCCTACAAATCATAAAATCCTAAAAAAATGAATATCTTTTACGAAGAGTCCGGCCAATTCAAAGTTGCCTCCATCGTCCAAAAAAACGACGCCACCTACCAAGTCGATACCCAACACGGCAAACGCACCAAAGTGAAGGCGAACAATGTCTTTGCCGAGTTTGACGGCGACATGGCGGCGTTTTTGGAAAACGCGCAGGCACAGGCGGCGGACATCGACACCGATTTATTGTGGGAAGTATGCGGCGAAGAAGAATTTTCCGCCGAAGCCATCGCCGAAGAATATTACGGCCATGCGCCGACCAAAACCGAGCTGGCGGCGACTTTGATTGCGCTTTACGCCGCGCCAATGTATTTCTACAAAAAAGCCAAAGGCGTGTTCAAAGCCGCGCCGGAAGAAACCTTAAAACAAGCGCTTGCCGCCATCGAACGCAAAAAACAGCAAGACGCACAAATCGACGCTTGGGCGGAAGCCTTGAAACGCGGCGAGATGCCGTCTGAAATCGCAGCAGATCTGAAAACCATCCTGCACGCGCCCGACAAGCAGTCGCTGACCTACAAAGCCTTTACCAAAGCCGCCGATGCGCTGAAAACCTCCGCCTACGAACTGGCGAAAAAAACGGGCGGCATTACGTCCATTCCCCAATACCTGCAAGACGGGTTTGAAATCAAATATTTCCCCAAAGGAACAGGTTTCCCCGACCTTCCGCTTCCCGAAATGCCCGACCTGCCCAAGGCCGATGTTACCGCCTTTTCCATTGACGACGAATCGACCACCGAAGTCGATGACGCCTTGAGCCTGACCGACTTGGGCAATGGCATGAAACGCGTCGGTATCCACATCGCTGCGCCGTCGCTTGCCATTAAACCAGGCGACAAAATGGAAAAAAACATCATGGAACGCTTGAGCACGGTTTATTTCCCCGGCGGCAAAATCACCATGTTGCCCGAAAACTGGATTGCCGCGTTCAGCCTTGATGCAGGCGCATACCGCCCTTCCATCAGCATTTATTTCGATGTGGACAGCGAGTTCAACGTCTGCGCGCCGACCTGCAAAATCGAAGCGGTCAACATCGCCGAAAACCTGCGCATTCAAACCATCGAGCCGCATTTCAACGCCGAAACCGGCTTGGACGAAGCAGGCGAAATGATGTTCGCCCACCATCAAGACCTGATTTGGTTCTATCAATTCGCCATCGCCCTGCAAAAAGCGCGCGGCAAATACGAGCCCGACCGTGCGCCGCAATACGATTACAGCATCGAATTGGATGAGGAAGGCAACGTATCCGTCGTCCGCCGCGAACGCGGTTCGCCCATTGATACGCTGGTCAGCGAGATGATGATTCTTGCCAACAGCACTTGGGCGCAAATGCTGGACGAAAACGAGCTGCCCGGCCTTTTCCGCGTCCAACCGGCAGGCAAAGTGCGCATGAGCACCAAATCCGAGCCGCACATCGGCATGGGCGTGCAGCATTACGGCTGGTTTACCTCGCCGCTGCGCCGCGCCGCCGACTACATCAACCAAAAGCAGCTGATCAGCCTGATAGACGATACTGCCGAGCCGCTGTATCAAAACAGCGATGCCGAGCTTTTCGCCGCGCTGCGCGACTTTGATGCCGCCTATACAGCCTACGCCGACTTCCAACACCAAATGGAAGCCTACTGGAGCCTCGTGTACCTGCAACAGCAAGGCACGAGCGAGCTGACGGCCACCATCCTCAAAGAGGACCTCGTCCGCATTGAAGGCCTGCCGCTGGTAACGCGCGCGACCGGTATTCCGTTTGACGCGCTGCCCAAATCGCAGGCATTGTTCAAAATCACTGAATTGGATGCCGAGAAGCAGTTTATCGCGCTCAACTATCAAAAAGCCGTTTTACCGGGCTGATAACGTTATTTCGTTTGAAAAAAAGCCGTCTGAACGCAGAAACAGAAATCTTTGATTTCGTTTTCATCCCTGTTCAGACGGCCTTCATCATCTAAAAATGCTACAATTCCCCTTTTCTGCCCATCATTTCAAACCATGAAAAAAAACGCCCCCCAATCCTTTGAAGAAGCCTTATCCCGCCTCGAAACCCTGACCCAGGCCATGCAAAGCAGCGAAATGCCGCTGGAAGACGCCCTGGCCGCCTATCAGGAAGGCAACGAATTGGTCAGATACTGCCAAACCAAATTGGCGGAAGTCGAGCAGAAACTGCAAGTCTTGGATGCCGGCGAACTGAAGGAGTTGAACCTTGAACCCGGCGAATGAACTCAAAACATGGCAGCAAAAAGCCCAAGCGCAAACCGAATTGCTGCTGGCGCATTTCTTGCCGTCTGAAAGCCAAGTGCCGCACGCGCTGCACGAAGCCATGCGTTACGTTACCCTCGGCGGCGGCAAACGGCTGCGCCCGCTCTTGGTGCTTGCCGCGTCCGAATTGGGCGAAGCAAACCAAAATGCCGTCGAGCAGGCGATGGCGGCTATTGAAATGGTACACGTCTATTCGCTGGTTCACGACGATATGCCGGCGATGGACAATGACAGCCTGCGGCGCGGTAAACCAACCTGCCATGTGCAATACGATGAAGCAACCGCCCTTTTGGTCGGCGATGCGCTGCAAACCCAAGCCTTTGATGTATTGAGCCGTCCGACAGGCCTGCCTGCCGAACGCCAGCTTGCCATGTTGTCCACACTGGCTCAGGCATCCGGCAGCCTCGGTATGGCGGGCGGACAAGCCATCGACCTTGCTAATGTCGGCAAAGCCATGAATCAGGCCGAATTGGAACAGATGCACAGCCTCAAAACCGGAGCGCTCATCCGCGCGGCCGTGGCTTTAGGCGCACTTTCCTGCCCAGACTTAACACCGGCGCAAATCCAAACCTTAGACCACTACGCCGCCAAATTGGGCCTGGCTTTCCAAGTGATCGACGATGTATTGGACTGCGAAGCCGATACCGCCACCTTGGGCAAAACCGCCGGCAAAGACTCGGACAACGACAAACCGACCTACGTCAAACTGATGGGCCTGCACGCTGCGCGTACTTACGCAGAAACGCTGATTGCAGAAGCCGTTGCACTGATCGAGCCATTCGGCGACAAAGCCTTGCGTCTGCGCCAACTGGCCGAGTTTGTTACCTCACGGAAAAACTAAACCTGCAAATAAATAAAGGCCGTCTGAAACCTGATTTTAGGTTTCAGACGGCCTTTTTAACAGCCTGTTTGGCTGGTATCAACCAAATACGGAGTCTTTCAAAATACGGCTCAGAAATCCCCCGCAGACTGCGTTTACAAGCCTCAGCCTGTCTGTTTAATCCAATAGGGCATCCACGAACGCTTTGGCATTAAACGGACGCAAATCGTCGATGCCTTCGCCTACGCCGATATAGCGGACAGGAACTGGGCGGTCAGAGGCAAGGGCGGCAAGGATACCGCCTTTGGCTGTACCGTCTAGCTTGGTGACGATCAGGCCGGTCAGACCCAGCGCTTCGTCAAAGGCTTTCACTTGGTTGACGGCGTTTTGACCGATGTTTGCATCCAAAACAACGATGATTTCATGTGGCGCATCAGGCATGGCTTTTTGCAACACGCGTTTCACTTTTTTAATTTCTTCCATCAAATGAAGCTGCGTCGGCAGACGGCCGGCTGTATCAGCCAGCACGATATCGATACCGCGCGCTTTCGCGGCTTGGACGGCATCAAAACAAACGGCTGCGGAATCGCCTGTGGTTTGCGAAATCACGGTCACATTGTTGCGCTCGCCCCAAGCTTGAAGCTGCTCACGCGCGGCGGCACGGAAAGTATCGCCTGCCGCCAGCAACACAGATTTGCCCTGCGCTTGGAAATATTTGGCCAGTTTGCCGATAGACGTGGTTTTACCTGCGCCGTTGATACCGGCAAGCATAATCACGAAAGGCTCCTTGGTTTCCGGTAAGACCAAAGGCTTCTCCAGAGGCTTAATCAAATCGTACAGCGCATCTTTCAGCGCACCGCGCAATTCGTTGCCGTCTTTGAGGCCTTTAAGGCTGACACGGTCGCGCACGTCTTTCATCAAGTATTCGGTAGCTTCCATGCCCATATCGCTGGTAATCAGCACGGTTTCCAGCTCTTCGTACAAATCCTCGTCGATTTGTCCGCCACCGAACACGCCGGCCAACGATTTTGCCATTTTGTCGCGTGATTTGGTCAAGCCTTGTTTCAAACGCGCAGCCCAACTGAGCTTTTGTTCTTCTGCCGGAGCAGGGGCTTCGGCTGAAGCCTCTGCAACAACTTCTTGAACTTGCTCGACAGCTTCGCTAACTGCCTCAACAGCTTCTTCTTTGACTGCTTCGGCCTGTTCCGCTACTTCTTCAGCAACCTCGGCCGCTTCAGACGGCATCTCGGCAACGGTTTCCTTTACCTGCTCAACAACCTCGCTGACGGTTTCAACAGCTTCTTCTTTGACTGCCTCAGCCTGTTCTGCCACTTCTTCAGCAGCCTCGACCGCTTCAGACGGCATCTCGGCAACGGTTTCTTTTACCTGTTCAACAGTCTCGCTGGCGGTTTCAACAGCCGCTTCTTTTGCCGCTTCAACGTGTTCTTCTACTTTTTCAACTGTTTCAGACGGCGTTTCGGTCAAAGTTTCCCGAACCTGCTCGACGGTTTCGCTGATAGTTTCAACAGCCGATTCGACAACTGATTCAACATGCCCTTTGACGCTTTCTGCTAAAGATTCGGCATCTTCTTTAATATTTTCAACTACTTGAGCAACTTCAGATTCTATTTTTGCTGCGGTTTCCTGAACTTGAGCCTCCTCAGGAGCCGGAGTTTCCTGTTTTTTCTTGCGACGGAAGAAGCTGAACATTAAATTTTCCTTTTAATTTTAGAAACTTGAAATAGGGAGTATTGTAGCGTATTTTACGTGGCAAGGTCGTCTGAAAATCAAGGTTGTCAGGTTTTGGCATTTCCAACGTCTAACGAGACAAACCATCCCCATACAGGAAACATAAAGATGAATCCCCGCACATTATTTTCACTTTGCACCAAGTTCAGCTGCCTGCTTGCACTTGGCGCCTGCTCATCCAAAATGATGGATACCGAAGCCGCAACCGTACCGCAGGCATTGTCCTCGTTGAAAACCCCTGACAACCGCCCTGCCAGTGTTTTCCTGAAAAAAGACAAACCCACCCTGATTAAATTTTGGGCAAGTTGGTGTCCTTTGTGTTTGTCCGAATTGGGACAAACCGAAAAATGGGCGCAAGATGCAAAATTCGGTTCTGCCAACCTGATTACCGTTGCCTCGCCCGGTTTTCTGCACGAGAAAAAAGACGGCGACTTTCAAAAATGGTATGCCGGTTTGAACTATCCTAAGCTGCCCGTCGTTACCGACAACGGCGGCACCATCGCCCAAAGCTTGAATATCGGCGTTTACCCTTCATGGGCATTAATCAGCAAAGACGGCGACGTGCAGCGCATCGTCAAAGGCAGTATCAACGAAGCGCAGGCATTGGCGTTAATCCGCGATCCCGATGCCGATTTAGGCCGTCTGAAAAACACATTTTACAAACCCGACACACAGAAAAAGGATTCAGCAATCATGAATACGCGCACCATCTACCTTGCCGGCGGCTGCTTCTGGGGCTTGGAAGCCTATTTCCAACGCATAGACGGCGTGGTGGACGCAGTATCCGGCTACGCCAACGGCAAAACGCAAAACCCAAGCTACGAAGACGTTTCCTACCGCGATACGGGCCATGCCGAAACCGTCAAAGTTACCTACGATGCCGACAAACTCAGCCTAGACGACATCCTGCAATACTATTTCCGCGTCGTTGACCCGACCAGCCTCAACAAACAAGGCAACGACACCGGCACGCAATACCGCAGCGGCGTGTACTACACCGACCCCGCCGAAAAAGCCGTCATCGCCGCCGCACTCAAACGCGAGCAGCAAAAATACAAACTTCCCCTCGTCATCGAAAACGAGCCGCTGAAAAACTTCTACGACGCCGAGGAATACCATCAGGACTACCTGATTAAAAACCCCAACGGCTACTGCCACATCGACATCCGCAAAGCCGACGAACCGCTGCCGGGCAAAACCAAAGCCGCCCCGCAAGGCAAAGGCTTTGACGCGGCAACGTATAAAAAACCAGGTGCTGCCGAACTCAAACGCCTCCTGACCGAAGAGCAATACCAAGTTACCCAAAACAGCGCGACCGAATACGCCTTCAGCCACGAATACGACCACTTGTTCAAACCCGGCATTTATGTGGACATCGTCAGCGGCGAACCCCTATTCAGCTCTGCCGACAAATTCGATTCCGGTTGCGGCTGGCCGAGCTTTACCCACCCGATTAATGCCTCTGCCGTTACCGAACACGATGATTTCAGCTACAACATGCGCCGCACCGAAGTGCGCAGCCATGCCGCCGACTCACACTTAGGACACGTTTTCCCCGACGGTCCGAAAGACAAAGGCGGCCTGCGCTATTGCATCAACGGCGCAAGTTTGAAATTCATTCCTTTGGAAGAAATGGACGCTGCCGGCTACGGCGCATTGAAAGACAAAGTAAAATAACGGTTTGAATCGAAAAAGGCCGTCTGAAATTTCTTTCAGACGGCCTTTTTAATTTGTCGGATATAGAGGGTTGGTTTCTTATCTATCAAAAAATCTCAATAACTAAGAAAATGCACCCTACAAAAACCTTTTAAATTCGTTTTGCCAACTCTTCGGCCTTACCCACATACAACGCAGGGGTCAGCTCAAGCAATTTGGCTTTGGCTTCTGCCGGAATTTCCAACGATTCGATAAAGAGTTTCAACACTTCAGGCGTAATGCCGTCTTTACCGCGTGTCAAGTCTTTCAGCTTCTCGTAAGGATTGGCCACGCCGTAACGACGCATTACAGTTTGAATCGGCTCGGCCAACAGCTCCCAAGTAGCGTCCAAATCGGCAGCAAGGGCGGCAGGATTCGGCTCAAGCTTGTTTAGACCGCGCAGATGGGCGGCAAAGCCCAATACGGTATAGCCCACGCCCACGCCCATATTGCGCAATACGGTGCTGTCGGTCAGGTCGCGCTGCCAACGGGAAATCGGCAGTTTTTCGGACAAAAAGCCCAATACGGCATTGGCCATACCGAGGTTGCCTTCGGAGTTTTCAAAGTCGATCGGATTGACTTTGTGCGGCATGGTGGAAGAACCGACTTCGCCTGCTTTGACTTTTTGTTTGAAGTAACCCAAAGAAATATAGCCCCAAACGTCGCGGTTGAAGTCGATCAGAATCGTGTTGACACGGCTGATGGCTTGGAAAAATTCCGCCATATAGTCGTGCGGCTCGATTTGAATAGTGTAGGGGTTGAAGGTCAGGCCGAGGCTGATTTCAACGAAGTTGCGGCAATGGTTTTCCCAATCCACATCAGGATAGGCGACCATATGGGCATTGTAGTTGCCGACTGCGCCATTGATTTTGCCGAGGAACTCTTGCGCTTGCAGGTTTTTAAACTGACGTTGCAGGCGGTACACGACATTGGCAATTTCTTTACCCAGTGTGCTTGGTGTAGCAGGCTGGCCATGCGTGCGGCTCATCATAGGGACGGCAGCCAACTCATGCGCCATGCCGGTCAGTTTTTCGATAATTTCGGCCAGTTTCGGCAGTAAAACAGCCTCACGCGCTTCTTGCAGCATTAAAGCGTGGGACAGGTTGTTGATGTCTTCGCTGGTGCAGGCAAAGTGGATGAACTCGCTGGCAGCAGCCACTTCAGGCACGCCGGAGAAGCGTTCTTTAAGCCAATATTCGATGGCTTTGACGTCGTGATTGGTGGTCGCCTCAATGGCTTTGACGGCGGCGGCATCTTCAAGTGAGAAGTTTTCGATCACTTTGTCGATTTCGGCAAGCGTAAAATCGCTGAAAGCAGGAACTTCTACAATCTTAGGCTCGGCGGCAAGGGCTTTGAGCCAGTTTAATTCAACTTTGACACGCGCACGCATCAGGCCGTATTCGGAGAAAATCGGACGCAATGCTTCAACGGATTTGGCGTAGCGGCCATCTAATGGGGAAAGTGCAGCGATAGGGTTAATCATGTCGGATCTTCCTATGGGATGAAAACCAAATTGTTTGCAATTATACATGATTTTACACTCCAAGGCCGTCTGAAAGACAGGTTTCAGACGACCTTTTCAGCGTATTTTTCATAAAATGCTTTTCAGAGGTTCAACTTTGCAAAATCGATTTACGATATATGCCATCTTCACGGATAATATCGACTGACTTTTTGTAAATAATGAGGTTTTATGAATATCAAACGTTTTTCCCTAGCTACAACCGTATTTGTGGCTTTGATGTTGAGTGCCTGTGAAACAACCACCACTTCAAGCGGCGGCGGTAGCTGGACCAACATCGGCACCATCTCTGAAGGCAATATCAAAGTGGCCATTGATAAAAGCAGCATTAAAAGAAATGGCGCACTGGTTACTTTCCGCGATAAAAAAACTGTTTCCAAACTGAAAGAGGAACGTTTCGTCAATACGCCTGCCTATAAAACGGCTATAGGCAGCTGGGAAATTCATTGCTCAAACAAAACCTATCGCTTGGCAGCGCTGCAACTGATGGATGAACACGGCCGGGTGATTTCCAACCAAAGCTATACGCCGACCAGCATCCGCCCAATGAGCGTCATGAGCGGCACGATTACTGAAAAACAATACGAAACTGTGTGCGGACATAAGCTTTAATACACACTTATTCACAAAGTTATCCACAGTTTGAATATTTAAAAGGCCGTCTGAATGCTTTGAATATCAAGTTTCAGACGGCCTTTTTATGTTTTTATGGAAATTTATCTTCAAATTTATCCACAAAATTTGTTTATTCAAAAATAATTTATTACAGCGATTCATTTACGCTCAAAGTTTGCTTCATTCTTTGCAAGAGCATTTCACAAAATACTGCTTTATACTCTATTTATTGACTTACTATCTGCTTAATCGATCTGTATTTACAGACTACTATGTATCAAACTGGATCTGCACTAAATGCTTTTCACACAGGTATTCCAATCTTTTGGAAAAAATTTGCTTCTTCAAATAAATACCTTTCCTTTGATGATACAACCCTTCTTTAACGTAGCCTTGCCCCTGTTTCTCCGTCAATAATCTGGCTAGGCGTTTTCTGCTTACCTATCAATCCGCCTACAACCCAGACTTTCCTACCAAACTGTCTTCTGACTTCCCTTTCCGTTTTGCATGCCCGTTTTCCTGCACGATTGCATGAAGTAGAGACTAAAGGCATTTCCAAAACCTGACACAAACGCCTTGCACCTGCGTGCGCAGGAACCCTGACAGCCAATTTACTGCGTCTTTTTCCCCGCAATGAGGGCAATACTTTTTTGCCGGCCGGCAATAAAAAAGTTTTCGGAGCAGGCCATGCTTCATGCAGCATGGTTTGGATATTTTCAGACGGCCTTTGCAACAAAGGTTGCAACTGTTCCAAGCTATGGCCAATGACAATCATGCCTTTGTGTTGCGGTCGTTTTTTCAGATGAATCAGTTGATTGAGTGCTTTAGGCAAAGTAGGGACACAGCCCAAGCCATAGCAAGACTCGGTAGGATAGGCGACCAAACCGCCTTTTTTAAGATGCGCCTGCAACCTGCGTTGGGCTGCAGCCGATAAAATTCTGGGGAACATCATCATAATACCAAGGCCGTCTGAAACTGCGATTGTCGGACAATCTGTGTTCAGACGGCCTATTTCTATTCATTATTAACGGTTGATGGCTTTATCGGCAATGTCCTTACGGTATTGCATACCGTCAAAACGGATGGTTTCCAATGCCTCATAAGCCTTGCTTTTAGCTTGGGCAACATCATCGCCCAAACCGACTACACACAACACACGGCCGCCGTTGGTTATAACTTCGCCTTTTTCATTCGTTGCAGTACCGGCATGGAAAACTTTACCGATTTGATTGGCCTTATCCAAGCCGAAGATCACATCGCCTTTTTTCGGAGAGTCAGGATAATTTTGTGCAGCCAACACCACGCCTACTGCAGTCTGCAGATTCCATTCGGCAGCAACACTATCCAGTTTGCCGTCGATTGCCGCTTCAACCAAGTCCACCAAATCGCTATCCAAACGGCTCATAATCGGCTGGGTTTCAGGGTCGCCGAAACGGCAGTTGAATTCGATGGTATAAGGCGCGCCGGTTTTATCAATCATCAAGCCTGCGTATAAAAAGCCGGTAAATTCATGACCTTCTGCTTTCATACCGGCCACGGTCGGCAAAATAATTTCATTCATCGCGCGCTCGTACACATCAGGCGTTACCACCGGAGCAGGACTGTATGCGCCCATACCGCCGGTATTAGGGCCTTTGTCGTCATCCAGCAGGCGTTTATGGTCTTGACTGGTTGCCATCGGCAAAACATGATTGCCGTCCACCATAACGATAAAGCTTGCTTCCTCGCCTTGCAAGAAATCTTCAATCACGACGCGCGCGCCTGCATTGCCCATTTTATTGCCCAACAACATATCGTCGATAGCCGCATGGGCTTCATCCAAAGTCATGGCGACAATCACGCCTTTACCTGCAGCCAAACCATCCGCCTTAATAACAATCGGCGCACCTTTTCGATTGACGTAATCATGTGCCGCATCGGCATTTTCAAAGGTTTGGTATTGCGCAGTCGGAATCTTATATTTTGCCATAAATGCTTTAGCAAAATCTTTTGAACTCTCCAGTTGGGCCGCGTATTGAGTTGGGCCAAAAATCTTCAACCCGGCAGCACGGAAATCATTCACCACACCGGCAGCCAAAGGAGCTTCAGGGCCGACCACGGTAAAGGCAATATTTTCATTACGGCAAAAATCAATCAAATCTTGATGCGCCGTCAACGCTATATTCTGCAGTTTAGGCTCAATTGCCGTTCCGGCATTACCAGGTGCTACAAAGACAGTTCCTACCTTAGACGACTGCGCCAATTTCCAAGCCAGTGCGTGTTCACGTCCACCATTACCAATAACGAGCAATTTCATACCATCTCCTTGAAGAATAGATGTTGTAAATAAAATTCAATCGATGGAATATTGTTCCATCTTGCATAGCTGTTTCAAATTAAGAATAATATTGCACCAAGACAACCATACTCTAATTTCAAACAACGAAAGGACAAATCATGCAAAAACGTATTGATGAAATTCAAAGCAAATACCGCGAATGGTGCGAATTACTGCCGCAACTGGAAGCAGATATCGCCCGCTGGAAACATGCTGCAAGCCTCATGCAAGACATGGATGACTTCTATACCAACGAATACCAAGCATGCCATCAAGCCATTGAAGAAGGTGCAGATGTTGATTTACGTACACAGGGTGAATACAGCATTATGAGCGAAGATGCCCTATGGAACGCACTGGGGGAATTTCATCAACTGGCTTGGGAACACCTACGCTCAAGCGTAAATGCTTTAGACAGATACCAAGTCTAAAATATCAAAGGCCGTCTGAAACTTTTGATTTCTCAAATATGTTCAGACGACCTTTATTCAAACGGCTTTTCAGTATCTACTTCAATTTGGCGCGTATTTTTCCAAGCAGCAATACAAGCTTCATAATCGGCCAACGCTATTTTCACTGTCAACTTACAATCCAGTTGCAAATCCTGTTCCACAATATCGGCCTGATATTGTTTGGCAATCCGTATAGCCTCATTCAAAATAGGATATTCACATTTCAACCAAACTGTCTTTTCGACATTCTTTTCAACAACTTCAGCTATCGCCAATGCCTGAGCCGTTGATTCCTTATAAGCATGAATCAGACCAGGAACACCCAATAGCGTACCGCCAAAATAACGCACAATCACAACCAACACATCCGTTACGCCGACAGAATCAATCTGCCCCAGAATAGGGCGGCCTGCACTTCCGGACGGTTCTCCATCATCGTTTGCGCGAAATTGCATTCCATCCACACCCAATCGGTAAGCGTAACACCAATGTCGTGCCTTGTGATGCTCTTCCTTTAATGGGTCGAGATATTTCTTCACATCGGCCAAAGTGCGAATCGGATAGGCGTATGCTATGAAGCGGCTGCCTTTATCTTTAAATTCAGCCTGTGTCGGTGTGGTAATGGTTTTATAGGTCGTAATCATGCCAAAATATTTTCAGACGGCCTTTGTTATAAAAGGCCGTCTGAACGTTTCACGTGAAACATTAGTTTTTCAGTGCTTCTGTCAGTTGAGGCACAACTTCAAACAAATCACCAACCAAGCCGTAATCTGCCACATTGAAAATAGGCGCATCAGCATCTTTGTTGATAGCAACGATCACTTTACTGTCCTGCATACCGGCAACGTGTTGGATAGCACCGGAAATACCGATAGCGAAGTACAGTTGCGGCGCAACCACTTTACCGGTTTGACCAACTTGGGCATCATTTGGCGCATACTCGGCATCCACTGCCGCACGGGAAGCACCAATCGCTGCACCCAAAACATCCGCCAAAGGAGTCAACACTTCATTGAATTTTTCAGCACTGCCCAATGCACGGCCACCGGAAACAATCACTTTTGACTGAGTCAATTCAGGACGGTCAGATTGGGAAAGTTGACGGTTTACGAAACGGCTCAGGTTTTGAGCAGGCATTGCCTCAACATTGACCACTTCTGCATTACCGCCTTGTCCGGCAGCATCAAATGTGGTTGCACGGAAAGTCAGTACCAGTTTTTCAGAATTGGATTGAACGGTTTCAAATGCATTACCGGCATAAATCGGACGGACAAATGTCGAGTTATCCACAACCTCGGTTAAATCCGAAACTTGTGGCACATCCAACAGGGCTGCTACTCGGGGCAGAAGATTTTTACCAAATGCAGTTGCAGTCGCAGCCACATAGCGGTAATCCGCAGCCAGTTTAACAACCAAAGGCGCTAATTCTTCTGCCAAACCTTCAGCGTAATAGGGCGCATCAGCTACCAAAACTTTCGCTACACCTCCAACCTGTTTCGCCTCTTCAACGACCGCAGCAGCATTACTGCCGGCAACCAATAAATCTACATTACCCAATTTGGTGGCAGCCGTTACCGCATGCAAAGTGGTAGGATTCAAATGTTGGTTATTATGTTCCGCAATAATCAATACGCTCATTTCATACTCCTTAGATCACTTTGGCTTCGTTTTTCAGCTTTTCAACCAACTCGGCAACATCAGCCACTTTCACACCGGCTTGACGTGCTTTAGGTTCGGCAAATTTCACGGTATTCAAACGCGGAGAAATATCCACAGCCAAATCGGCAGGACTTAATTTTTCCAAAGGCTTTTTCTTTGCCGCCATGATATTAGGAAGTTTGACAAAGCGTGGTTCGTTCAAACGCAAATCTGCACTGATGACCGCAGGCAGCTTCAATGCAACAGTTTCTTCGCCGCCGTCAATTTCACGGGTTACCAATGCTTCTTCGCCTTCAATTTGCACTTTTGATGCAAAAGTACCTTGAGCCGCATTCAACAACGCAGCCAGCATTTGGGCAACTTGGTTGGCGTCATCGTCAATTGCCTGTTTGCCCAGCAGTAAAATTTGCGGATTTTCTTTATCCGCAACAGCTTTCAGCAATTTCGCAACGGCCAAAGGCTCCAACTTTGCATCAGTCTCAACATGAACTGCACGGTCGGCACCCATCGCCAAAGCAGTACGCAACGTCTCTTCGCATTTTTTCTCGCCAAGAGAAACAGCAATAATCTCGCTTACTTTTCCGGCTTCTTTCAAACGGACAGCTTCTTCTACCGCAATTTCATCAAACGGGTTCATCGACATTTTGACATTACCGATATCCACATCGGAACCATCGGCTTTCACACGAACTTTGACGTTGTAGTCCACTACGCGCTTTACTGCGACCAGTGCTTTCATTCAATTCTCCTAAAAAGAATGTCCATCAAATCAAGCATACTGCTTTTGATACATTCTTTATATAAAATCCAATTCGGTTTTCACCAACATGACAAAACCAAATTTATATAAATCTTGGCAAATAGAGCGGAATTATATCATTTCTAAAGCATTTACTCAGAAAATAAATCCAACTCCCCAGCAATTATTTACTATATGCTGCAACACAATCCATCAAGGTTTGATAAACCTCGTCAACATTGGGAATTTGAGCAATACCACCTAAATTTTTTGCATAAGCCGAAACTTGAACGCCGGTCTCGGCCGGATCTGTATCTGTATAAATTCCTACAACAGGCTTTTCCAACGCATTGGCAAGATGCAGTAGTCCGGTATCTACGCCAATAATACCCTCTGCGTTTTTCAATAAAAATGCAGCCTGTAATAAATTCATTTTGTCGCAAACCGAAGCAAACGGTAAATCGCTTGCAATCTGTTCGGCACGCATTTTTTCGGTTTCATTTCCCCATGGCAGATATACATTGCAGTGTTGTTCTTCATTCAACTTTTTCAATAATGCACGCCAGTGTTCTACCGGCCATAATTTACTGTCGCGACTAGTTGCATGCAAAGCAACGTAATAAGGGAATTGCAAATTTTTCAGACGGCCTGATTCAGGAACCGACAAACCAAATACCTGCGTCTCAGGCATTGTATAACCAAATGCTTGGGCGAATAATTCACGGTTTCGCCAAACCGCATTTTTGCCTTTCGGTACGGCAAATGTTTTACTGTATGCAAGGGCAGCCAAACTTTCACGCGCGCTGTGTTTATCCAAACCGTAAATAGGGGATTTCGCCATTTTGGCAAAGCATGCGCTTTTAATCAGTCCTTGACTATCTAAAACAAAATCAAAAGATTCAGCCTGCAAATCCGTTTTCAGACGGCCTATTTCACGCCACGTTTCAGCCTGAAAAAGGTGTTTGCGCCACTGCCGCCATTTCATTACATGAACTTTTTTGACAAAAGGATGCAAGCAGGCAATATCTGCAAACCCTGCCTCACACAGCCAATGGAGTTCTACCTCAGGACATTGTCGCGCCAAATCTTCAACTGCGGGCAACGTATGAATTAAATCGCCCATACTGGACAAGCGGACAAGTAAAATCTTCATATTTTGGAAAATGTTTCACGTGAAACAATAGAATTTTAAATATAATTTATTGATTATTAATGTATTTTTTTATTTCTTCGGTGTTTTCTAAAATAACTGCCCCCGCAGAATGCATTTCCTGCCATGCTGATTCAACCGTTTCAGGAGCAATGCCGCGGCAAGCAGCCTGATTGACGATGACTTTCCAAGCCCCGCCTTTAAGCAACTGTAAAACCGTTGTCTTCACACAATAATCCGTTGCCAAACCGCCGACAATGACCATATCTGCATTTTGACAGCGCAACCATTCGATCAAACCTGTACTGAGCTTTTCTTCAATATCGTGAAAACATGCGCCGTAAGGATGTAATTCAGGATCAACGCCTTTCCAAACGCAATAATCGTATTCTTTGGCTGAAGGCAGGCCATCCAACAACTCATAGCCATATGTTCCAACCATTGCATGCGACACCCAAGTCAAATCCGCATCGGACAAACCCGTCGGTTTCAACATATCAACAGGATTATCCACAAGCCATTTTGCCGCGGCATGATGCGCATCT
Organism: Neisseria sp. 20925_1_37; assembly: GCF_041433255.1. Taxonomy (NCBI): domain Bacteria; kingdom Pseudomonadati; phylum Pseudomonadota; class Betaproteobacteria; order Neisseriales; family Neisseriaceae; genus Neisseria; species Neisseria sp. 20925_1_37. Next base: position 53,665 of record NZ_JAPWBC010000001.1, on the reverse strand, counting down.
TTCGTCATCACGCGTAAATCCGCCAATGCAGCTTGGGCATTGAGTTCATCCGCAATCAGATGACCTTCGGTAACAGGCAATTCTTTCGGACACAAAGGCGTAAACGTTTTTTGTGCATCTACATCGATAGAAACAATCATGGATTAATTTAACCTATTGATTTTATTTTATATTATTCAAATTGAGCATTTATTGCCCATGTACGGGCATTTGGAATAAATACTTTGTATTATAACAAATTACTACTGCAAAATGTGGGAAAACATCTATGATATGATGACAGTTTACACAGAATATTTATCCACAAATTATGTCCTATTCGATTACGCCTATTGCAACCGTTCATTCCCCCTACAAACAAAAATTCGGCATTGCCCGCCAACCCGGTTTGGTTCCTGCGGCAGAAATTTGCATTGAACTCACTCCTGAATTTACCGCAGACAGCGTTCGGGGCTTGGAAGATTTCGACTATGTGTGGATAAGTTTTATTTTCCACGGTGTATTAGATGAAGGTTGGGCACAAATGGTGCGTCCGCCACGGCTCGGAGGCAAACAAAAAATGGGCGTATTTGCCACGCGTAGTCCGCACCGCCCCAATCATCTCGGTTTATCCCTGCTGAAACTCGAACGCATCGAAACAGGCAAACCTGTCCGCATCTATTGCAGCGGTGCAGACCTATTGGACGGTACTCCGGTAGTGGATATCAAACCCTACATCCCGTTTGTCGAATCCAAACCTGACGCATCATCAGGCTTTGTCAGCGGCAAACCTGAAGAATTGAACGTTGTCTGGGCAGAAAGTACGCTTGCAGAACATTTATCCACAGAAGAAAAACATCTCATTGAGCAAAGCATCGCCCAAGATCCTCGCCCTGCCTATCAAGATATTCCCGAACGGATTTATATAATGAATATTGCGGATTATGAAGTGCAATTTAGGATAGAAAACAAATGTGCCACAGTGATTAAACTATCCACAATCTGATTGCAAATTGAATCTATCTACAAACAAAAGGCCGTCTGAAATGTTCAGACGGCCTTTTAATTATCCACAGACTGATTGATTCAGCCCGTTATTTTTTAGATTTTGCTGGCAAAAAATTCCAAGGTACGAACCAATTGGCAAGTATAAGACATTTCATTGTCGTACCAAGCAACGGTTTTCACCAATTGTTTATCGCCAACTGTCATCACGCGGGTTTGAGTCGCATCGAAGAGTGAGCCGTACTCGATACCGATAACGTCGGAAGAAACGATTTGATCTTCAGTGTAGCCTAAAGCATCGTTGGCGGCAGCTTTCATGGCTGCATTGATTTCTTCTTTGGTAACAGGACGTTCGAGAACAGAAACCAGTTCGGTCAAAGAGCCTGTAGCAACAGGAACGCGTTGGGCAGAACCATCAAGTTTGCCGTTTAATTCAGGGATAACCAAGCCGATGGCTTTAGCGGCACCGGTGCTGTTCGGTACGATATTCAAGGCAGCGGCACGGGCGCGGCGGAAGTCGCCTTTGCGGTGTGGCGCGTCAAGGGTGTTTTGGTCGCCGGTATAAGCGTGGATAGTGGTCATCAGGCCTTCAACAATACCGAATTCTTTTTGCAATACCGCAGCCATAGGAGCCAGACAGTTAGTCGTACAAGAAGCGGCCGAGATAACAGTTTCGCTGCCATCCAAAATATCTTGGTTTACGCCGTATACAACGGTTTTCACATCATTGCCGCCAGGTGCAGAAATCACAACTTTGCGCGCACCGGCACGGATATGGGCCTCCGCTTTGGTTTTATTGGTAAAGAAACCGGTACATTCGAGGACGACGTCCACACCCAGTTCGCCCCAAGGCAATTCTTCAGGATTAGGATTGGCAAATACTTTGATTTCTTTGCCGTTCACAACAATCGCATCATCTTTCAATTCGGCAGAGCCTTCAAAGCGGCCTTGAGTACTGTCGTATTTAAAGAGGTGCAACAGCATGTCTGCAGGAGTCAAGTCGTTAACAGCAACGACTTCGATACCTTGGGCTTTTTCAATTTGACGCAATGCCAGACGACCGATACGGCCAAAACCATTAATCGCTACTTTAATACTCATTTTGCTACTCCTAATTAGATGGAATGGGAAAAATTTCTCAGTGAGGCCATTGTATCCTGAAATAAAATTACTTTCTAGGATTTCAGATGATTACTTTTAAGTTGTTTGATTTAAATAAAGAAAACATGAAATTCTTGTTTGTAGGAAAATATCAGGTAAATCGAATCAGACTTAGCTTTTGATATTTTATTTCATAAAAACCATTTTCCAATCTTAAAAATTTCATAAGTTTATGATTTTCATAAATTTAGTTCTATTTCTCCATATTTTGCCATTTTTGTGTTGATCATTCAGTGTTTTCTTCAAATCATAGTATTTTAATTCTTAAAATGATGATTTTGATGAAGAACCAAACTATCTGTGGATAACGGAATAACTTTCTTTAAAACCAATTTGATAGTTACTTTTTATCTTTGAGACAAACCCCAACTGAATACCGGAATAAAAAAGGATAGAATCTTAGTTCTTCTATTTTTCTGTGGATAAAACCCAAATTACCCACTTCAATTTCACATACTATTGTGGATAATTTAAATCTAGAGGTTTCTCTCGCAAAACATCCATATTGGCAAATACTATTAAAAATGATGGCTTGTTTTTTCCTTTTTAACGTATCATTTGCCCATCAGACTTTTTAAAAGGAAGCAATTATGTTGCAACGGACTTTAGCCAAATCAGTAAGCGTTACCGGCGTCGGCCTGCATTCGGGCGAAAGGGTCGCTCTGACTTTGCATCCTGCCGAAGAAAACAGCGGTATTTCGTTCCGCCGTACTGATTTAAGTGGGGAAATGGGCGAAGTAATCAAATTGAATCCTTATTTGATTAACGATACCCGCCTCTCTTCAACCATCGTTACCGATAAAGGCGTGCGCATCGGCACGATTGAACACATTATGTCGGCTCTGTCTGCCTATGGCATCGATAATGCCTTGATTGAATTGAACGCGCCTGAAATTCCGATTATGGACGGCTCCAGCCTACCGTTTATTTATCTTTTGCAAGATGCGGGCGTTGTCGATCAAAAAGCCCAAAAACGTTTTTTAAAAATCCTCAAACCCGTTGAAATCAAAGAAACCGGAAAATGGGTGCGCTTTACGCCTTATGACGGCTTTAAAGTTACTTTAACCATCGAATTTGATCATCCCGTATTCAACCGTAGCGCACCTACTTTCGAGATTGATTTTGCAGGAAAATCCTATATCGATGAGATTGCCCGCGCCCGTACCTTCGGCTTTATGCACGAAGTGGAAATGATGCGCGCCCATAATCTCGGACTGGGCGGCAATTTGAACAACGCCATCGTGATTGACGACATGGATGTTTTGAATCCGGAAGGTTTGCGTTATCCCGATGAATTTGTTCGCCACAAAATCCTGGATGCGATTGGCGATTTGTACATTGTCGGCCATCCGATTATCGGTGCATTTGAAGGTTACAAATCAGGTCATGCCATCAATAATGCACTGTTGCGTGCCGTTTTGGCAGATGAAAGCGCTTACGAATGGGTTGAGTTTGCCAATGACGAAGACTTGCCCAGCGCTTTTCACGAGCTGCCGGCAGCCTGATAGAAAATAGATAAAGCAGTCCAATGAAAAGGCCATCTGAACCTTTCAGACGGCCTAAATCATGTTGTTTTCCACAAGTAATTATCCACATATTCATCCCTTTTATCTTATTGAAAAATAGAAATATTAAATTTTAACGTTATTCTTATACACATCTTATCCATATATTTTCCCAAACTAAAAAGGCCGTCTGACAACTAGGTTTCAGATGGCCTTTTTCATGTCAACCGACAAAATCAATCGCCCATGACTTTGCCTTCGCGGCGCGGGTCGGCGCCTCCGAGCAAACCGTCTTTGCCGATCACAATGCCTTGTACGCCGGAATTCAAATCACGGATTTGGACTTTGTAGCCTAGTTTTTCTAACGCATCCGCTTTATCCACTGCAGCGGTTTTTTCCTCGATCTCATACTGGCTGCCGCGATTAAGCATATTCGGCAGTGAAATTGCCGTCTGAATGTCCATACCCCAGTCGATATGTGCCACCAACGTTTTAGCAACGAAACCGATAATGCGGCTGCCGCCCGGCGAACCGACCGCCATATAAGGTTTTCCGTCTTTCATCACAATGGTCGGCGCCATTGAAGAACGCGGACGTTTTCCACCGGCAACGCTGTTGGCCACCATTTTACCGCCCTCTCCGACAGGGTTGAAGGCGAAATCGGTCAATTCGTTGTTAAGCAGATAGCCGTTTGCCATCAGCCCCGAACCGAACGCATTTTCAATCGAAGTCGTCATCGACACGACGTTTCCGTCTTTATCCACAACCACCAAATGGCTGGTGGACGGCAGCTCGACCGCCATGCCCTGCGCGTATTCCTTGCCAAACTTGCCTGCCTGAATAGTTTCCAAAGCCTTATCGGATTGACGGATTTCTTCGGCACGCGGTTTCAAATAAGCTTGAGAAATCATGGCTCGGGTCGGAACATTCACAAACGCAGGATCGCCGACATAATAATCACGGTCGGCAAACGCAATCCGCGACGCATCGCCTATCCAGCGCCAACTGTGGATATTTTCCGCGCCCAACGCCTTCATATCCTGATTTTGCAATACGCCCAAAATCTGCCCCAAAGCGATTGCGCCAGAACTTGGCGCGCCCATGCCGCAAACTTCATATTCACGATACGGCGCGCAAACTGGTTGACGCTCGATAACTTGATAGTTTTTCAAATCCGCCATGCTGATTTTGCCAGGATTATCCACAGCACCGGTAACGGCACGGACAATATTTTGCGCCTGCATTCCCTGATAAAACGGCGCACTGCCTTTTTCCGCCAACAGGCGCACAGAACGCGCAAATTCAGGATTTTTCAAAACCGTTCCTGCAGCCAAAGGTTTGCCGTCAGGCAGGAAGTAAGCGGCGGTTTGCGGATAACGTTGCAAGGGTTCCAAATTTTGCTCGATGGATTTCGCCATACGCGGAGAAACGGCAAAACCTTGTTCCGCCAAAGTAATCGGTTTCTCAAACAAACTTGCCCACGGTAATTTGCCGTAACGCTTGTGGACATCTTCCAGCAGCTTCGGAATCCCCGGCACACCGACCGAACGGCCGCCGACCACCGCTTTCATAAAGCCCATCGGTTTGCCGTTTTCATCCAAGAAAAGTTCTGGCGTTGCCGCTTTCGGCGCCGTTTCGCGGGCATCAAACGTCGTCAGCTTTTTCGCCTTATTGTCCCAATACACCAAAAACGCACCGCCGCCCAATCCGGAAGACTGTGGCTCAACCAGTCCCAAAGTTGTCTGCATGGCAATCATCGCATCTATCGCACTGCCGCCGCGCTTCAAAATTTCATAACCAGCTTCAGTTGCCAGCGGATTGGCAGACGCCGCCATATAATGTTTGGCGCGGATTAATTTCTGCTCCGTCAGCCCTGTTCCTTGCTCCGGCGCATGGTTATCCACAGATACAGAAGGCAGGGAAACCTGAGGTTTTTGAACCGGCTGTTGCGCACAAGCGGCCAAAATCAAAACGGATAACAGGTTAATACTAAAGGAAAACTTCATATACACACCCTTATTGAAATATTTTCAGACGGCCTTTTTCCAACTTAAACAAAAGGAAATATGAAAATAGATTGAAATAAAAAACCATTTGACTATTTCTCCAGTCAATCAGTTCCAATTGAAGAAGTATAAAACAAGCTAAGATTGTGCACAGGCAAAAAGTTACCCACAGAATGGAGCAGCAGGAAAATTTTATCCACATCTGCAAACAAGGCCGACCTTACTTTATCCTCATCAAAAAATATCAGCTAAGTATTTGAAAATTTTTTGTAATCAAAGTTATCAACAATCTGTAGCAGCACTCAATATCATCTTCTATTTATTATTTAAAATCTAATTTATAGTTTATTTTCCCAAAGGCAAAGGCCATCTGAAACGTAAAGGCATCTTTTCAAAAAATTAAAAAGTTAAGGATTGTTAAAAAGTTGTAAATCAGCTAGAGTTACGTTTGATAAATTTAATCAATAATGGAGTTTCACCAAATGAAAGGCGACATTGGCGTTATCGGCCTTGCCGTGATGGGGCAAAACCTGATTCTCAACATGAACGACAATGGTTTTAAAGTTGTTGCATTCAACCGTACGACCAGCAAAGTAGATGATTTTTTAAACGGCGCAGCAAAAAATACCAATATTATCGGCGCATATTCACTGCAAGATCTGGTTGATAAATTAGAGAAACCACGCAAAATCATGATGATGGTTCGCGCTGGTTCTGTTGTTGACGATTTTATCGAGCAACTCGTTCCGCTTTTGGACGAAGGCGACATCATTATTGACGGCGGCAATGCCAATTATCCTGATTCCACCCGCCGTACACACGAGCTGGCCGCAAAAGGCATCCGTTTTATCGGTGCCGGCGTATCCGGCGGCGAAGAAGGCGCACGTCACGGCCCGTCTATCATGCCTGGCGGCGATGAAGCCGCATGGCCTGCTGTTAAACCGATTTTCCAAGCTATCTCCGCCAAAACGCTTCAAGGCGAGCCTTGCTGCGACTGGGTCGGCCGCGACGGTGCGGGCCACTTCGTCAAAATGGTGCACAACGGCATCGAATACGGCGATATGCAGTTGATTTGCGAAGCCTACCAATTCATGAAAGACGGTTTGGGCCTGTCTTATGACGAAATGCACCAAATCTTCAACGAGTGGAACAAAACCGAACTGGATTCTTATCTGGTCGAAATTACCGCCGCGATTTTGGGCTACAGAGATGAAAACGGCGAACCTTTGGTCGAAAAAATCCTCGATACCGCAGGTCAAAAAGGTACAGGTAAATGGACCGGCATCAATGCCCTCGATTTGGGTATCCCGTTGACCCTGATTTCCGAAGCCGTATTTGCACGTTGCGTGTCCGCGTTTAAAGACCAACGCACCCAAGCAAACAGCCTGTTTGGCAAAACCATTACCCCGATTGAAGGCGACAAAGCCGCATGGGTGGATGCTTTGCGCCAAGCCTTGTTGGCATCCAAAATCATTTCTTATGCACAAGGCTTTATGCTGATCCGCGAAGCCAGCGAAAACAACGATTGGGCATTGAATTACGGCAATACTGCCCTCTTGTGGCGCGAAGGCTGCATCATCCGCAGCGCCTTCTTGGGCAATATCCGCGACGCATACGAAGCCAATCCTGATTTGGTATTCTTGGGTTCCGATCCTTATTTCAAAGGCGTATTGGAAACCTGTCTGCCTGCATGGCGCAAAGTGGTGGCCAAAGCGATTGAGTGCGGTATTCCGATGCCTTGCATGGCTTCCGCCATTACCTTCCTTGACGGCTACACTTCCGAGCGCCTGCCCGCCAACCTGCTGCAAGCCCAACGCGACTACTTCGGCGCGCACACTTACGAGCGTACCGACAAACCGCGCGGCGAGTTCTTCCATACCAACTGGACAGGCAAGGGCGGCGATACCGCTTCAACCACATACGATATTTAATTTGCCTGAGCAAACAAAAGGCCGTCTGAGTATTTCAGACGGCCTTTTTATAGGGTTATCCACAATGAAGAATGAAACGATTTAGCCTATTTGATAGATAACCTTATGAAATAAATAAAGATTAATAAAGGCCGTCTGAATATTTCAGACGGCCTTTAAAATTGTTCACAACCTTATCAACAGGTTTTCCATAGATTAAACCAGATTTTGCGGATTGCCGGCCACAAAGCAGTTGATGTTGTCCAAAAGGATGTCAAACAGGCGGTTGGCAGCCTCTTGGCTTGCCCATGCAATATGTGGTGTGACGATGAGGTTGGGCAGTCGAGCTTTCAGCAGAGGGTTGCCGTCGCGTGGCGGCTCTTGTGTCAACACGTCAAAACCTGCCCCGCCGATTTGGCCGTATTTCAACGCCGCAACCAAAGCGGCTTCATCGACCAAGCCGCCGCGCCCGCAGTTGATGAGGATGGCGCCGGATTTCATTTGCTGCAATTCGGCTTCGCCTATCATGTTTGCCGTTTGCGGCGTAAGCGGGCAATTAAGCGACACGACATCGGCGGAGCGGATGGCTTCGTCAAAGGAAACATAACCGTCGCGGACGCTTTGAGCATTTTTATGTTCGGCGAACACGACATTCATTTTGAAAGCCTGAGCATAAGTTGCCAGCGTTTTACCGATATTGCCGCGACCGAAAATCGCCAGCGTTTTACCGTTTAAATCGCGCATCGGGGCGCCGAGATGGCAGAAAAACGGCGAGTTTTCCCATAAGCCTGCCGCAACGTCGCGCTGGTAGGCAGGCAGGTTGCGCATCAGGGTAATCATCATCATAAACGCGTGTTCCGCCACAGATTCATTGCCGTAAGCGCGGATATTGCACACTGCCGTGCCGTTTTGTTTGGCGGCCTCAACGTCCACATTGTTGACGCCTGTCGCGGTAACGGCAACCAGCTTGAGTTGTGGATTTTCGGCAAATGCTTGGGCGGAAATCACGACTTTGTTGGTAATCACAATGTCCGCTCCGCAGATGCGCTTTAAGGTTTCGTGCGCTTCGGTTGTGCCGTAGCTGCTCAATGTATGTGGAAAATCAAAATCAAACGGGCGGTTGACGAGGGTATCGCGGTCGAGGACGACAATATGGAGCGGGTTCATAAAATTCCTATCAAAAATAAAATATCGATTTATAAAATCTAAATTAGGATAAAGGATTTAAAATATACGCGTTAGTTGATAATAATTATTATGTAGCAATTAAAATATCAATGTATCAGGAAAACAGTATGATTAAAACCATTACATTTGCTATTTTGCATTTCAGCGTCGCATTTAGTGTCGCCTATATTCTGACCGGCAGTATCGGCGTTTCCAGCGTGGTCGCTTTGGTCGAACCCATCGTCAATACCGTCGTCTTTTATTTTCATGAAAAAGCGTGGAACCGCTACGAGAAAAACAAATCCGAAAAGCAAAAATTGTGGGTACCTCTGCATCAGTGCGGCTAAAGTTTCAGACGGCCTTTTGCTTGATTAAAACCGGTTATGCCTTTGTGGTTCTCCCATAGCTATAAAAATGCCAAACCCTAAAATAGAGTAAGACTTTACGAAGGCTTCATGAAGGTAAAAATGCTAAAATACGCTATTCTTGCAAACCCATTCAGACGGCCTCAATGCTCACCGATTTAGAAAAAAACGCCATCCGCGACCATTACCAAAACATCGGCAAAAACCTGCCCGGTTTCCGTCCGCGTGCTTCGCAGCGGGAAATGATTGCAGCGATTGCCAACGCTTTTTCGCGGACGTTGACGCGTGAAGAAGGCGAAGAAGCGCCCAAACGTGAGGGCGAGAGCATTGCCGTGATCGAAGGGCCGACCGGCGTGGGTAAATCGTTGGCCTATCTTTTGGCCGGCGGCATCATGGCGCAAACGCGCGGCAAACGACTGATTGTCAGCAGCGCGACGGTGGCCTTGCAGGAGCAGTTGGTTGACCGCGATTTACCGTTTCTGGTCGAAAAAAGCGGTTTGGAGCTGACCTTTGCGCTTGCCAAGGGGCGCGGCCGTTATCTTTGCCCTTACAAACTCTATCAACTGACGCAAAACAACGCCCAGCAAAACCTGCTTGGCTTTGAAGCGCCGGAAGTGTTGTGGGACAGCAAACCCAAGCTGGAAGAACTGGACCTGCTGCGCGACATTGCCGATGAATTTTCCGCCCGCCGCTTTAATGGCGACCGCGACACTTGGCCGGAAAAAATCGATGACGCGATTTGGCTTAAAGTGACCAACGACCGCCACGGCTGCCTGAAATCCGCCTGTCCCAACCGTCCGGAATGCCCGTTTTACCTGGCACGCGATGTCTTGGAAACCGTCGATGTCGTCGTTGCCAACCACGATCTTCTGCTTGCCGACATCAGCATGGGCGGTGGCGTGATTCTGCCTGCGCCCGAAAACAGTTTCTATTGCATAGACGAAGCGCACCACCTGCCCAAAAAAGCCCTCAGCCGCTTTGCCGCCGAACATTCATGGAATATTGCCGTTTGGACGCTGGAAAAACTGCCGCAGCTGACCGGCAAAATTGCCGCGCTTACCGATAAAGCCGAACTTGCCAACCTTGCCGACGAAGCTGCCACATCCTTACTCGACAGCCTGCATGAATGGCAGTTTCACTTAGCGGAAGAGCCGTCTTTAAGTCTGGGGTCGTCTGAAAACGACAGGCGGAAACACAACGAACCGACTTGGCTGTGGGAAGACGGCAAAATCCCCGAAGGCCTGGAAACCACAGTTTCCAATACGGCCATTGCTGCGCGCAGCCTGCTCAAACACGTTATCGGCCTGAACGATGCGCTTTCCGCCGCGCGCCGCGAAAAAGAGCAGGACGGCGCGCTCCTCGACCGTCTGACCAGCGAGTTCGGCCTTTTTATCGCCCGTATCGAACAAATCAGCGCGGTTTGGGATTTGCTTTCCACCGTTCCCATTGAAGGCGAAGAGCCGTTGGCGAAATGGATAACCCGCCGTGCCGACGACAAAAACGACTACATTTTCAACGCCAGCCCCATCAGCAGCGCATCCCACCTTGCCAACAGCCTGTGGCGGCGCGCAGCAGGCGCGGTGCTGACTTCGGCCACCCTGCAATCGCTCGGCAGCTTCAACCTGATTTTGCGCCAAACCGGCCTGCTGTGGCTGCCTGAAACCACCACGCTTGCATTGGAAAGCCCGTTTAATTTCGATACGCAAGGCGAGCTGTATATTCCGCCGGTTCATGCCAGCCCCAAAGACCCTGATGCACACACGGCCGCCATTGTCGAATGGTTGCCGAAGCTGGTTTCGCCGGTTGAAGCCATCGGCACGCTGGTGTTATTTTCCTCGCGCAAGCAAATGCAGGATGTCGCCTTACGACTGCCTGACGAATACTTGCCGCTTCTGCTTGTACAGGGCGAGTTGCCCAAGGCCGTTCTTTTACAAAGGCATCATCAAGCCATTGCCGAAGGTAAAGCCAGCATCATTTTCGGCCTCGACAGTTTTGCCGAAGGCCTCGACCTGCCCGGCACGGCCTGCGTGCAAGTCATTATTGCCAAGCTGCCGTTTGCGATGCCGGACAACCCCATCGAGAAAACCCAAAACCGTTGGATTGAACAACGCGGCGGCAATCCTTTTATCGAAATTACGGTACCTGAAGCCAGCATCAAACTGATCCAAGCTGTTGGCCGCCTTATCCGTACCGAACAGGATTACGGCCGCGTGACCATCCTCGACAACCGCGTCAAAACGCAACGCTACGGCCAACAATTATTGTCCTGTTTGCCGCCGTTTAAGCGGATAGGGTAGTTGTGGATTGTTCAAAAGGTAAAGGCCGTCTGAAACCAAATGTTCAGACGGCCTTTTATTCTTTTCAAACTATAAATCCAATTTCATGACGGATACGGTTTCCCCGTTGTGCCAAGTCTGCGTGATTTCTTTCCAGCCGAACTTTTCATACACAGCCTGCACATCCGGCGTATAGAGAAACAGATGCGGCAAACCCAGTTCGCGTGCTTTATCCAGACAAAACGAAACCAGCTGCCTGCTCACGCCCAAACCGCGAAATTGCGGCAAAACGAACACATCGCCCAGCCAATATTCGTGTTCGGGAAAACACGCCATATCAAACCGTTTTAATGCCGCCGAACCCATCAGCCGCCCTTCGTTATCGACAGCCGCAAACGCCAGCGGCAAGTCATCCCCATTAAGGCACTGTGCGTAATACGCACGGATTTTGTCCAGAGACGACCACGGCGCAAAATCGTGCCATTCCTCAAACAGCGCTAGGGCTAAAGGCTCGACAAACTCAGGCTTCAGACGGCATATGTTCATATTTGGTCCTCTTGTTGTACCGCATAGGGATAGTTTTACAGTATAGGCCGTCTGAAAGGTTAACACATCTTAAAAAATCAGCGTAAAACACGATAAACCCGCCGCCAGCCTCATTCAAATCACTTATAATTCTGTCCATACCGCACACAAACAAAAGAAGAACATCATGGCCAAGAAATTTCCCATTTTCCCGAAAAATCCCGAGCGTATCTGCTGGGGTTGCGACAAATACTGCAAAGAAGATGATCTGCAATGCGGCAACGGTTGCGAGCGCATCCAACACCCCATCGAGTTGGACGGCCGCGACTGGTATAAAAAAGGCGACTGGAGCAATTTGTTGAGCGAAGAGCAGCAAATCGAACTTGGATTGAAAGAAGCGCCCAAGCCGGCCAAACCGCATATCAAGCTGCCTTTGAAAAACAAAACGGCTTAAACGGTATGCCGTAAACAAACGAAATAAAAAGGCCGTCTGAAACCCTGTTTTTCAGGTTTCAGACGGCCTTTGCATTGTCGGATTATGCCTTCACATAATGCACAAACGCGTATTCGATGCCTTTGGCGGAAACATGGTTTTCCCGAGAGGCTTCTTGCCATGTTTCTGTGGAAAACTTAGGAAAAAACGCATCGCCGTCCACATCCAAACCAACTTCGGTCAAACGCAAATCGGTGGCAATCGGCAGGGCTTGTGCATAAATTTGCGCGCCGCCCATGATGATGACTTCTTCAACCTCCTGACACAAAGCCAGCGCATCTTCCAAAGAGGCTGCCGTTTGCGCACCTTCGGCCTGATAATCTTGGCGGGTGATGACAATATTTTGACGGCCGGGCAGCGGCTTGCGCGGCAGTGATTCCCATGTTTTGCGGCCCATAATGACGGGTTTGCCGGTGGTGTAGGATTTGAAAAAGGCAAAATCCTCGGGCAAATGCCAAGGCATGGTGTTGTTGATGCCGATACAGCGGCGGGCGGCGTAGGCAGCGATAAGGGTGATTTTCGGCATGATGAAATCCGTTTGCAAAATAAAATGATTATAGCGGAAGGGAGGCGGGAAGGACTGAATGCCCGATATTCTAAAAATGTTTCAATATTTATAAAATCAATATTCAAAATACTTAATTTTGACAAAAATCATTTATTGTTCATTTTTTTAGGTATATGATAAATATCATATCAAATAAAAAAGGAAAGGAAAAAATGATGAGAACCCTCCGCATTTCTGCTTTGACTGCTTCCCTGTCTTTGATGCTGGCTGCCTGCGGCGGCGCAACAAGCGGCTTGTCGAATGCCGTGACCGAGCCGCTCAATCCGCATCCGAAAGGCGTGTTGTCCGTTGAATTGAACGAATCCGTCCCTGAAAACGGTACGTTGGAGCTGACGGCTAACGATAAAACGCAAACCCTGCAAAAAGGCGGCAAACTCGATACCGGCTTTTTGAAAACCGATAAAGTATCCTCTTACGACTACGCCCAAAAAATCAAGGTAAACGGTCAAGTCATCACTTTGGAAACGGGCGATTTCCAAGTGTATAAACAAAATTATTCCACTGTTGCCGCGCGTTACGCCAAACAAAAAGCCGATGACGCAGGCAAGCTGCAAAACCTCGATACATACACATTCACCGTCGGCGAAGTCCAAGGCGATGAAACAGCGTATCGCAATTTGCCCAAACAAGGCAGCTATCAGTATTCGGGTATCGCGTTTAACGGCGACGACCGCAGCGGCCGTCTGAAATACACCGTCGATTTCGATAAAAAACAAGGTTACGGCAAAATCAGCAGCATGGCTTCTCACAATAATGTCGACCTGCTTGCCGCAGGTATTGCCAATAACAATGGCAAAGCCGCCATCAGCGGGAAAACCAGTTTGAATGGCGTGGAAAACGGCCGTTATGATTTGAAACTCTTCGGTCCGCAGGCTGAAGAAATTGCCGGTAAGGCGCAAATCAAAGTTGGCGATTCCACCAAAGAAATCGGTTTGGCCGGTAAGAAAGAATAGGAAAAAGGCCGTCTGAAAGGTTCAGACGGCCTTGTTGTTATCCAAAAAAGCAACGGCTCAAACCGTTGCTTTTTTCATGCCAACCTAAATTACAGGCTGCCCAAGATAATGCGCAATACGCGGCGCAACGGCTCGGCCGCGCCCCACAAGAGTTGGTCGCCGACAGTGAATGCGCTGATGTATTCGCCGCCCATCTCCAGTTTGCGGATACGGCCGACAGGAACAGACAGCGTGCCGGTAACTTTGGCAGGAGTCAGCTCGTGCATGCTGGCTTCTTTTTCATTAGGGATAACTTTCACCCAGTCGTTCGCGCCTGCCAAAATCGCTTCGATTTCGGAAACGGGCAGGTCTTTTTTCAGCTTCAGGGTAATGGCTTGGCTGTGGCAGCGCATAGAGCCGATGCGTACACACAAGCCGTCGATTACGGTCGGATTGTCGCTGCGGCCGAGGATTTTGTTGGTTTCCACGCCGCCCTTCCATTCTTCTTTAGACTGGCCGTTGCCCAAATCCACGTCAATCCACGGAATCAGGCTGCCGGCGAGCGGTACGCCGAAGTTGGCTTTCGGATAGTCTTCGCTGCGCAAGAAATCGGATACTTTGCGGTCGATGTCGAGAATTGCGCTGGAAGGATCGGCAAGCTCGTCTGCCACTTTGGCGTAAATCGCGCCCATGCCGCTGATGAGTTCGCGCATGTTTTTCGCACCTGCGCCGGAAGCGGCTTGGTAGGTCATGCTGGTTGCCCATTCGACCAAATCATTTTGGAACAAACCACCCAAAGCCATCAACATCAGGGAAACAGTACAGTTGCCGCCGATGTAGTTTTTCACGCCGTTTTTGAGGCCGTTGTCGATGACGTTGCGGTTGACAGGGTCGAGGACGATAATCGCGTCGTCTTTCATGCGCAGGGAAGAAGCCGCATCAACCCAGTAACCGTTCCAGCCGCTGTCGCGCAGGGGTTGGAAGACGGATTTGGTGTAATCGCCACCCTGACAGGTAACGATGATGTCCATTTTTGCCAATTCGGCAACATCGTTGGCATCCAACAATGTTTTGGCTGCCTGACCGAAATCAGGGGCAGCGCCGCCGACGTTGGAAGTGGTAAAGAAAAACGCTTCGGGAATGTGGGCGAAGTCGTTTTCTTCTTTCATACGCTGCATCAAAACAGAGCCGACCATACCGCGCCAGCCGACGAAACCTACTTTCATGTGTTACTCCTTACAAAGAAAATCCGGATAAGTTTTATAGTGCATTAACAAAAATCGGAACGGCATCGCCTGCCACTTTGTTCAGACTTTTGTTAACCCACTATAAAAAAGGGGAGAACAAACGTTTTAACGCCGTCTGCGGAAAATGTAAAGGTTTTTATCGAAATTTTTTAGAATGATGGAAAAATAGGTTAAGATGGCAATGAAATTGCATCTCATTAAATAGCACAGAGGAAGATTAAATGAGCGAAATCAATTTGTCGGATTTGCCTAAAACAGAAATAGTAGATGTCCATATTGCTTCAGTATGGTCACGGGTCGCGGCATATTTGTTGAATTATTTATTTAATGTAATTATTTTTTTACCCTATTATTATATTTTATATACAGAGACAGCAGCAATTGCCAAGCAGAAAAATATTGCTTTTACACAAGAGCTTATAATAAGTGTCAGCGAGCGAGCCGATATGACACAGATGCTAGGATTGACCTCTATCGTATATTTAATTGTCGGTATTGTTCAGCTTTATTACATGAGCCGCTATGGTCAATCCTTGGGTAAAAAGATCATGCGTATTCGAGTATTGAAAAGCAATGGCAGCAATCCGGGTTTTCTTGGTACGGTATTGGTACGAGAAGTTGCATGGGGCTTAATTGTACTTGCCATTGTGTTTGCTGCATACTTTGTATTAAAAGGAAACATTTTAATTTATTCACTACTGATTACACTGATCAACTTCATCATGCTCTTCTCCGTCAAACGCGACCGCCGTACGCTCTACGATATGCTGGCTGATACGGTTGTCGTCAAATTGCCGCCGCGCCGATAAATGGCTTTTTTGTGTTAAAATCAGCACTTTCCAACATAGGCCGTCTGAAAAGTCGCTTTCAGACGGCCTATCGACACGTTATTGATTCCATGAAAAAACATTTGTACCGCATCACGCTGGTCAGTATTGCCGCAGCCATTCTTGCCGCCTGTCCGAGCAAAAGCATTAAAAACCTTCCCGAAACCGACACCAGCATTATCAAAGGCCCTGACCGTCCCACAGGTACGCCCGATCCCGTCGGTACGACAGTGAGCGGAGGAAGAGCAAACTACACCGTAGTTTCCTACAACGAATTGCCGCACTGGGACCTCCAACACTTTACCAAAAGCCTGCAGTCTTTCCGGTTAGGCTGTGAAAAACTTAAAAACCGCCAAGGCTGGCAGGACGTTTGTATCCAAGCCATGCAAACACCGGTGCACCATTCCCAAGCCAAACACTTCTTTGAACGCTATTTCACCGCATGGCGCGTCGATAACGGCGGCAATCCTGCCGGCACCATTACCGGCTATTACGAACCGGTCCTGCACGGCGACGACAAATCTACAAGCCAATCCCGTTTCCCTATTTACGGCATTCCGAACGATTTCGTTTCCGTTCCGTTGGCTGCAAACTTGAGGGGCAGCAAAGCCACCGTCCGCATCCGCCAAACCGGCCCAAACAGCGGCGTCATCGACAACAGCGGCACATACACGGCCGACTTGTCCAGATTCCCGATTACAGCACGCAGCACTGCGCTGAAAGGCCGTTTTGAAGGCAGCCGTTTTGTTCCTTACCACACCCGCAGCCAAATCAACGGCGGCGCGCTTAACGGCAAAGCGCCGATTTTGGGTTATGCAGATGATCCGGTCGAACTTTTCTTTATGCACATTCAAGGTTCAGGCCGTCTGAAAACACCGTCCGGAAAATACATCCGCGTCGGATTTGCCGATAAAAACGAACATCCGTATGTTTCCATCGGCCGCTATATGGCGGACAAAGGCTATCTGCCGCTGGGTCAGACCAGCATGCAGGGCATCAAGGCTTATATGAAGCAAAACCCTGGCCGCCTTGCCGAAGTTTTGGGACAAAACCCAAGCTACGTCTTCTTCCGCGAGCTGACCGGTGGCAGTGATTCCGGCCCGGTGGGTGCATTGGGTACGCCGTTGATGGGCGAATATGCCGGTGCCATTGACCGCCACTACATCACGCTTGGCGCACCATTATTTGTCGCCACTGCTCATCCGATTACCAAAAAAGCCCTCAACCGCCTGATTATGGCGCAAGACACCGGCAGCGCGATCAAAGGTGCGGTCCGTGTGGATTATTTCTGGGGTTATGGTGATGAAGCAGGCGAAGTGGCCGGTAAAATGAAAACCACCGGCTATGTATGGCAGCTCCTGCCCAACGGCATGAAACCGGAATACCGTCCATAAACAGCGGTTTAAAAAAAGGCCGTCTGAAACCAAGATTCAGGTTTCAGACGGCCTTTTTATTTCGATAAAAATGCGGCAGGTTTTTAAAACCTGCCGCGGTATGGGGACATACAGCTCGGACGGTAAGCCGGGTTCTGTCGCGGACAGTCATTCCTCTAGGCACATCATTGCTGGTGTGCTCAAGCAACCTACCCGAACGCTCGGCGAGCAGCGTCATCGCGTTCTGTTTGGTCTTGCTCCGAATGGGGTTTAGCCTGCTGCGCTTTGTTACCAAATGCACGGTGCGCTCTTACCGCACCTTTTCACCCTTACCTGTTTTGCCCGAAGGCAATCATCGGCGGTATTGCTTTCTGTTCCACTTTCCGTCGCGTTGCCGCGCCCGGCCGTTAGCCGGCATTCTGCTCTGTGGAGCCCGGACTTTCCTCCCCGTATGCCTTACGCGATACGCGGCGACTGTCTGTCCGACCTGTATGAGGTGCGGATTATAACACAGCCGCCATAGGGTTCAGACGGCCTAAATATTTATTTTTTCTTTTTAAATGCTATTTCGGTCAAACCCAATTCCTGTGCTTTTTTGCGGACTGCGGATTCGGGCATTTCGCGTGCCAGGCGGCTGGTGCAGTATTCGGTCATGGTGGTGGCACAGGCTTTGAAGTTGCCGGTAAAGTCGCTGGCGGCACTTAAAAACGGGATGAGGCGGCCGGCCATGATTTCTTCGGCCGGTGCGTCTGTTTGGGCGGATACGCGTCCGGACTCGACCGCCGAGAAGATTTGTTCGGTAAAGCGTCGGGCGAAGTTTTCTTCTGTTTGGCAGTCTTGGAATGCGGTGTTTTCGTGTTGGCAGACAAGGGTAACTTCGCCTTGAGCTTCTTGCAGCGGTTCGGCCAAATCGAGTTTGAGGGTTTGCTTGTCGGTTTGCAGCCAGGCGGTGCGGCCTTGGGTTTTGATGATTTTGCCGTAAACGCCGATGGCATCGTTTTTGGGGATGTTTTTCTGTTCGGCAAGTTGCTGGGCCGAGAATAAGGGGGCTTGTTCGGCAAATGCGCCGCCGGTTTCGTGTTTGAAGTAGGCGGCGAGGTCTTGTTTGATGAGGGCTTGGGTCAGTAGTTTTTCACCTTCGGTCAGGCGGTGTGCAAAGCCGTATGTTTTGGGGGCGGATGCGGCATCCGTGGTCTTGGTGTCCGGTGTGCAGGCGCTCAGGAGTAAAAGCAGGGGAAGGATGTATTTCATGGTCGGTCTCTCAACAGGCCGTCTGAACCTATGGTTTCAAACGGTCAGCGTTGTTTATCGATAATGATAAACCCGGCGGGGATAAACGGGATAGGCCGGGTAATTGCGGACGGGTTCGCTGTCTTGATAGATGCCGGTCGTCCCGGGCGGGGCGTTGATGGTCACGGTTTTGTTGACGGTGGTTTGCGAGTGGACGGGCAGGTCCAAGACGGCGGTGCGCCCATATGGAGTCTCGGTATAGACGCACGCGCTGAGAAAGAGGGTGATGCTTAGGGCCAATGCCTTCATGTTTCAGACGGCCTCTTATTTGAGCAGGTTTTTCAAGGCCAGGCGCACGCCTTCGCCGACTTCCGTACCTTTGGGAATGCCTTTGGTAGCGGCTTTGGCTTCGCGTTCGTTGTAGCCGAGGGCAAGCAGGGTGTTGATGATGTCTTGGCTTTCGTCGGCAACGGCAACAGGGGCAAACAGGCCGTCTGAAACGGTATGGGACACGAGTTTGCCGCGCAGTTCCAATACCATGCGTTCAGCGGTTTTCTTGCCGATGCCGGGGGCGGAGGAGAGACGTTTGACGTCTTCTTCGGCGATGGCTTGCGCCAGCTCGTCGGCATTCATGGCAGACAAAATGCCCAATGCGGTTTTGGCACCGATGCCGCTGACTTTGACCAGTTGGCGGAAGGTGGCGCGTTCCTCGGCTGAGGCGAAACCAAACAGCAAATGCGCGTCTTCGCGGACGACAAGCTGGGTGTAGAGATGGACGGTTTCGCCAACGGAGGGCAGGTTGTAGAAAGTCTGCATGGAAACGTCGGCTTCATAACCGACGCCGTTGACGTCGATAACGACCTGCGGCGGATTTTTCTCAATCAATTTGCCTGTGAGCCTGCTGATCATGGTGTTCCCCTGTGATTAAAAAAGGCCGTCTGAAACCTTGCAATCGGGTTTCAGACGGCCTTGTATTGTATCAAACTTCAGCGGTAACGCGGACGAAATCAGATGGCGGATGCCAGGTTCAGATGACGGGCGCGTTCGCCTGCTTCGGCAGCACGTTCTTGGCTGCTGAACGGACCCATTTTGACAACGTATTCGTAGTTGCGTTTTTCAAGCATGATTTTGCTGTCTGACGGCAGGCTTTGTGCGGCTTGGTTCAAATAAGCCTGTGCTTCGCGTTGGGTACCGAAGGATTTCAAATCAACAAAAAATTCTTTGTTGTTTGGGGAAATAATGGTTTGAGCGGCGGTTTGGCCGGGGATGATTTGCTCAACTTTGACGTTGGCCGTGCCTTGGTTGATGAAACCCAATTGTTGGGCGGCGGCGCGGGAAACATCGATGACGCGGTTGCCGTGGAAAGGGCCGCGGTCGTTGACACGGACGATGACGCTTTTGCCGTTTTGCATATTGGTCACGCGTGCGTAGCTGGGAATAGGGAGGGTTTTGTGGGCGGCGGAGAGGGCGTTCATATTGTAACGCTCGCCGCTGGAAGTTTTACGGCCGTGGAATTGGTTGCCGTACCATGAGGCTTTGCCGGTTTGGCTGAAAGAGGAAACTTGAGTCAGCGGCGTGTAGCGTTTGCCGGCAACTTTGTAACTGCGGTTGGCAGAAGGATGCAGTTTTTCGACTCGGACCACGCTGTCGGCGACGGCGGCATTGATGGAAAGGACGCCGATGGTGGCGGCGGCTAAGGAAAGGAGGGTTTTTTTGGTAAAAGTCAAAACGGGTTCCGTTCTTGAGTTGATAACGCAGCGGTTTCAGACGGCCTGTTATACGCCGCCGGCAAAACCGTTTTGCCGCCATGCTTCAAACAGAATAACGGCGACAGTATTGGAAAGATTCATGCTCCTGCTGCCGGGCATCATCGGCAGGCGGATTTTTTGTCCGGCAGGCAGGCTGTCGAGAACTTCGGCAGGCAGGCCGCGTGTTTCGGGACCAAACAGCAACACGTCGCCTTCGCGGAAGGAAACTTCGTCGGGGCGGGTAGAGCCTTTGGTGGTCAGCGCGAAAATGCGGCGGCCTTCAAGTGCCTTGAGGCAGTCTTCGAAATTCTCATGTACCGTCAGTTTGGCAAACTCGTGATAATCCAAGCCCGCGCGTTTCATTTTGGACGAATCCAGAGGAAAACCAAGCGGCTTGACCAAGTGCAGATCAGCACCGGTATTGGCGCACAGGCGGATGATATTGCCCGTATTAGGCGGGATTTCGGGTTGGTACAAAACTATGGTAAACATATAAATCAATCACTTATAGAGTGGCATAATGCCGAAATGTTCCATGGGTGTCAAAAACTTTAAGCTATTTTTTCATTGGTGGACGCGCCAAACTCCAGCAAAAAATCTTACCTGCGCCTGATTTTTTCAGCGTTTTCGCCAATTCGTCCAAAGTCGAGCCGGTGGTAAAGACATCGTCAATTAACAGAATATTACACGCCTTCGGCAATTCGGTTTTGATTTTAAATGCATTCTTGATATTTCGCCGACGTTCGTCGCTTTTCAGCGTACTTTGCGGCTCGCCATGCCGTCTGAAAACCGCGTGACGCGGCAGCAGCGTCCAGCCGTAGCGTTTTGCCAAAATATCCGTCAACGCCTCGCTTTGGTTGAATCCGCGTTTGAGCCGCCGCTCTTTGCTCAAAGGCATGGGCAGGACGAAATCGAAGTGTTCCGTCGCCAGCCAGTCCGGTGAGTTTTGGCACATCAAATCCGCCAACGGACGGCTCATGCCCAAGTCGGCCAAGTGTTTCAGCTCGCGTATCATGCTGCTGACGGGCGGTTCGTAATACAGCGAGGCCCACATTCTATCAAATGCGGGCGGCTTTTTCTGACAACTGCCGCACACCGCCCCGCCCGCGACATGGCGGAAACACAAAGGACAGCTTTGTGCCGCGTCGATAAAATATTCCGTCAAATCGTTTGCGCAGCCTCGGCAAAGGCCGTCTGAAACGGAATCGTGGCATAATACGCAACGTCGCGCATTGAGCCGTTTCAAATTGCGCCACCAAGAAAGAACATTCATGCCACACTCCGCCAAAAAAGTTTATCTGATACACGGTTGGGCGGCGAACCGCCATGTATTCGACGATTTGATACCGCGCCTGCCTGCCGGTTGGGACGTCCGCGCACTTGATTTGCCCGGACACGGCGATGCACCTTTTACCGAACCGTTTGATATTGCCGCCGTTGCCGAAGCCTTCGCCGGACAAATCGATACGCCGGCACACATTCTCGGCTGGTCGCTGGGCGGACTGGTTGCCCTGTATCTGACCGCGCTTTATCCCGACAAAATCCAATCGCTCTGCCTGACGGCAAGTTTTGCCCGATTGACTGCCGACACGGATTATCCCGAAGGCTTGGCACAACCTGCCTTGGGCAAGATGGTCGGCGCATTCCAGCAGGATTATGCCAAACATATTAAACAGTTTCTACAACTGCAACTGCTGCACACGCCGCATTCCGGTGAAATCTTAAACCGAGTGCTGCCCGATTTGGCGCGCTGCGGCACGCCTTCCGCCCTGCAGGCTGCGCTTGAAGCGGTCAACCATGCCGATGCGCGTCCGTTGTTGCCGCTGATTCAAACGCCGTCATTGCTGGTGTTTGGACAGAAAGACGCCATTACGCCGCCACGCATGGGCGAATATTTACACCGCCATTTGAGCAACAGTGAGCTGGTCCTTATCGACAAAGCCGCACACGCGCCCTTTTTAAGCCATGCCGACGAATTTGCCGAAACCTACCGCAATTTTGTCGAAAAGGCCGTCTGAAACAGACTTCAACCATAAAAACAGAATATTGTCGGGCAAAGCCCGCTGACACGACCCACCATGACCGAACAAGACAAACGCTGGCAAATTCACCGCCATCTCGCCCAAGACACCGACGAGCGCCTGCAGCTGGTCCGCAATGCACCCAAACGCATCATGCTGATTGGTGCCGATGCCGACATCAGCCGCAGCCTGCTGGCCGCGCGTTATCCCGACGCCGTGTTTGAAGAATACGATCCGAATGCCGACTTTTTGAAAACCGCCGCCGCCGCGCGCAAAGGCGGTTTCTGGCAGAAGCTGACCGGCAAAACCATTCCGCAACATTGCCAAGCCCTGACCGCGCCGCTGCCTGAAGCCACCGCCGATATGCTGTGGGCCAACCTCAGCCTCAGCCGCGCCGACGATATTTTGCCGGTATTGAAAAACTGGGCCGCTGCCTTGAAAACCGACGGATTATTGTTTTTCACGCACTTTGGCCGCGACAGCCTGACCGAGCTGACAGGCCGTCTGAACCATGAAGGCATCGAATGCGAAGCGCCCACGCTGATTGATATGCACGACTTGGGTGATATGCTCGCCGACAACGGCTTTTACGATCCGGTAACCGACACGGCCAAGCTTGAGTTGAGTTATAAAAAAGCCGGGACGTTTTGGCAGGACATGGAAACCTTGGGATTGTGGAATGCGTTGAAGTTCAGCAATCTGCAGGCGGCCAAGGAAGCTGTGGATAAGATTTTTGCCAACGAAGGCCGTCTGAACATCACGCTTGAAACCGTGTACGGCCATGCCGTGAAGAAATTGGTGTTGCCGCAAGGGGAGAACGTGGTGCAGTTTTTCCCGAAACGGCAGGGCTAGTTTGGCGGTTGTGCCGGTAGGGTTGACACCGCGATTGCGTGTTGTCGAATGCGGTTTGGCGTTTATATCGATTGCCTGCGCTGTTTAAGGGGATAGATTTTCAGACCCTAATAAATTGACTTTAATTGCAGAGAATGTGGCAAATAAAAAACCTCAAAAGAACGGTTCACCTTATCCAAATGCTAATATGCGAGATGCACATGCTGAAATAGGTGCAATTCAACAAGCTTATGAAAAAGGTGTGACTAAAGGAAAAAATATGGTGATCCATGTCCAAGGGCGTGATGTATGTACGCATTGTCGTCAAGACATTGCATCAGCAGCAGAAAAAGCAGGATTAAAATCGGTCACTGTTCATGCTGTTGATGATAAGAACAAACTGAGAACTTATACTTGGATTCAAGGGCAAACATCAATAAAGGAAAATAAGAATGGAAAATAGCTTATTATTTTTTTCATGTGCATATAAATCAGAAGAGGGTGAATGGATAACTTTGGCAGATAGGGATATGGCATCTAAGATTGGTAAAGATAAAATATTATCTATGCTTAACAGCACAAAGAATCATAGATCTGACGTTAGATTAGAAGTTATACCTGAACCAGAAGTAGGCTTATCTGAATTAAGGATGGAATCAGATGGTGAGAGATATTTATTTACTCTACTTGAATACGGGGATAACGGGGAGTTTTTGATTAGGTCTAAGTCCGATTTTACTGGAGTTCCAAGATTGGTTGATTTTATGGGAGAACCTTTTCCAGCAAGTGAAGTTATAACAGATTTTGATTTTATTAAAAGAGTATTTGTTGAGTTGCTAGAAACAGGAAATGTTTCTTATGAGTTAATGGATATATAATTTAAAACATCTATATAAAGTGCGGTCAATTTTTAAAGCGTTTTAAAAGCTCTCAAAACTGACCGCACTTTGATCTGCCCCCCAAAAGTTGGACAGGTTAGTTAACTTAAATATTGAGCTCGGTATTGCACTGGGCTCAATCCTTTTAAACCAAGTTTAATTCGTTTTTGGTTGTAATACACTAAATATTCTTCAATTTCAGTATGTATGAAAAAGGCCGTCTGAAAAGTTTTCAGACGGCTTTTTGTTTGATTCCAAATTAAGCCTGTTTGGCCGCCCATTCGGCCGGAGTGGCGGCAACGGAAATAGACAGCGCGTGCAATTCGTTGCTTTCGAGTTGCGGCTTGAGGCCGTCTTTAATCAGGCGGTGGCGGGCGAGGCGGGCTTTGCCTTCAAATGAGGAGGAAACGATTACGGCGAAGAAGTGATGGCCGTCGCCTTCGACTTCGACGTGTTCGCAAGGGGTAACGCCTTCAATCAGGGTTTTGACTTGTTCGGGTAAAAGCATGGGGGTTCCTTGGGAAATGGTTTACTTGTAAAAGAGGGCATTATACCGAATCTTGATAAAAACAGGCCGTCTGAAAAACCAAACTTCGGGTTTCAGACGGCCTCGGCCTTTGGAAGCGTCAAATGCTTATTCGTACACTTTCAGCAGCTCGACTTCAAAAATCAAAGTCGCGTGCGGAGGAATCACGCCGCCGGCACCGTGTGCGCCGTAGCCCATTTCGGAAGGAATGGTCAGCTTGCGTTTGCCGCCTTCTTTCATGCCGCCGAAGCCTTCGTCCCAACCTTTAATTACTTGGCCGACGCCCAGAGTGATGGTCAGCGGTTGACGGCGGTCGAGGCTGGAGTCGAATTTGGTACCGTCTTCCAACCAGCCGATGTAATGTACGGTGATTTCTTTGCCTTTGACGGCTTCTTTGCCGTGGCCTTCTTGCAAGTCTTTAATAATCAGGCTCATGATGTTCCTTTCGGATGTATGGTGAAAATCGGCTCAAGATTACCATATTGTGTGGAATCGTGAAACAAATGCGCCCATATGGCCGGCAACAAAAAGGCCGTCTGAAACGGATTTTCAGACGGCCTTTGTTTTGTGCTAAACCTTATTTGTTATCAGGTTGGGATTTGACATCGGTGGATACAGGCAGCTCAGGCATGGTTCGGGCAGACTCTGGAACATTGCCGGAGAGGGCTTTCAAGAAGGCAACGATGTTTTCAGTGTCTTCCGGAGCCAGGGTTTTACCCAATTGAGCTTTCGCCATGATGTTGACGGCTTTATCCAGTTCCCAAACGCTGCCGTTGTGGAAGTATGGGTAGGTGCGTTCGACGTTTCTCAAGCCGGGAACGCGGAAGAAGAATTCGTCTTCGGCTTTTTTGGTTACGTCCGCACGGCCTTTGTCGTGTTTAGGATCGTCGATGTGTTTCCAGTAAGGACCGTCCACCAAACCGAATTTTTGGAACATGGTACCACCCAAGTTGACGCCGTTGTGACAAGCGATACAGCCGTTGTCCATAAATGCGCGTACGCCTTTGCGTTCTTGTTCGCTCAGGGCGGATACGTTGCCTTTCAGGTAGTCGTCCCAACGGGTCGGGGTCAGCAGGGTACGTTCAAACGCGCCCAATGCGGTGGTGATGTTTTTGAAGGAAACCGCGCCGTCTTCAGGGAATGCGGCTTTGAATTTTTCTTGGTATTCAGGAATACCGGCGATTTTTGCGGCGGCATCGGCTTCGGTCGCGTTGGCCATTTCAACAGGGTTGAGCAATGGGCCGCCGGCTTGTTCTTCCACATCGGCTGCACGGCCGTCCCAGAATTGGCTGCCCAACAAGGCGGCATTCAGGGCAGTCGGGGGGTTACGGGCGCCGAATTGGCTTTTGTGGCCCGCGCTGGTCGGCATGTTGTCTACGCCAGCAGTTGCCAAGTTGTGGCAGGAGTTACAGCTGACGGTGTTGCCTTTGGACAGGCGGGTTTCGTACCAAAGTTGTTGGCCGAGTTTGACCTGCTCTTCGGTAAACGGACGGATTTTTTGCATTTCGGCCGCATCAGGCAAAGGTTTGAACACGGTTTGCGCGCGTTCCAACAGGGCTTTGTCTTCGGCAGAAACATCGGCGGAATTTTGAGGGGCCGAAACAGCGGCGGTGCTTGCGGCAGCATCGGCAGCGCTCGCGGCAGAAGCCGCTTGAGGGGTTTCGGTTGTTTGAGCCGTTTTCTCGCCGCAGGCGGTCAACGCGGCAGAAACGGCCAAAGCCAAAGCGATTTGGTGGAGTTTTAAACGTGGCATAGGAGGGTTCCTTTGTTATGCGTTTGTTATGTAATGGATTGCTGATTGCACCAGCAATATGCCAACTATAAAAGATAAGGCGGTTTTAATTTTTGTTGTAAATCAACCTTTTAAATTTGATAAATTTTGAAAATATCACTGATAGGGAAATTTATACTATGGAACTTTTTTATTATTTATTTACAATTGCTTAGATAAATTAAGGCCGTCTGAAAAAATAAAATTCAGACGGCCTTTTAGTTTTTATTGATTACGTCCGTTATTCTATTTTAAAAAATCTTAATAAATATGGGGTTATTAAAAAATAAAAATAATTTGCGTTATTAAGCATAAAGCGTTATAAATGCGTTAATAAATGAACGTTTCACTTTAGAGTTTTTTTATGCTGATTGCTTTATTGATTATGTTACGCGAGGGCATCGAAGCCGCCCTGATCGTCGGTATTGTTGCCAGTTTTTTGAAACAGTCGGGACACAGCGAGCTGATGCCGAAGGTTTGGCTGGGCGTGTTTTTGGCTTCGGTCATGTGTTTGGGTATCGGTTACGGCATCCATTCCGCTACGGGCGAGATTCCGCAAAAAGAACAGGAATTGGTGGTCGGCGCCATCGGCCTGGTGGCTGTGGCGATGCTGACGTACATGATTTTGTGGATGAAGAAGGCCGCACGTTCGATGAAACAGCATCTTCAGGATTCTGTTCAGTCGGCCTTGAACCGCGGCAGCGGCCAGGGTTGGGCCTTGGTCGGCATGGCGTTTTTGGCTGTGGCGCGCGAAGGGTTGGAGAGCGTGTTTTTCCTGCTGGCCGTGTTCCAGCAAAGCCCGACATGGTCTATGCCGATAGGCGCGGTGTTGGGGCTGTTGGTGGCGGTTGTCATCGGTACGCTGATTTATCAGGGCGGTATGCGCCTGAACTTGGCGAAGTTTTTCCGTTGGACGGGCGCGTTTTTGATTGTGGTGGCGGCCGGTCTGCTGGCCGGTTCGTTTCGCGCGCTGCATGAGGCCGGCGTATGGAATGTGATGCAGGATATTGCTTTCGATACATCGAAATATTTGCATGAAGACAGCCCTTTAGGCGTGCTGCTCGGCGGTTTCTTCGGCTATACCGACCACCCGACCGAAGGCGAAGTCCTGATTTGGCTGCTGTATCTGGTTCCCGTCATGATTTGGTTTTTGCGCGGCAGTGCGCCGGCAAAAACGTTAACTAAATAAAAAGGAATGAAAATGAAAAAATTCAATCTAACTGCTTTGTCCGTAATGTTGGCTCTGGGTTTGACCGCGTGTCAGCCGCCTGAAGCCGAAAAAGCCGCGCCTGCCGCTTCAGGCGCATCCGCTGCCGCCAATG
This sequence comes from Neisseria sp. 20925_1_37, assembly GCF_041433255.1. Classification (NCBI taxonomy): domain Bacteria; kingdom Pseudomonadati; phylum Pseudomonadota; class Betaproteobacteria; order Neisseriales; family Neisseriaceae; genus Neisseria; species Neisseria sp. 20925_1_37. Next base: position 25,999 of record NZ_JAPWBC010000001.1, on the reverse strand, counting down.
CCGACGGTTCGGTCAATATCGGTGTGAACGATACTGCCTGCGAACCGATGGAATTGACCGTCCCCAGCGGCCAAGTCGTGTTCAACATTAAAAACGACAGCGGCCGCAAGCTGGAATGGGAAATCCTGAAAGGCGTGATGGTGGTGGACGAGCGTGAAAACATCGCCCCGGGTTTATCCGACAAAATGACCGTTACCCTACTGCCGGGCGAATACGAAATGACTTGCGGCCTGTTGACAAATCCGCGCGGTAAGCTGATTGTTACCGACAGCGGCTTCAAAGACACTGCCAACGAAGCGGATTTGGAAAAACTGTCCCAACCGCTCGCCGACTATAAAGCTTACGTTCAAGGCGAGGTTAAAGAGCTGGTGGCGAAAACCAAAACCTTTACCGAAGCCGTTAAAGCCGGCGACATTGAAAAGGCCAAATCCCTGTTTGCCGCCACCCGCGTCCATTACGAACGTATCGAACCGATTGCCGAGCTTTTCAGCGAACTCGACCCCGTCATCGATGCGCGTGAAGACGACTTCAAAGACGGTGCGAAAGATGCCGGATTTACCGGCTTCCACCGTATCGAACACGCCCTTTGGGTAGAAAAAGACGTATCCGGCGTGAAGGAAATTGCAGCCAAACTGATGACCGATGTCGAAGCACTGCAAAAAGAAATCGACGCATTGGCGTTTCCTCCGGGTAAGGTGGTCGGCGGCGCGTCCGAACTGATTGAAGAAGTGGCCGGCAGCAAAATCAGCGGCGAAGAAGACCGTTACAGCCATACCGACTTGAGCGACTTCCAAGCCAATGTGGAAGGCTCCAAAAAAATCGTTGATTTGTTCCGTCCACTGATCGAAGCCAAAGACAAAGCGTTGTTGGAAAAAACCGATGCCAACTTCAAACAGGTTGAAGACATTTTGGCGAAATACAAAAAACAAGACGGCTTCGAGCTGTACGACAAACTGAGCGAAGAAGACCGCAAAGCCCTGCAGGCGCCGATTAATGCCTTGGCAGAAGATTTGGCCAAACTGCGCGGCATTTTGGGTTTGAAATAAGATAACGCGTTTTCAGACGGCCTTTGGATATTGAAAGGCCGTCTGAATCTTATTGTTGCCCACACAAAATATGCTTGAAAACCGACCTTACTTCATACGATTGCAATCTTTCCGTTCCCTGCCAAGGAGCAAATAATGAGCCAAAACAAACAACCGGCACAACCCGAAAAACGAACCCTTTTCAAAACTGCCCTTGCCGCCGGCGCCATCGGCGTTGCCGGTTATTTTGCCGGTAAAAAACAAGGCGAAACCGCCGCTGAGACCCAAAACAACCAACATTCCGAGCTGGCCTATCCGTGTTATGGCGAGCATCAGGCAGGCATCGTCACGCCACACCAGCTCTTTGGCATCATGTGTGCCTTTGATGTTACCGCCAAAGACGCCAAACAACTTGAAAACCTGTTCCGCGCCCTGACCGCCCGCATCGAATTCCTCACACAAGGCGGCGAATACCAAGACGGCGATGACAAGCTCCCGCCTGCGGGCAGCGGCATCCTCGGCAAACAATTCCGCCCCGATGGGCTGACGGTTACCGTCGGCGTCGGCAGCAGCCTCTTTGACGACCGCTTCGGCCTCAAAGACAAAAAGCCGAAACACCTGCAGGAAATGCGCGACTTTCCTAACGACAAACTCCAAAAATCTTGGTGCGACGGCGACCTCAGCCTGCAAATTTGCGCATTCTCCCCCGAAACCTGCCAAGCCGCCCTGCGCGACATCATCAAAAACACCGCCCAGTTTGCCGTCATCCGCTGGAGCATAGACGGTTGGCTCCCTAAAGCCGAACCCGGCGCCATTGCCGCGCGCAACCTTTTAGGTTTCCGCGACGGCTCCGGCAATCCTAAAGTCGAAGATCCCAAAGTCGCCGATCAAGTCCTGTGGACGGGCATTGCCGCCAACAGCTTGGACGAACCGGCATGGACGAAAAACGGCAGCTATCAGGCCGTCCGCCTCATCCGCCACTTTGTCGAATTTTGGGACCGCACCCCGATGCAGGAACAAACCGATATTTTCGGCCGGCGCAAATACAGCGGCGCGCCCATGGACGGTAAAAAAGAGGGCGACACCGCCGATTTCGCCAAAGACCCCGACGGCAAAATCACGCCCAAAGACAGCCATATGCGCCTTGCCAATCCGCGCGATCCGGAGTTCATGAAAAAACACCTGCTCTACCGCCGCGCCTTCAACTACTCGCGCGGCCTCGCCGCCAACGGCCAGCTCGATGTCGGCCTGATTTTCATCTGCTATCAGGCCAACCTTGCCGACGGCTTCATCTTCGTGCAAAACCTGCTCAACGGCGAGCCGCTGGAGGAATACATCAGCCCGTTTGGCGGCGGCTATTTCTTCGTCCTGCCGGGTGTCGAAAAAGGCAGCTTCCTCGGCAAAGAGCTTTTGGGCGTATAAATCCGCCGATGGTTTGAATAGATAAAAAGGCCGTCTGAAACCTGATTTCCAGATTTCAGACGGCCTTTTTAGTTAAGAAAGCATCATTCCACGTGATTGGGATTGCACGATTTGTTTTTGTTGCTCCTCATATTCAATTCGTTGTGCCGTTTGCTGAATTTGGCTCAGGCTTTCCTCTACCGGCGTCTTAGCCGCTTCCCACATATCTACAGAAGCCATTATTAATCCGGGGGCTCTGTGTCCGACCGAGACTTTCCCATTATCGTTAATATTGAATAAAGACACGTCCTGCATATTGTTTGGATAGTATGCGGAGGTTAATGACATAGCAATTTTATCTACATCATTTTTATCATAGGCAATATTTTTCTTATCACAGAAGTCAGTAAAAGCCTGTTTACACTGATGGAAGATGGCCTGGGCAGTTTTAGGCATATCGTTGATTTTTAGAATATCCCCATCGATGCTAACCTGTGCGTATTGATGCCCTTGTTCGCGTTGATTTTCAGTTAAAATGTATCGTTGGGTAAAAGTTCTCTCAGGCATTAGCTTGTGTACATTTTCCATTAACTCATCGATATTTTTTCCTGCAGGATAACGGGAAATGGTATTCGGGATCTTTTCAAATTCGGGAATATTGCCCAATACTTTGGTTGCCGCTTTTTTGGAAGTATTAATCGTACCGATTTTCTGGCCGTTCCTGTATAAATCTTTGCTGTGAGTGGAATAAACGTTGCTGGCATTTAATGCGGCATAGACGAAATCGATGCAGCTTCGGCTGTTCCAGTTGTAGATATCTGAATTAAAACCATATTTTTTTGGGGTTTCTCCAAAATCTTTAAGTTTGTCATATTGTGCCTGTGTGATGGCTATCGTTTTCCGATACACCTGCTGACTGTAAACTTTATGTTCGTCCTCTTGAACTTTGCCCGGTTTGTCGGGAGAGTACCAATCGAATTTTGCAGAACCGTGCGGCGGTGCAAAACCGTAGGCCTTGATCGTTCGACCACCATCTTCACTAATACCGTAGAAAACATGACCTGGATCGGAGGTTAGTTGCTTGCCATTCTCCATCCAAGGTTTTCCGTCTTTCTCCAGAGGCGTACCTGCGCCTGCCACATAAATTGTCAGGGTGTATTTCTTTTGATTGTTCATAATTTTTCCTTTGGTCAGAATTTCAGGGTTAAATTATTTGTAATACGGTTGGGTATTAACGGACACAGATAGACGGAGTTTAGGATAATTGGGGAAATCTTGAAGCGGTCTAATTTTCAGCCTGTAATAGCCCCCTTTTTCCTGTATCAGAAACCAAGCCATCGCGTTTTCTCGGATACTAAATTCTTCTCCATTAAATGTGTGAGACGAGTGAGCAATAGATTCATCGGCAACAAATTGAGTTTGGTTATTCTTGAATCTAATAGCATTCTCATAATTATTATTAATTTTTGGCAATTCGGCATAATGAATAAAATTATTACTCAAACTTATTTGAGTTTCTTTCTTCCCTTTGTCAAAATGCACTAGAGAAGTTTCAAATTTCAACAACTTGTTTTCAATCAAATAATCATTCATATCCACTCTCTTTTCAACGTCGTAATACTTTTTATCTTCAAGCGGATACATTGCCATAATATAGACCGCATAGTTCGTTTCGAGGGCTTTTGGCTTTTTTTTCAATTTGAAATAAAACACCTGTTCCTTCTTCGGGTCGATAATCAAAGGCTGTTCGAACGGCACCTCGTATACAGGATGTCCGTTAATTTCTTTCGGTACGTCTTTATATGGATCGCCATATTGGGAACAGGCACTTAAAAAAGTTGCAAAAAAGCCTAAAAGAGCTAGTGTATATTTTTTTGTTTTGTTCATTATTTTTCCTTTATATTTTCGGTTGATAGTAAAAAATATGATTAAGTATATACCATTAAAGCTTTAAATATCTTAATTTGTGAAAGGCCGTCTGAAACCTGATTTCCAGATTTCAGACGGCCTGAGTTTTTGCTATCAAACCAAATGTTCCGCCAAGAAAGCCAATGCGTATTCGACGGCTTGCGCCCTTACTGCTTCGCGGTCGCCTGTGAATAGCGCGGTTTGCTCAAACGAACCCTCGGGCGTGGCCAGGCCGAACCAGACTGTGCCGACCGGTTTGGCCGCGCTGCCGCCGCTAGGGCCGGCGATGCCGGAAATACTCAAGGCGTAATCTGCCTGCGCCACGGCTTTTGCGCCGCGTGCCATTTCATAGACGGTCTCGCGGCTGACCGCGCCGTGTTTCAGCAAGGTGTCGGGCATGACGCCGAGACGCTCCTGTTTGGCTTGGTTGCTGTATGTGACGAAGCTTTGATGAAACCATTGCGAGCTGCCAGAGAGGGAAGTCAGCGCACCTGCAAGCAGGCCGCCGGTGCAGGACTCGGCGCAGGTAACGGTTTGGCGGCGGCTGGTCAGGTGTTCGGCGATGGTTTGCAGGTGGGACATGGCGGCTCCTTAGGGAAAAGGGTAAAACCGGGCAGGTGCTTGGCCCGCCGGGTTTCAGACGGCCTGAAAGCTGAAATCAGGCTTTCGGCTGGATGAGGTGGACATCACATTGTGGGAATGGGATGTTGATGTTGGCTTCGCGCAGATTTTCGACGATCTGCTCGTTCAGGGCGAATCGGAATGGGCCGAGATTTTCTTCTTGCGTCCACGCCCAAAGGGTGATTTCGATGGCGCTGTCGCCAAGGTTGGTAATGTATACGACGGCAGGTCGTTCTTCGGTTTGAACACACAATGGATGGTCGGTTGCCGCTCTCAATACGGCGGCTTTGGCGGCTTTCAAGTCGCAGGCGTAATCGACGCCGACAACGACTTGGGCGCGGCACAGGGGCAGGGAGGAGCGGTTGGTGATGCTGTTGGTCATGACCACGCTGTTGGGTAGGACGACTTCTTCGTTGTCCGGCGTGCTTAAAGAGGTCTGCACCATTTTGATTTCTCGGACGATGCCTTCAAAACCGTTGACGCGGATAAAGTCACCGACTTTAAACGGGCGGAACAGGATAATCAGCACGCCGGCGGCGAAGTTGGACAGTTGGTCTTTCAAAGACAAAGCCACGGCCAAGCCTGCGCCACCGATCAAGGCGGTCACGGAAGTGGTCGGAATGCCGAGTTTACCCAGTGCGGCGATGATGATGAGGATCAGCAGGCCGATGTTGGCGACGTTGCCGAGGAAGCTGACCAGCGTTTTATCGACTTTGGCACGTGTCAGCGCGGCTTTCATCAGTGTTACCAAGCGCGTGGCGACCCAGCGGCCGATAAAGAAGATGGCTAAGGCGGCCAGCAGGTTGGTACCGAAAGACATGCCGGTTTGGGCGAGTTGTTCCCAACCGGAGAAGGGGGAGAGGGATTGAAGATCGAAATTCATAATTGTGTATGCGTGTGAAGTTGTTTAAAAGGTCATTGTAAAACAAGGCCGTCTGAAAAACTAATGATTTGGTTTTTCAGACGGCCTTTAATCTTTCTTAAATCTTTTTCAGCTTAACGTAAAACGGTTTTGCTCCAACGGCTCACCCATTGTTTTTGTTTGGTGTTGATGTCGGCACGGTTGGGAGAGTCGCTGTGTTTCGGGGTTTGGGCAAACTCGAATACTTTGGGCAGCGGCGTGTTTTTGACTGCCGGATAGACCCACATTTCGGCAGGCAGGGTTTTTTGAACTTCGCCGCTTTGCAGCCAGCTCACCAGTTTGGCCGCCAGCTCGGGTTGTTTCGCGCCTTTCAAAACGGCCGCGCCTTCAACTTGGCGGAATGTGCCGCCTTTGAGGAAGAGGTTGCCGGTGGGCGGGGTGCTGTATTTGCCTTTGGAGTAGTGGACTTCGGCCGCCGGGCTGGTGGCATAGCTGACCACGAGGGGATAGGCGCCGCCGTTTTGGGTGAAGTCGGTATAGTAGGCTTCGCTCCAGCCTTTGGCAACTTTCACACCGTTTTGGCGCATTTGCGCCCACCATTTGAACGCGCCTTCTTCACTCATGCCGCCGATGTTGGCCAAGAGGAAGGAGAGGCCAGGCGAGGATGTGGCGGGAGACGGAGTCACCAGAAGGTTTTTATATTCCGGTTTGGTCAGGTCTTGCAGGGTTTGCGGCAGGGGCAGTTTTTTCTGTTCAAACCATTTTTTGTCGTAGTTGATGGCGACATAGGCGTAATCGACGGCCAGCGCATCGGGCAGGGAAGCGGTTACGGGCGCGGATTTGGGTTGGTTGGCGGCGAGGATGCCTGCGGATTTGGCTTTGCCGATGTTGGCGTTGTCCAAACCGTAAACCGCATCGGCAATCGGGTTGGCCTTGCTCAAAATCAGCTTGTTGAGCATTTCGTTGCCGCTGCCTGCCTTGATGACGGACACTTTGGCATCGTTGGCTTTTTCAAATTGCGCGATGACGGATTGGGGTAGGCTGAAGGATTTGTGCACGGCCAGACGTACTTCGGTTTGGGCGTACAGGTTTGCCGAGGCCAGTAATAGAGCCACTGCGGACAATTTCAGTTTCATTCTCTTTCCTTTGTGCGGGTAAAATACGAAATATCATAACAAAATCTGCATATCAAGGCACGATATGAATCATTCCCCCGTTTGGCTGTTTGACCTCGACAACACTTTGCACAATGCCGAAGCCGGCATTTTCTACATCATCAACCGTGCCATGACCGAATACATGGCAGGCCGTCTGAAACTTTCCGAAGAAGCCGCCTCCCACCTGCGCCAAGATTATTGGCACCGATACGGCGCGACGCTTGCCGGTTTGCAAATCCACCATCCCGAAGTCGATATCGATGAATTTTTGCGTGAAAGTCACCCGCTTAAGCAAATTTTGGCAAAGGTGGAGGGTATGGATGGAACTGATGACGTTTTAGGCCGTCTGAAAGGGCGAAAAGCCGTATTTTCCAACGGGCCTTCGTTTTATGTCCGCGCATTGGTTGAAGCGTTGGGCTTGGAAGCGCATTTTGACGGCTTGTTCGGCACGGACGACTTCGGCCTGCTCTATAAACCCAATCCGCAAGCCTATCTCAACGTCTGCCGCCTATTGGGCGTCAAACCCGAACAGTGCATTATGGTGGACGACAGCGCCGACAATCTGCACCAAGCCAAAGCCTTGGGCATGAAGACTGTTTGGTACGGCGAAAAAGCCCATCCGTTGCCATTTGCCGACGGCATAGCGAAAGATATGCAGGGTTTGCTTGAATTTTGCACAAAACTGCCGTGAAGTTTTGAAAAAACAAGTACAATACACGGTATTGCCGACATTTAAAAACAAGGACAACATCATGCGTAAACTCGCTTTAATTCTGACTGCCGCCGCCGTTTTGGCCGGTTGCTCTTGGGAAACCTACACCAACGAATCCGGCCGTACCGCCGTACGCCAAAAATATGCTACCGGCACGCCTATCGTTTATCAGGACGGTACTTATTCTAAAAACATGAATTACAACCAGTTCCGCCCAGAGCGTCGCGCCGTCCAATCCAATCAAGCGGATCATGCTGAACACGGCGAACGCGGCCAACATTGGCAAAAACCGCAATTTGCCAACCAACAGCCAGCAACCGAATAACAATATCCCCAAGGCCGTCTGAAACGGAGTGAAAAACAATCAACATTTGTTGCCCCACTTTTCAGACGGCCTCAAACAACGACAACGGAAACCGTATCATGGCTCAGACAGCTTTAAATATCGTCATCCTCGCTGCCGGCAAAGGCACACGCATGTACTCCAAAATGCCCAAAGTGCTGCACCGCATTGGCGGCCTTCCCATGGTTGAGCGCGTTATCGACACCGCCTCCTCCCTGAATCCCCAAAACATCTGCGTCGTCATCGGCCATGGCAAAGAGCAAGTCTTGGATACCGTCAAACGCGATGTCGTTTGGGTTGAACAAACCGAACAGCTCGGTACCGGCCACGCCGTCAAAACCGCCCTGCCGCACCTTTCCGCCGAAGGCCGCACGCTGGTGTTGTACGGCGACGTTCCCCTGATTGACACAGCCACCCTTGAAACCCTGCTCGAAGCCGCAGGTGACGAAGTCGGCCTGTTGACCGACGTGCCTAACGACCCGACAGGTTTGGGCCGTATCATCCGCGACAGCAACGGCAGCGTAACCGCCATTGTCGAAGAAAAAGACGCTGATGCCACCCAAAAAGCCGTGAAAGAAATCAATACCGGCATTTTGGTTTTGCCCAACGCCAAACTCGAAGCTTGGTTGAACAGCCTTTCCAGCAACAATGCCCAAGGCGAATACTACCTGACCGACCTCATCGCCAAAGCCGTTGCCGACGGTATTAAAGTTCATCCCGTCCAAGTCCGCGCCTCCCATCTGGCCGCCGGCGTGAACAACAAACTCCAACTGGCCGAACTCGAGCGCATTTTCCAAACCGAACAGGCGCAAGAATTGCTCAAAGCAGGCGTAACCCTGCGCGATCCGGCACGTTTCGATTTACGAGGCCGTCTGAAACACGGACAAGATGTCGTGATTGACGTCAACGTCGTCATCGAAGGCGAAGTCGAACTCGGCGACAACGTTGAAATCGGTGCCAACTGCGTGATTAAAAACGCCAAAATCGGTGCCAACACCAAAATCGCCCCATTCTCCCATTTTGAAGGTTGCGAAGTCGGCGAAAACAACCAAATCGGCCCATACGCCCGCCTGCGTCCACAAGCCAAACTGGCCGACGACGTACACATCGGCAACTTCGTCGAAGTTAAAAACGCCACCATCGGCAACGGCACCAAAGCCAACCACCTCACCTACATCGGTGATGCCGAAATCGGCAGCAAAACCAACTTCGGCGCCGGCACGATTATTGCCAACTACGACGGCGTGAACAAACACAAAACCGTCATCGGCGACGAAGTGCGCATCGGTTCAAACTGCGTACTGGTTGCCCCCGTTACCCTAGGCAACAAAGTAACGACAGGCGCGGGCAGCGCGATTACCCGCAACTGCGAAGACGGCAAACTCGTTCTCGCCCGTTCGCGCCAAACCGTCATCGAAGGCTGGGTGCGTCCGGAAAAAGGTGATAAGAAGTAAGGCTGGTCTTTTATTTACTTTCAGACGGCCTTGAGAAACAACAGGCCGTCTGAAATCCAGATTTACCGTTTCAATGAATATAAAACGGCGTTTTCCGACTGCCGCTTTCGGGAGCCGGAGCAGCAGTCATTTTCTCAAACTTTTGATACTAAGGAACTTATATGTGCGGTATCGTAGGTGCTATTCGCGCCAATCACAATGTAGTCGATTTTCTGACCGACGGTCTCAAACGCCTTGAATACCGAGGCTATGATTCGTCGGGTATTGCCGTAAACATGGACGGCAAAATCAAACGCGTCCGCCGTGTCGGCCGTGTGCAGCTGATGGAAGATGCGGCACGCGAAAAAGGCGTGTTCGGCCATATCGGCATCGGCCATACCCGTTGGGCAACCCACGGCGGTGTAACCGAGCCTAACGCCCACCCCCACATTTCCGGCGGCATGATCGCGGTTGTCCACAACGGCATCATCGAAAACTTTGAAGCCGAACGCGAACGCCTGAAAGCGTTGGGTTACACCTTCGAATCGCAAACCGATACCGAAGTCATCGCCCACAGCGTCAACCACGAATACACGCAAAACGGCGGCAAACTGTTTGAAGCCGTCCAAGCTGCGACTGCCCGTTTCCACGGCGCATACGCTATTGCCGTTATCGCACAAGACAACCCTGAACAAATGGTTGTTGCGCGCATGGGCTGCCCACTGTTGGTGGCCTTGGGCGACCAAGAAACCTTTATCGCTTCCGACGTATCCGCCGTGATCGCCTTTACCCGCCGCATCGCTTACTTGGAAGACGGCGACATCGCCCTGCTGAACGCAAACGGCATCGAAAAACTGCTCGACAAAACCGGTGCGCAAACCGAGCGCGCGATTAAAGTGTCCGAATTGTCTTTGGCTTCTTTGGAGTTGGGCCCATACAGTCACTTCATGCAAAAAGAAATCCACGAACAACCCCGCGCCATCGCCGATACTGCCGAAGTCTTCTTAGATGGCGGTTTCGAACCTGAAAACTTCGGTGCGAATGCACGCGAAGTGTTCGACGATATCCACAGCATCAAAATCCTTGCCTGCGGTACGTCCTACTATGCCGCGCTGACTGCTAAATATTGGCTTGAATCCATCGCTAAAGTGCCGACCGACGTCGAAATCGCCAGCGAATACCGCTACCGCGACGTGATTGCCGATCCGAAACAACTGGTCATCACCATTTCCCAATCCGGCGAAACTTTGGACACCATGGAAGCCCTGAAATACGCGCAATCCTTAGGACACAAACACAGCCTGTCTATTTGTAACGTGATGGAATCTGCCTTGCCGCGTGAAAGCGAATTGGTACTGTACACACGCGCCGGTGCAGAAATTGGCGTTGCCTCTACCAAAGCGTTCACGACCCAACTGGTAGTCCTGTTCGGTCTGGCCGTTACCTTGGGCAAACAGCGCGGTCTGGTTTCCGACGAACAAGCGCGTGAATACGTCGAAGAATTGCGCCAACTGCCGGGCAGCGTTCAGCACGTTCTCAACCTTGAACCGCAAATCGCCGCTTGGGCGCAAAAATTTGCCAAGAAAACCAGCGCACTCTTCTTGGGTCGCGGTATCCACTTCCCAATCGCCCTTGAAGGTGCATTGAAGCTGAAAGAGATTACCTATATCCACGCCGAAGCTTATCCTGCGGGTGAGTTGAAACACGGCCCGTTGGCCTTGGTGGACGAGAACATGCCTGTTGTCGTGATTGCCCCGAACGACAGTCTGTTGGACAAAGTGAAAGCCAACATGCAGGAAGTCGGCGCACGCGGCGGCGAACTCTTCGTCTTTGCCGACCTCGACAGCAACTTCAACGCTACCGAAGGCGTGCACGTTATCCGTGCACCACGCCACGTCGGCGTACTCTCGCCGATTGTGCACACCATCCCCGTGCAACTCCTGTCTTACCACGCCGCCCTCGCACGCGGTACAGACGTGGACAAACCGCGCAACTTGGCTAAATCGGTAACGGTTGAGTAAAGCCTAGCTTGAACGATAAAAGGTCGTCTGAAAAGTTTCAGACGACCTTAATTATTAATTGAAGGCAAGCATAATGAATAAAGTCTACAAATACCTACTGGCAATCGCTGCTTTGGCGGCAGCAGGCTTCGGTATATATGAATATACCGCGCCCGACAAATACCAATACTGGAAAGAACTGATTGCCAAAGATCCCAAGCCTGAAGGGGTTTCGGAACAGGAATACAGGGAAAAACTCAGGGCAGGCTATTGCTGGCGGGACAGGAATTTTTACACCCCAGAGGAATTACACAGGAAAGCAATGGTCAGCTTCACAGAAAGAATGCTAGGAGTAGCAATTATTCTACAGAATAGTTCTATTACTACTTTAGCAGGAAATTCTTATGTTGATTGCCAAAAAAACGTAAACTCTTGCAGTGTTTGGCTTATTCCGAAAAATTATACTAACAGACAGTGGGATAACTTATTTTTATCGGCAAAAAAATCCACAGATTATGTTTTATTAGAGGAATACCCTAAAAAACAAATTAAACAATCTATTGATTTAGAGAAGTATTTTATACAATACGGTAATAAGGGATTTACCTTGGTGGCCACAGGTGCAGAAGGGGGAGAATCAGTTTATGGTTCGGACTGTTGTAAGGTTTTAAGTAGAAAGGACGTAGAACCTATAATTAAAAACAGACATTTAATTACTTTTGCAGAAGTTTTTCCTGAGAAATATATCCCAAGCAGTATTGAGATCGAAAATTATGGAATAGGAAATTTTTATTTCAATTCTAGGGAAGTAATTCCAAGTTTGTCCTATTCAAATAAGGAGGGAAAAGTTTCTCATCAGGCAGATTATTCAGAACTTCTCTTAATGAACAATTGTGGTGATGTTCTGTGGAAACCATATTATCATTTATCTTTGTATTGATTATAAAAGGATGTAGGAAATGCCAAATTTAAGCATTCAAAAATCTCTATCGGTTTCTGAGGTAACTATTGATAACGTTTTATCACGATACTTATGGAATAGTCCTACACCACCTAAACGAGAAGATATGGAATTATCGGTAACTCATGAGAAGCGTTTTCCCATCAGAATTAATGCTGTGGATTATATGAAAAATGGTGCAGGGAAATATGCCTCGGCAACAGATTTCAAAATGTTTGAAAATTTTTTTAAGGCTGGGAATTTACCTGCTAGAGAAAAACCTTATTCTTTTGATGAGATTGGAAATAAACTTTATACAGATTTTACAGAACGACAAAGAGTTATGTTTGGTCCTAAAGGAAACGGTTTTACTGTTGCAGTTTCCCAATACGGTATAGACACATCATCCTCCGATTATGTCGAACGCGCCTTTATCTTCGGATCAACGCAGGTAACAGTTACCAAAGCTGACATCGATAAACTCCAATTCTTCGTCCGTCCGGACGGCAGCCGCGAAATTCGCAACCTCAGAATCACGCCCAAAGACGACAACTTCGATTTTATCGGCGGTTCATCTTCCCAAGACGCTTCGGGCAGGATGTTAAAAATGATGGTAGATACGGCAAACGCCGGGTTCAAGAAAGTTATTGATCCGAAAGGTATAGGCAGGTCTGTGCCCCTTGTCTATACCGATACCGACAAGCTGCCGTTTGTCACTATTACGGATAAGGACTTCAAAAAACTCCAGTCAGAGAAATTGAATCGGAAAATATCCGATGCTTTGATAGAAGAAACAGGTATTCCTCTGCTTCGTCAAGGAGGAGGGTTATTTAATAAGCTGAAAAAATCACCAGCCTTATATGATAAAAGCCTGCTGGGGCGTTGGCGAGACATTGAGCAGAATGCCAACGAAAAGTACCAAAAAACCCGTGACCTTATCGAAAAAGATCCGAATATGATGTCTTTGGATGAAAGGGATGAACGCGATCAATACGCGGCGGATATTGATAAACCAACGGCTTTAACTATTGAGGATATGCCGCAAAACGCCCAAAAAATCTATTATCAAGGGAAACAGATTTTTGCTGATTTTTGTGCCCAGAAAAACATCGCTTACGATGCAAATAATTTGGACAATATTGCGATGTCGTTAGCTTCAGTGGCTTATAAAAACAAGATGAGTGGTGTGTCTTTAATCAATATTAAAGGTAATGGGGAAGTCTTGATCGGACACAAAGCCCCTGGATTAATAATGGCTTCTGTAGATATATGGGAAGCGGCTAAGACGCCGGTAGAGGAAAGCCTGAGCCAAATTCAGCAAACGGCACAACGAATTGAATATGAGGAGCAACAAAAACAAATCGTGCAATCCCAATCACATGGAGCGAGGCTTTCTTAAGCAGAATCAAAAGAAAATGTAAAAAGAGGACTTAAATTCTACCAATTATCTACAAATGGTTTGATTGATTTTAAACAAAGTTAAAGGCCGTCTGAAAATCTTTCAGACGGCCTGTTGTTTTAAAGCGTTTTATTCTGCACCGACAACGACGGTGTTGAGGTCTTTGAATTTGACGCGGCGTTGCCATGCGTCGCGGACTTGTTCGACGGTCAGGCTGTTGATGGCTTTTGGGTAGGCTTCCAAGTAGTCGTTAGGCAGGTCGTAGAGGCCGATCAGGCTCAGGTAGTTGAGCAGTTTGTCGTTGGAGTCGTAGCGCAGGGGAAAGCCGCCGACGATGTTGGCTTTGGCCTGTTTCAGTTCGGCTTCGGTCGGGCCTTCGGCGATAAACTGTTCGATGACGGCTTGGGTATCGGCCAGTGAGGCTTTGGTGTTTTTCTTTTGGGTGGAGTAGGAAACGGCAAACGTGCCTTCTTCTGTCGCCGGAGCGAGGCTGCTGTATACGCCGTAGGTGTAGCCATGTTGGTCGCGCAAAACTTTCATGAGGCGGCTGTCGAAACCGCCGCCGCCGAGGATATAGTTGCCGGCAACGAGGGCATAGTAGTCAGGGTCGTGGCGTTTGATGAGGGAGGTGCCGAGCAGGACTTGTGCCTGTGTGCCGGCAAAGGGGATGTCGCGGCGTTGGGCGGTTTGTTTGGGAACGGGTGGGATGGCATGGGTTGCGGTGGCTTTGGCCGGCAGGTCTTTGAGGACGCGTTCGACCAGTTGCTCTGCCTGTTTGCGGTTGAGGTCGCCGACGATGGCGACGATGGCATTGTCTTTGCCGTAGTGGGTGCGGTGGAAGGCGCGGATGTCGTCCAGACTAACTTGTTTGAGGCTGTCAACGGTTATGTTTGCGCCGCTGCCGTAGGGGTGGTTCGGATAGATGAGCTTGGTCAGTTCGCGCGTGGCGGTGTAGTCGGGGGTGGTTTCTTGTTGTTGCAAGCCGGTAATGGATTGGATTTGACGGCGGCGGAAAACGGCTTCGTCAAAGCGCGGACGGGTCAGCGAGTGGTTGAGCAAGTTGGCGGCTTTGTCGCGGATGGCGGCTTTGCTGAGGCTGCGGAAGCCTGCAGATGCGCTTTCGGCATTGCTGTCGCTGCTGATTTGTGCGCCGATGTTGTCGGCTTCGGCATTGAAGGCTTCTTCGTCCAGCTCTTGGGTGCCGTCGGTCAGAAGGGCGGCGGTAAATTCGGCAACTTGGCTTTTACCATCCGGATTGGCGACGCTGCCTGCGCCCTTGAAGCTGACTTCAAGGTCGATGATGGGGTTTTCGTGGCGTTCGACAAGGAGGATTTGGGTGCCGTCGCGGTTGCGCCAGCGTTGGATGTCGGTGGCGGCTTGGACGCTTAAGGGCAGGAGTAGGGCAAGGGCGAGCAGGGTGGGTTTCATGTTGTGGCTTTCTGTTAAGGCCGTCTGAAAGGGTATGTGCTTTCAGACGGCCTGATGTTTATCGGCGTTTGGCAGCTTTTTTGCTTGGCGCGGCGGCAGGTTTTTGCGGCTCGATGATGACGGTACTCATGCGCTCGTCGGTCAACATCCGGGCGGCGGCCTGTACTTCTTGCGCGCTGACTGCCTGTAAGCGGCGGTGGATTTCTTGTTCGTCGGTATATTGGAAACCGCGTGCTTCGAGGCGGCCCATCATGGAGGCTTGGGAAGACATGGAGTCTTTGGCGTAGATTTCGTTGACCGCTGCCTGGGTTTTGACGCGCTGCAATTCTTCTTCGGAAACGCCGTTGTCGGCAATGTCTTTGATTTCTTGGCGCAGCTGGGTAATCAGAGTATCGGTTTTCACGCCTTCGGCAGGCATGGCTATTACGCTGAACAGCGGCATTTCGCGGCTGATGATGTCGTAATGCGTTCCTGCGCTCAATGCGGTTTGTTTGCCGCGCACGAGGTTTTTATCAAAACGGCTGGATGCGTTGCCTGCCAAAATATCGGAGAGGATGTCGAGGGCGAAAGGCATCGTGTCATCGAGTTTTTGGAGTTTCGGTACACGGAAGTTGATGGCAATCAGCGGCTGGTGTGTAACCGGAGAAGTGGCTTTGACCGTAACAGGCTTGCGCAAATAGGGTTCGGTATTCAGTTTGTTGCGCGGCGGCTGGGCTTTGGCCGGAATATCGCCAAAGAGTTTGGCGGCCGTCTGAAGCGTTTGTTTGGCATCGATATCGCCGACAATGACCAATACGGCATTGTTGGGCGCGTAATATTGTTTGTACCACGCGCGCAAGTCGCCGGCTTTTAGGGTGTGCAAATCTTTCATGTAGCCGATGACGGAGGCGCGCATGGACGGTTGGGTAAAGGCGGCAAGATAGGCTTGTTCCCACATTTTGCCGTCGGCCGTGTCTTCCGTGCGCTGGCGGCGTTCTTCGCGGATGACGTTCATCTCGTTAAGGAATTCTTTGTCACTGAAGTTGAGGTTGTGCATGCGGTCGGCTTCGAGTTTCAGAATCTCGGGCAGGTTGGCGGCGGCGACGTTTTCGTAATACACCGTTTCATTTCGGTTGGTGTAGGCGTTGTTTTGCCCGCCCAGCTCGGACACGCGGCGGTTGAATTCACCGGAGGGAACGTCTTTCGTGCCTTTAAACATCATGTGTTCCAAAGCGTGGCTCAGGCCGCTTTTGCCCGGTTTTTCATCCACGCTGCCGATTTTGTACCAAATCTGCGAAACGGCCACAGGCGCGCGGTGGTCTTCTTTGACGATGATTTTCAGACCGTTGGGCAGGGTTTCAGAAAGCGTCTGCGCCCATGAAGCGGCAGGCAGCGCGAAGGCAAGCATTAAAGCAATTCGGCGTAACATGGTTCAATCCGTAAAATGAAAATCAATCGCCAAAGTATAGCGGAAAATCTGAAAGATTGGCCGAATGTTTCAGACGGCCTGCGGCTTTATCTGCTGATTCACATCAAGCGCGGCCGTTGCCAATCTTTACCGTCGCGCCTCATTCGCGGATAATCCCAAACATTCCCGTTTCCAACCATCACAAAGGAATCATCATGGCATTTTTGAAACTGACCGAACAAAATGTTCAAGGCAAAACCGTTCTGATCCGCGCCGATATGAACGTACCGTTCAAAGACGGCAACATCAGCGACGACACCCGTATCCGCGCTTCGCTCGCATCCATCAAATACTGCTTGGACAATGGCGCGTCTGTGATCGTGATGACCCACCTCGGCCGTCCGACCGAAGGCGAATTTCATCCTGAAGACGATGTGGCACCTGTTGCTGCGCATTTGGGCAAACTGTTGGGCAAAGACGTGAAAGTATTGAACGACTGGCGTGAAAACAAACCGACTTTAAACGCCGGTGATGTCGTGATGCTGCAAAACGTGCGCATCAATAAAGGTGAGAAGAAAAACGACTTGGAGCTGGGCAAAGCCTACGCTTCTTTGTGCGACGTGTTCGTCAACGACGCATTCGGTACCGCCCACCGCGCCCAAGCTTCGACTGAAGCCGTTGCCCAAGCCGCACCGGTTGCCTGCGCCGGCGTGTTGATGGCGGGTGAACTCGACGCTTTGGGTAAAGCCCTGAAACAACCGGCTCATCCGATGGTTGCCATCGTTGCCGGCAGCAAAGTGTCTACCAAACTGACCATCCTCGAATCTTTGGCCGACAAAGTCGACCAACTCATCGTCGGCGGCGGCATTGCCAATACCTTCCTGTTGGCAGAAGGCAAAGCCATCGGCAAATCTTTGGCCGAACACGATTTGGTGGAAGAATCCAAAAAAATCATGGCGAAAATGGCGGCTAAAGGCGGCTCTGTTCCGCTGCCGACCGATGTGGTTGTCGCTAAAGCCTTTGCCGCCGATGCGGAAGCTGTGGTGAAAGACATTGCCGACGTTGCCGAAGACGACATGATTTTGGACATCGGCCCTAAATCCGCTGCTGCTTTGGCCGATTTGCTCAAAGCTGCCGGTACGGTCGTATGGAACGGCCCGGTCGGCGTGTTTGAGTTTGACCAATTTGCCGGCGGTACCAAAGTATTGGCCGAAGCGATTGCCCAAAGCGATGCGTTCTCGATTGCCGGCGGCGGCGACACTTTGGCGGCAATTGCCAAATTCGGCGTAACCGATCAAATCAGCTACATCTCTACCGGCGGCGGCGCGTTCCTTGAGTTCTTGGAAGGCAAAGAGTTGCCTGCCGTTGCTGCTTTGGAAAAACGCGGCGCATAATCGGTTTTAATATCGATTGTTAAAAATAAAGGCCGTCTGAAATCTGGAAATCAGGTTTCAGACGGCCTTTTGTTTTTTGGTTTTTATTTGAGGAAGTGTTTAGCTGGATTCAACGCCGATGGTTGGCAGACTTGTTGCTAAACAGTCTGGAAAGCGTCCGGCTCTTTTCAGACGGCCTCTACGTCGGCCTGTCGGTGCAATGCCTGATAGCACGGGGTAAGCTGGCGGATGATCAGGTCGAGCTGGTGTTTGAGGATGTGGTCTTGCTGCGCTTGTGTGTTTTGTTCAAGCTCGGCAAATTCCTGACGGATTTGGGTCATGGCCGTTTCAAAAGCCTCGGGGTCGGTTTGGGGCATTTGGGTCAGCAACTCGGCGATGTGGTGGGTCAGCTTGGCATAGGGCGCAAAGCCGTCGTTGCCGTCGATTCGGACTTGGTCGCGGTATGCGCCGAGCGCGGAAATGTGGCCGGTCAGCGCATAGCTGGTTTTGAGCAGGGTAAAACCGTCTTGCAGGCGGTCTTGGTATTTTTTCGGGTTGCTGCTCATGTCGGACAGGGTGCTGCTGAGGGCGGCGGTGCTTTCGTGTGCTTGGCGGCGGGTGAGGCGGTAGTCGAAATCGTCGCGGCTGCCGTTTTGCAGCTGGTCGAGGATGGCGTCGAGATAGCGGCCGTTGGCAGTGATGGTTTGGGCGGCAGTATGGCTGAGGGTCAGGTAACGCCAATCGGGCCAGAGGTAGGTGGCGGCGGCCCATGCGATAACGGAACCGACGATGGTGTCGATGATGCGGATGGGCATGGCGTGGTACACGTCCAAACCGGCAAGCGAGAGGCTGGTCAGGGCTTGGATGGTGATGAAGAAGGTGGAGAAGCTGTATTTGTAGCTTCGGGTCATGAAAAACAGGGTGGTGCTGGCGATGACAATCCAGAGTTTGGTTTCAACGGACGGGGTGAAGTAGGGGACGAGCGAACCGACAATTACGCCGAGAATCGTGCCTGCGATACGTTGGTACACGCGGCTTTTGGTGGCGGTGTAGTTGGGCTGGCAGACGAAAAGGGCGGTCAGCAGAATCCAGTAGCCGAGGTTGAGATGGAGGATTTCGACAATGATGCAGGCCGCGGCCACGACGATGGAGAGGCGGGTGGCATGGCGGAAGACGCCGGATTCGAAATTGAGCTGGCTGAGGACGGTTTCGCCGATATTGCGGAACTTGGTGTTTTCAAGGGCGGCGATGCGGGTGTCGGCATTGTCGTTTTCGGCAAGGGACGCATCGTTTTGCAATTGCCGCAGTTGGTAATCGACGCTGCTGAGGTTGTCGAGCAGACGGCGGATATTGTGGAGGTTGGCATTGTCGGCATGGGTTTCGGCAAAATGGCCGAGGGATTGGCGGCAGCCTTCCATGGCGCGGCCGAGGCGTTTGCTGTATGCGTAGGGTTTGTTGTTGCGCAGGGAGGAGGCAACGTTGCGGCACGCCTGGCCTTGCATTTCGAGCAGGCGGCGGATGCGGAAGATGAGGTCGGTGTTTTTGAGCTGCTCGGCCATTTCGCTGTAATCGACGTGGGCGGAGCTGATGCGTTCGTGCATGTCTTGCGCGCAGAGGTAGTAGCGCAGCATTTTGGCGGTACGCGGATGGCGGTGTTGGCCGCGCAACCGGTAGAAAAGTGCGCCGCGGCATTGGTTGAAGGCGGTAATCACGCCGGTGTTGCTCATGGCCAAGTCGATTTGACGGTTGCCCAACCAAGCGGCTTCGTCGGGATCGAAAAAGTCGGCTTTGGCATCGAAGTAGTTGCTGAGTGCGTCGTAGGCGTTGGCAACGGTTTCTTGGACGGGGCGGTGGGGCAGGATGATTTGGAAGATCAGGGTATTGACGCTGTATAGGACAGTGCCCAACAGAATCATGACGGGGTTGGTCAGCCAGTAGGTTTCTGGTGTGTAGGTCAGCGTGGTGTAGGTGGCGACGGCGAGCGCACCAAAAGCGAAGGTGCGGTATTTGAGGCCGATGGTGCCGAGGATGGTGAAGCCGAAAGTCATCAGGGTCATGGCCAAGATGAAGGGAACGCCTGTGCCGATGGTGCTTTGGGCAAGCAGTGAGGAGAGGGTAAACAGGGCAACGGTGATGACGATGTTTTTCAGACGGCCTGTGAGGCGGTTGTCCAAATCGACCAAACCGCCGGCAATAATGCCGAGTACGAAGGGCATTACCAGTTTGGGCGTGTTGAAGTGCCAAACGAGGGTGGCGGCGATGAACACGCTGGCGAAGACGGGCAGGGAGGCAATGATCAGAGGTTTGAGCGGCGGAGTGTTCATGATGGTGTTGTTTATTATTCGTTATGAGGTGAATGATTGGATTTTAGCAGGATTTTCAGTTGGTTTCAGAATGCTTTAAATGAGATAAGGCCGTCTGAACGGATACGGGGAAATACTTGATTTCGTTTCCACACCTGTTCAGACGGCCTTTTTTTGGCTTGCGCCATTAGGTCATCAGGTTGAGGTCGCTGATGCGGTCGTAGAGGCGTTCGGTATTGTTGCCCTCGTCGTGCATTTGAATGCGCAGGCGCAAATCGTTGGCGGATACTGCTTGGCGCAGGGCTTCGCTGAGTTCGATTTGGCCTTGTGCGTAGAGGTTGAAGAGGTTTTGGTCGAACGTCTGCATGCCGTTGCTGCCGGAGCGTGCCATTAGGTCGCGAATTTCTAGCAATTCACCTTTGAAAATCAAGTCCTGCATGGCCGGCGTGTTGAGCAGGAGGTCGGTAACGGCCGTGCGTTGGCGGTTTTTCTTGATGGTGAGGCGTTGGCCGATGATGCCGACGAGGTTTAACGCCAAATCCATCAAAACCTGTTGGCGGCGGTCTTCCGGATAGAAATTGATGATGCGCTCGATGGTTTGGGAGGCCGTGCTGGCATGGATGGTGAAAACGCACAGATGACCGGTTTGAGCCAGTTGGAGGGCGTATTCCATGCTTTCTTCGCTGCGGACTTCGCCGATACAGACGACGTCAGGCGCTTGACGCATGGCGCTTTGAACGGCGGTTTTCCAGTCGTCGGTATCGATGCCGATTTCGCGCTGGGTGAAGATGCTGCGGCAAGGTTTGTAGATAAACTCGATGGGGTCTTCGATGGTAACGATATGGCCGGGCAGCTTTTGGTTGCGGTAGTTGAGCATGGAGGCCATGGTGGTGGACTTACCCGAACCGGTCGGGCCGGCGAGGATCAGCAGGCCGCGCGGCGCGAGTGCAAGCTCTTGGAGTTTTTCGGGCAAACCGAGGGTCTTCATTTCGGGAATGTCTTGGCTGACGCGGCGCAATACCATGCCGACGCGGCCTTGCTCGTGGTAGGCGTTGACGCGGTAGCGCGTGTTGCTGCGCGATTGGACGGAATAGTTGATTTCCCAGTCGCGGTTGAAGGCTTCGAGCTGGTCGGGGTTCATGGTGGATTCGGCGATGGCGGCGGTGTCCGCGCCGGTCAGCGCTTTGTGGGGCATGGGCGTGAGGGTGCCGCCGACTTTGATGGCAGGGGGAAAGCCTGCGCTGATGAAGATGTCGGACGCGTTGCGTTTTTCGGCCTCTTCACACATACGGTCGAGCAGGGGGTGAAGATGCGTGCCGATTTCGGCCGGGGTGGGGATGTGCGGTGCTTGGTTTTTTTGTGAGTAGGCTTGCACCATTTCGCTTAACAGGTCGTGCAGAGGGGCGAGGTCGCTCATGATGATTCTCTTTAAAACGGGTATTCGGTCAGGCTGAAAGGCCGTCTGAAAACGGGATGATGGGGTTCAGACGGCCTGAGTATGGTTTAGAAAACAGAGAGGTTTTCGATGTTTTGCGCCTTACTGCGTGCCAGCTCGGGGCTGATGGTGCCTTGGCGGACAAGGGTTTGCAGGGCTTGATCGAGGGTTTGCATACCGTGGGCCTGACCGGTTTGGAGGGCGGCGTTGATTTGGGCGATTTTGTTTTCGCGGATGAGGTTGCGCACGGCCGGTGTGGAAATCAGGATTTCGTGCGCGGCGACGCGGCCATTGCCGTCGCGGGTTTTCAGCAGGGTTTGGGAAATGATGGCGCGCAAGGATTCAGACAACATGGAGCGCACGATTTCTTTTTCGCCTGCAGGGAATACGTCGACAATACGGTCGATGGTTTTGGCGGCGCCGGTCGTGTGCAGCGTACCGAAAACCAAGTGGCCGGTTTCGGCGGCGGTCAGGGCGAGGGAGATGGTTTCAGGGTCGCGCATCTCACCGATCAAAATCACGTCTGGGTCTTCGCGCAGTGCGGAACGCAGTGCGTTGGTGAAGCTGTGGGTGTGCTGATGCAGCTCGCGCTGGTTGATGAGCGCCTTTTTGCTTTGGTGGACGAACTCAATCGGGTCTTCGATGGTCAGAATGTGGGCCGGTTGGGTTTCGTTGATGTAGTTGACCATCGCCGCCAGCGTGGTGGATTTACCCGAACCGGTTGGGCCGGTTACCAAGACCAAACCGCGCGGATTTTCGGCAATTTTTTGGAAAATGCGCGGCGCACGCAATTCTTCCAGCGTCAGGACGGTGCTCGGAATGGTACGGAATACGGCGGCCGGGCCGCGTTCGGTCATAAAGGCGTTGACGCGGAAACGGGCAACATTAGGCAGCTCAAATGAGAAATCGACTTCAAAATCCTGTTGATAGAGCTTGCGCTGGTGGTCGTTCATGACCGAGGTAATCATGGTACCGACTTCTTCCGAGCTCATCTCGGGCAGGTTGATGCGGCGGATGTCGCCGTGTACGCGTATCATGGGGGAAATGCCCGAACTCAAATGGAGGTCGGAGGCTTTGTTTTTCACGCCGAACGCGAGTAAGTCGGTAATCTGCATAATGTGGCCTTGTTTTGGTTTAGAATAATAAAATCGCTTTATTTTAAATAGATAAATCCGTTCGACCAAGTAAAATTTTCAAAATGCCGAGTGATGAACGGGTTAAAGGAGAAAACCATGTCGGTATTGCAACAAAACTATCAGGACGTATGCCGGGCGGTTGAACAGGCGGCTGAGGCTGCAGGACGGCCTGCGGATGCGGTGAAGCTGGTAGCGGTCAGCAAGACGTTTCCGGTAGACGATATCCGCGAAGTGTATGCGGCCGGTCAGCGCGATTTTGGCGAGAACTATATTCAGGAATGGTTTGAAAAAACGGAAACGCTGGTCGATTTGCCGGATATTGTTTGGCACGTTATCGGCGATGTGCAGTCTAATAAAACCAAATTTGTGGCCGAGCGCGCACATTGGGTGCATACGATAGGCCGTCTGAAAACGGCGCGGCGCTTGAGCGAACAAAGGCCGTCTGAAATGCCGCCGTTGCAGGTGTGTATTGAAGTAAACATTGCCGCGGAAGAGGCAAAACACGGCGTGGCGCCCGATGAAGCAGTCGAGCTGGCCCTTGAAGTGGCCAAGTTGCCGAATATTAAAGTGCGCGGATTGATGTGTGTGGCCAAGGCCGACAGCAGCGACGATGAGTTACGCGGCCAGTTTCACACCATGCAACGGCTGTTGGCTGAGCTGAACGCGGCAGGCGTTGAAGTAGATGTTTTGTCTATGGGTATGTCCGGAGATATGCCAATCGCGGTAGAATGCGGCGCAACCCATGTCCGCATCGGCAGCGCGATTTTCGGCAAGCGGCATTATCCTCAATAAAAGTAATAGGCCGTCTGAACAGGGCAGACAGCAGTTTCAGACGGCCTGATCGATATCACAAAGGAGTGACATATATATGAATATCTATTTTCTTGGCGGCGGCAATATGGCGACTGCCATTGCAGGCGGTTTGGTCAAACAAGACGGCTATCGTGTCCACATTGTCGAACGCGGCGCCGAAAGACGGGCGCAACTGGTGCAAGAATTGGGCGTAGCCACTTCTGAAAACCTACCCGAATTGAGCGCGGACGACGTCCTCATCCTCGCCGTCAAACCGCAAGATATGCAGGCAGCTTGTCAAAACATTCGTTTGAATGGTGCGCTGGTGTTGTCCGTAGCGGCAGGTTTGTCCATCGATACCCTCAGCCATTATCTAGGCGGCACACGCCGTATCGTGCGCATTATGCCCAATACGCCGGCCAAAATCGGGTTGGGCGTATCCGGTATGTTTGCTGATGCAGGCGTTTCAGAAGCCGACCGCACAGCCGCTGACGGTATCATGCGCTCTGTCGGTACAACCGTTTGGCTGAACGAGGAAGAGCAACTCCACAATATTACCGGCATCAGCGGCAGCGGCCCCGCCTATGTTTTCTATCTGTTGGGCGCGCTCCAAAATGCGGCTTTGGCACAAGGTTTCAACGAACAAGACGCACGCGAACTGAGCCTCGCCACATTTAAAGGCGCCGTGGCTTTGGCCGAACAAACCGGCGAAGCATTTGCACAATTACAGCAAAACGTAACTTCCAAAGGCGGCACGACACACGAAGCCATCGAAACCTTCAAAGCCCGTCACGTTGCCGAAGCCATCGAACAGGGCGTAGAAGCCTGCGTCAAACGTTCGCAAGAAATGGCGCAACAATACAAGGCCGTCTGAACATGCGCGGCGACTTGCTCCTATTATTGGCAGACGCTATTGCCATCCTGTGTATCACGCGCTTTTTGCTCCGATATGCAGGATTGGCAGCAGAACACCCCCTGCTCAAATTCAGCATACAGGCAACAGGCTGGCTGACCAAACCTTGGCAAAAAGCATTTCCATCCGGCGAGAAAACCGATTGGTACTGCCTGCCAGCAGGTTTTCTGGTGTACTACCTTGCCTGTACTGCCATTATTTTCATCTCGCCGGCGCTGTCTATCAGCAATAAGCTGATTTTGGCAAACTTCTGGTTTGCCGCACTCCATATGCTGAAAGCCGCGGCCTATACATTACTTATCGGTCTGATTATTAGAATGGTGTCCAGCATACAGGGCCGCTATTCGCCGTTGACCTATGCCATCGAACGAATCCTGCAACCATTGCTCAAACCGTTTTCCTTTTTGCGCGTAGGGCGATACGATTTTTCAGGTAGTTTGTTGGCACTCTTATTATGGTTGTGGCTGGCTCGATGGTTTCCCCAACTTATCCAGCAAACCAACCTATGGTTGCTTCAATAGGCCACCTGAAAGCGCAGCAGGTATTAACGACCAAAAATACAACGTCCTAAAAAGCGCTTTAATACATTTAGGTGTAAGGTAGTGCAAAAAAGTGCAAATCGAAATATAAAGAACAAATGAATAGGTAAAACATGATATGATTCGCCCAATTTCCAAAACGGAAATTCAAGAAAACCCAATAAAAGCAAACCCGTAGCATCCAAATCATTAACAACAAACCGAAAGCAGACACCATGGCAAAGCTGACAGAACAAGATATTTTAAACTGGGATGGTCCTGAAGAGGACTACATGAACAGCGACCAATTGGCCTTCTTCCGCGAACTACTGGTTAAAATGCAAGAAGAACTGATTGAAAATGCAAACACCACTACCGGCCATCTTCAAGAGCACGAATCCGCCCCCGATCCTGCTGACCGAGCTACTCAAGAAGAAGAGTACGCTTTAGAACTGCGTACCCGCGATCGCGAGCGTAAACTTCTCAATAAAGTGCAAGCGACTCTCCGCAGCATTGACGAAGGCGATTACGGTTTCTGTGCTGATACCGGCGAACCCATCGGCCTCAAACGCCTGCTGGCACGTCCGACCGCGACATTGTCCGTAGAAGCGCAAGAGCGACGCGAACGAATGAAAAAACAGTTCGCCGACTAAAATATAGACATAAAACCTCAAAAAGGCCGTCTGAGACCAAAATTTCAGACGGCCTTTAGTTTGTATTTTTTTGTATGTATGGATAGTGTAGGAAGTTTGCTAGAGTTTTTTTATCAAATAAAAACCCTGTTAAAACAGGGTGGTGGTTAAATTTCAGAAAATAATTTTGCGGAAGGTGTTGACTGGTTTTGTTGGTAGGCGTATAGTTCGGTTCTTCGCTGCTGACGCGGTGAAGAAAACGAAGCAGACAGTATAACACA